>JAEULV010000135.1 GCA_016793065.1 Hyphomicrobiaceae bacterium
CCGGTGGGTTCGACCAGCGAGCCGGCCTCCACCAGCCGGCGGAAGTTCTGCTTGTGCAGGTGCCGGCCGGAAATCGCCTCCACCGTCGTCTGCAATTCCGTCAGGGTGAACGCCTCACCCATCAGTTCGAACACCACCGGCCGGTACTTCAGCTTCGCGCGCAGCCGCGAGATGGCGGTGGCCAGGATCCGGCGGTGATCGAAGCGCATCGGCAGGCCGAGCGGCGGCAGCGTGCCGCGCTCCAACGCCGCCGGCCGGCCGTCGCGCCGCGCCTCCGCCACCAGCCCGGCCTCATAGAGCAATTCGTAGCGCTCCAGCACCTTCTCCTCGTCCCAGGCGCTGCCGTCCTCGCCGAAATATTGCCGCAGCCGGTCCCGCCGCGACAATGGCCGCAGCGGCTCGTCGCGCCCGCCATCGGCGGCCCAGTCGCGCAAGATCGGCAGGATCACCCGGTCGAGGATCTTCGGCGGCCCGCCGCGCCAGTCCTCCCACGGCACGAAATCGTACCACGGCCGCCATGCCGCCCCCAGCGCCGCCAGCGCGGCCTCCGCGTCCTCCTGCACCCGCGACAGCGCCAGATAGCCGACCGACACCACATGCGGCCCGGCATCGCCCGGCCGGGCATTGCGGCCGCGATCGCCGAATGTGTAGAGCTGCTCCACATAGCCGAGCCGCAGCGTCGTCTGCTGCTCCACCCAGTCGCGCAGGCCGATGTCGAGCGTGCGGTGGGCGATCGGGTCGAACGGGCCGAACGGCAGCGCGTGGTCGTCGTCGCCCGCCGCCGCCTGCTGGCGCGCGCCGAGCGCCAGGAACAGCGGCGTCGCATCGTTCACCGCGACGATCGCCGCGTTGAGCCCGATTTCGATGCTGGTGCGCCCGATGTCCACGTTCCGCCTCCCCCGCCGCGTCGCGTTTCGATCCGACCATACCCCCGGCCGCCCGGTCGACGAGCGGCAATAACAGCCAATCGTCGTTACAATCCAGCCGCGTCGAGCCGCATCGTGAACGGATGGCCCTCATAGCAATCCTCGCCCCGGCCGATGCCGGCGATCGCCGCCACCATCCGCCCGTCACGCTCGAGGATCTCGTCGGCAAAGCCAACCAGCCGCATGTTCGGCGTCGCCGCCGGCGACCGCCGCCTGATCTCGCCGGCGATGAACGCCTCGTCCAGATCCGGCCGCAGCGCGCAGGCCGCGATGAACGCCCCCGCCGTCGAGCGGCTGACGCCGGCCCAGCAATGCACCACCATCGGCGCCTTGCGGTCCCAGTCGCGCACGAAGGCAAGCAGCCGCTCCACATGCACCCGCCCCGGCGGGATCAACCCGTCGATCTCGGTGGTGATGTCGTTGAAGCCGAGGAACAGGTGATTGTCGGCGGCGACGCTGTCCGGCCGCTCCACCGCGGTGTCGCGGTTGATCAGGGTGGCGATGTGGCTCGCCCCGGTCTCGACCACGGTCGCGGGCATGCGGGCAAGCGAACACACGTGAATGGCTGGCATCGACAACAGAACCCGAGCTACGAGATTATACGGAATGCGGCCGGTTCGATACCGCGATCCGCGCCCGCCGTCGAGGCCGAACCGGCCGATTGTGCGGGCAATCGTGCATAAACCGGCGCCGCTTCAGCCCCGAGCCCCAGCCTGCCCCCGCACCGGCCCGGGTCGTCAACCGCCGCGCATCGCCGCTTCCAGCGTCGTGAACCGCTCCAGGAACCGCGTCTGCGCCTCGCCGGTCGTCCAGCCCACCAGCCCCAGCCGCGCGCCATGCCCCGCCGGCGCGCCGAAGATCTTCTCGGCCTCCGCCGGCTGGAACCCGGCCAGTTCGATCGCCTCGTAATAGGCCGAAATCCGGTCGGCCCGCTTGGTCAGCTTGACGAGGCTCGCCGGCAGCGCCGTCGGCAGGCCAAAGCGGATGTGGATCGCATCCAGGAGCCGCTTTTCCACATCCTTGTAGTGGCCGCCCATCACCGCCTTGAACGGCGAGATCATGTCGCCGATGACATATTCCGGCGCATCGTGCAGCAACACCGCCAGCCGGTGCCGCGCCGGCAGGTTCGGTTCCAGCCGCAGCGCGATATCCTCCACCAGCAGCGAGTGCTGCGCCACCGAGAACGCGTGCTCGCCGAAGGTCTGGCCGTTCCAGCGCGCCACCCGGGCAAGCCCGTGGGCGATGTCGGAAATCTCGACGTCGAACGGCGACGGGTCGAGCAGGTTGAGCCTGCGTCCCGACAGCATCCGCTGCCATGCCCTCGGCGCCTGCCCCCGTTCGGCCATCGCCAGCCCCCTGCCCTGTTCCGCCCATCCGCAAACGCGATTGCCCGCCGATCAGAATCGGCGGGCCGCTTGCGTCAGTGAAACCCGGTCGAGCCCCTCGGGGCAAGAGCCGGCGGTTCCGAACCGTCCGGGCTTTTCGAGACAAGCCTCACGCCGGCTCCACCGCCGCCGGCGCCGGCTTCTCCCACTTCAGCTTCGGCGCCCGCGCCGCCCGCGTCTCGTCCAACCGCCGGCGCGGCGCCAGGTACGGCGCGCCCTTGAACCGGTCGACCTCGCCGCGCTTGGCCGACATCACCAGGTCGCGCAGCGTCGCGATGAACAGGTCGAGCGCCGCCCGGCTTTCCGACTCGGTCGGCTCGATCAGCATCGCCCCATGCACCACCAGCGGGAAATACATCGTCATCGGATGATAGCCCTCGTCGATCATCGCCTTGGCGAAATCGAGCGTGGTGACGCCGGTATCCTTCAGGAACGTGTCGTCGAACAGCACCTCGTGCATGCACGGCTTCTCGCCGAACGGCAGGCTCATCAGGTCCTGCAGCCCGACGCGGACATAATTGGCATTCAGCACCGCGTCTTCCGACGCCTGCTTCAGCCCGTCTGCCCCGTGCGACAGCATGTAGGTCAGCGCCCGCACATACATGCCCATCTGGCCGTGGAACGCCGTGATCCGCCCGAACGGCTGTTCCTCGCCGCAGGCCTCCGCCGCCGCCTCGATCAGCTTGCCGTCGCGCACGAACGGCACCGGCGCGAAGGCCGCCAGCCGCTGCGACAGCACCACCGGCCCGGAGCCCGGCCCACCGCCGCCATGCGGGGTAGAGAAGGTCTTGTGCAGGTTGATGTGCATCGCGTCGATGCCGAGATCGCCGACCTTCACCTTGCCGACGATGGCGTTGAAATTGGCGCCGTCGCAATAGAAATACGCCCCGGCCGCGTGGATCGCGTCGGCGATCGCCTTGATGTCCTTTTCAAACAGCCCGCAGGTGTTCGGATTGGTCAGCATGATCGCCGCCGTCTCCGGCCCGACCAGCGCCTTCACCGTCTCCGGATCGACCGTGCCGTCGTCCCGCACCGGCACCGGCTTCACGCTCAGCCCGATCAGCGCCGCCGTCGCCGGATTGGTGCCGTGGGCACTGTCCGGCACCAGCACGACGGTGCGGGTCGCCCCCTCGCCCTTGGCCTCGATCGCCGCCTTGATCGCCATCATGCCGGCAAGCTCGCCATGGGCGCCCGCCTTCGGGCTCATCGCCACCGCCGCCATGCCGGTCAGCTCGGTCAGCCAGCGGCCGAGCTCGCCGATCAGCTCGATCGCCCCGGTCACCGTCGCCTGCGGCTGCAGCGGGTGCACATCGGCAAAGCCCGGCAACCGCGCCATCTTCTCGTTGAGCCGCGGATTGTGCTTCATCGTGCACGATCCGAGCGGATAGAGCCCGGCATCGATCGAATAGTTCTTGCGCGACAGCCGCACGTAATGCCGCATCGCCTCCGGCTCGGAAAGCCCCGGCAGGTCGAGCGGCACACGGCGCTCAAGCCCACCCAGCCGCGGGCTGATGCCCTCCGGTTCGGCGAGGTCGACGCCCGAGACATCGGCCCGGCCGATCTCGAACAGCAACGGCTCCTCGGCATCGAGCGCCTTGTTGCCGGTAAACGTCTGGTGGGCAGCGCGCTCGGCCTGCCCGGCTTCGGTGGGACGTCCTTGACGGTTCAGCATTTAAACCTCGATTGCCTCTGCCCGGAGCAGTTCTGCTCAGACGGGTGGTTGAAATTGTTGCGAAATTCCAGACACCGACCAAACCCCAAGGCGCCGCACACCACGCCCGCCATCACCCCCGGCTCCCTCCCCTCTATGGGGGAGGTGGCGGCTTTAGCCGCCGGAGGGGGTAGCCGGCCCGGAGCAAGGACCTTGAGCCCACCCTCCGCGCCACCCACCCCACCCGGTGCCTTGCGGCACCACCCTCCCCATAAAGGGGAGGGAAAACGGGGCTGATTCAAACACCACGCCCACCTCTCCCCTCTCCCCTCCGGGGAGAGGGTGGCCGAAGGCCGGGTGAGGGGCGCGGCGCCCGGGGCTTGGGCCCGCCAACCCCCCCTCGGGGGGCCCACACCCCCGCGGGGAGAGGGGTATAACTGGGCGCCCCCATAACTTCAATCGGCGGCCGCGGCCCGGGGGTATCCCAGCTTTACCGTCCATTACACGAAAAGCATAACCCCGGCCACCGCGAAGAC
>JAEULV010000114.1 GCA_016793065.1 Hyphomicrobiaceae bacterium
AGCCCTGCCCGGTCGAGACCATCGTCGAACGCCTCGCCGAACGCCGCGCCGCCGCCGCGACCCCGCTCGCCGCCGCCCTGCGCCGCATCCGCCACGCCTACGCCTGGACGGCGCATAACCTGTTGGGGCCGTTGTGGAAGCGCATCCGACCGTCGACCTGACCGATCGACCGGGAAAGCCCCATTTTGCCGCTGAAGTCGCCGGCTGATGCGCCCGGCCGCCCCCCCTCACATCAGCCTCAGCCCCTTCAGGCTGGCATGGCCGTCGCGGGCGACGATGATGTGGTCATGCACAGCGATGCCGAGCGGCTTGGCGATGTCGACAATCTGCTTGGTCATGGTGATGTCCGCCTGGCTCGGCGTCGGATCGCCGGACGGGTGATTGTGCACCAGGATGACCGCCGTCGCCGACAGTTCCAGCGCCCGCTTCACCACCTCGCGCGGATAGACCGGCGTGTGGTCGACCGTGCCGACCTGCTGCACCTCGTCCTTGATCAGGCCGTTTTTCTTGTCGAGGAACAGGATGCGGAACTGCTCCACCTCCTCGAATGCCATGGTGGTGCGGCAATAGTCGATCACCTGGCTCCACGACGACAACAGCGGCTTCTTGCGCATTTCGCTCTTGGTGATCCGCCCCAGCGCCGCGAACACGATCTTCAGATCGGTGGCGACCGTCTCGCCGATGCCCTTCACCTCCGCCAGCCGCTCCACCGGCGCGCCCAGCACGCCGCTGAAATCGCCGAACTTCTGCAGCAGCAGCTTCGCCAGCGGCTTGCAGTCGCGCTGCGGCACCGAGCGGAACAGCAGCAGTTCCAGCATCTCGTAGTCGGGCATCAGGTCGGGGCCAGCCTCCAGGAACCGCGCCCGCAATCGCTTGCGGTGCCCGCTGTAATGCGGCTTGCCTGGCTCGGCATCCCCCTCGGCCATCCGCTGTCAGTCCCCCGACGCGCCCGGGCCGTCCGCCCGACTTCGCGCATTCATGGCAAAACACCCACTTCCGCGTCAAGATAACGAAACCTGAACGCGAATCGCGGTTGCATTATGCCGTGATGTAAGGCGGCTTATCCAGCTTCTTCGGCGACAGCGTGAAGATCTCGCAGCCCGTATCGGTCACGCCGATCATGTGCTCGAACTGCGCCGACAGCGACCGGTCGCGCGTCACCGCCGTCCAGCCGTCGGCCAGCGTCTTCACATGCGGCTTGCCCTCGTTGACCATCGGCTCGATAGTGAACACCATGCCGGGCTTCAACTCGACACCCTCGCCGGCGCGGCCGTAATGCAGGATGTTCGGCGCGTCATGGAACATCCGGCCGATGCCGTGGCCGCAGAAATCGCGCACCACCGAGAACCGCTCGCTCTCCACATAGCTCTGGATCGCCGCGCCGATATGCCCCGTCGTCGCCCCCGGCCGCACCGCCGCCAGCCCGCGCAGCAGCGATTCGTAGGTGACCTCGATCAGCCGCTCCGCCTTGCGCTTGATCTCGCCGACCGGATACATCCGCGAGGAATCGCCATGCCAGCCATCGACGATGAAGGTGACGTCGACATTGACGATGTCGCCGTCGCGCAGCGGCTTGTCGTTGGGGATGCCGTGGCAGACCACGTGGTTGATCGAGGTGCAGCAGCTCTTGGGATAGCCGCGATAGTTCAGCGTCGCCGGCAAGGCGCCGCGCTCCATCCCGAACCGGTAGACGAAATCGTCGATCGCCTGCGTCGTCGTGCCCGGCCGCACCAGATCCGTCACCGCATCGAGGCATTCCGCCGCCAGCCGGCCGGCGACCCTGAGCCCCTCGAAGGCAGCCGGACCGTAAAGGCGGATCGCACCGGTGTTCTTCATCGGAACGGTATCGGCGTCGATATACTTGACCATGCCCGTCTCCCGCCCCGCGCGTGACCTGTTCCGGGGTTCGGCGCAGTGCATGTGACATGAATATGCACGTCCGCCAACGGCTTTTTCACGCATCCGGCGCCGAACACTTCGGATTTTCCGCAAGGCCGCCATGCCGCCGATTGCTGGTGCCGCGACGCGAGCGTCGATCGACGCTTTTATCCCGCCGCGTTTTCGGCTAACCACGCCGGGATGACGACCTCTGCCCCTCGCGCCGCCGGCGCCGACCTCGCCGCCGAATTCGGAACCTACGCGCCGCGCGGGCTGACGGCCCTTGCCATCTGCGCCATCCGCGCCCTGCCCTGGCGCTGGCCGGCCCGCCGCCTGGCCGCCCTCGCCCGCCTTGCGATCTCGCGCGGCCGCCAGCGCTTCATCGATGTCGAGGTGCACGGCAACCGCATGCGCCTCGCCGTGCTCGGCAATGCCTGCGATCGCAACGCCCTGTTCCTGCCGCGCTTTCAGGATCCGGTGCTGCGCGCCGCCCTTGCCCGCGCCCTTCCGTCCGGCGGCACCTTCGTCGATGTCGGCGCCAATGTTGGCCTTTTCACCGTCAACGCCGCCGCCCTTGTCGGCCCCACCGGCCGCGTCCTCGCCATCGAGCCGCAGCCGGACATCCAGGCCCGCCTGACCGCCAACATCGCCGCCAACGATTTCCGCCATGTCGCCCTCGTTGCCTGCGCCGTCGGCGATGGCGAGGGTACGCTCACCCTGCACCTCGGCAACAATGCCGGCGAGGCGAGCCTCAACCCCGGCATGGCCGGCGCCTCCGGCAAGACCATCAACGTCGCCGTGCGCCCGCTCGCCGACATCGTCCGCGACGCCGCGCTCGATCGCATCGATGCCTTGAAGATCGACGTCGAGGGGCTTGAGGACCGCATCCTCGCCCCCTTTTTCGCCACCGTCGACCAGTCGCTGTGGCCGCGCATGATCGCGATCGAATACTCGCCCCACGCCTGGGCAACCGACATCGTCGCCCACATGCGCGATCTCGGCTACCGCGTCGCCGACGACAGCACCATGAACTGGATCCTGGTGCGCGACTGACGCCGCGCCGGCGCGGTCCGTCTGGATCGCCGGCCCCGCTGGCCAGCCCGCCGCTTGCGGCGCACCGCCTGACCCTGCGCCACAAAAAAAATCGAGCACCCTTTTCACGGGGTGCTCTGAAAGTGGTGTTCGCATCGGGTGACTGCACTATGCCTCAGCCACCCTGAAACGATTAGATGCATTTTAGGAGAAACTGATATGTCGATTTCGTCCTCAATCGCAACAATTGCCATTTCGCAATTAATTTTGGACGCAACTGCGCCGCCGGCTGTCACATCAGCAACGGCGTTTTTGCCAATCGACTGAAAATTTGTGCGTGATCAATAATTTGGCGGCAACGCCACCGGACATCGCCGTCAGGCCGCCAGCTTCTGCGGCACGCCCTCGGCCAGCCAGCGGTCGATTTCCTCCGCCGGCACCGGCTTGGAGAAATAGAACCCCTGGATCGAATGACACCCGACCGCCTGGGCAAACCGATGCTGCCCCGCCGTCTCGATGCCCTCCGCCGTCACCTTCATGTCGAGCGCGTCGGCGATGGCGATGATCGCCTGCACCACCGCCCCGGCCTGCGAGTCGGTATCGACCTGCAGGAAGAACGACCGGTCGATCTTCAGCTTGCCGAACGGGAAACTGCGCAGATAGCTGAGCGAGGAATAGCCCGTGCCGAAATCGTCGAGCGCCAGCCGCATGCCGGCATCGCGCAGGCCGTTGAGAATGCGATTGGCCATATCGGTATTCGACATCAGCACGCCTTCGGTGATCTCGATCTCCAGCCGCGTCGGATCCATCTGCGTCTCCGCCACAATCCGGCAGACGTCGGCGACGAAATCACCCTGCTTGAACTGCGCCGGCGAGGCATTGACCGCCACCGAGATCCCCGGCCAGCGCCGGCCGTCGAGGCAGGCCCGCTGCACCACCCAGCGACCGAGATCGCTGATCAGCCCGGTTTCCTCCGCCACCGGAATGAAGTAGCCCGGCGACACCATGCCCCGCGTCGGATGTTTCCAGCGGATCAGCCCCTCGACGCCGACGAGCCGCTTGCCGTCGGACGACACTTGCGGCTGATACAGCAACTGCAATTCGTCGCGCTTGATCGCGTTGGCGAGTTCAGCCCGGATCATCTTGCGCATCTTCAGCACTTCGTCCATTTCCGGAACGAAGAACCGCCAGCCGCCGCGCGCTTCCGCCTTGGCGCGATAGCGCGCGATGTCGGCCTTGCGCATCAACTCGCCATGCTCGTTGCCATCGACTGGCGCGATGGCGATGCCGATTGTCGCGCCGACCGTCAGCTCGTTCTCCTGCACCGTCATCGGCTTGCCGAGCGTCGAAACGATCGCCTCGCACATGCTCTCGATGTCGGTCTTGGACGCGCGGCGATCGAGCATGATCAGGAATTCGTCGCCCGAGATGTGCGCCACCGCGTCGCTCGGCCGCAGGATCGACGTCAGCCGCTGCGCCACCAGCTTCAGCACCTCGTCGCCGCCCGCATGACCGATGACGTCGTTGATTTCCTTGAACCGGTCGAGATCGAGATGCAGCAGGCCGATATGGTCGCGATCGTCGCCCTTTAGCCGCGCCACCGCCTGATCGACCATCTCGACGAACCGCCGCCGGTTCGGGAACCCCGTCAGGTGGTCCACTTCCACCGCCGCCCGCGACTGTTCGACCTCGGCCTTGATCCGGGCAACCCGCCCGCCGATCATCTTGACCAGCGCCGCCATCGCCGCGAATGCCCCAAGCAGCACCGCCATGATCACCGGAACGACCCGGAAGAAGGCCCCGGTGCTGGTGTTGGAACCCGTCCACGCCAGCGCGCCGAGCGATGTGCCATCCGGGTTGGCCAGCGCGACCACGTCGTCGCCGCTATTGCCGGAAACCCGCATGACCCGCAGATCGGCAAGGCCGAGCTTGCTGCCGATCTCGGCAAGCAGATTGCCTTCCAGCCGGCGCATCGACACCAGCAGCGTCGGCACCTGCGCCGCGTCGTCCTCCGACATCACCGCCGCGATCGAGATCAGCGCCGGGCTGCGTCCGCCGACTTCCGCCCATACCGTTTCCACCACCGGCTTGCGCGGTTCCTCGCTGCCGATCCTGGCCATGCTTCCGGGACGCCGAAGCGACCAGCTCTGCTCGCCCGACTTCGCCCTCACCGCGTCGATCTGCGGCAGCACGCTTTGCAGCATCGGCAGGCCGTAGCTCGCCTCGACCGGTTGGCCATGGTCGAATACCAGCCGCAGCTGCTTGTCCGGCGCCAACAGCACCGTGGTGTCGTGCCCGCGCTCCGAATGCAGCCGGCTGCCGATATTGCGCGCGACCCATTCCGCGTCGAAATTGGCATGCGCCTTGTCGAAAGTGACCGCGCGAAATGCGTTGGCGACCATATCGGTCTCCATCGATGCCCGCATTTCGGCGACCATCGACCTCAGCCGCCCGACGTCCTGCTCGTGTTCGGCCCGGTCGCCGCGCTCGGAAACGATCCAGGCAATCGCGACCATCACCGCGAACGTGGCAAGCCCGACGGCGGCGACCAATGTCGCCAGCCCGCCAACTCCGCCTTCCGTCCTTCCGCGTGGGATCTTCAACCGCATCGAGCACCCGACGATTTTCTGTCGGGTCAAATCTCGCACACGCGGGTTAAAGTTTTCCCGGCAGGACCCCTGTCAGGGCTGCCTATGGCTTTGCCTTGGTTTAACCAAGCGAATAGGGCGGCCGCGGGATCGCCTGATGCGCCGCACGCAACGCCGCCGACCATCTTTCCCGCAGATCGTGGAAATACGGCTCGCCCGGCTCGATTCGATAGTGCAAGTCCGGCTCAATCCGGTCGCGCGGCACCACAATCAGGTCGATCGGCATGCCGACCCCCAGATTCGAGCGCATGGTCGAGTCCATCGAGATCAGTCCGATCTTCAACCCGTCCTGAATGTCGGTGTCGAACTTCACCGCCCGATCGAGGATAGGCTTGCCGTACTTGTGTTCGCCGATCTGCAAATATGGTGTATCAATCGTTGCTTCGATGAAATTTCCGGCCGCGTAGATCATGAACAGCCGCAGCCGGCCGCCCTTGATCTGCCCGCCCAGCAGCATCGTCACCTCGAACGTCAGGTTCTTCGCTTCCAGCATCTTGCCATCGGTGCGGTAGACCTCGCGGATCGCCCGCCCCACCAGCTGCGCCGTCTTGAACATCGATGTCTGGGTATAAACCGTGTCGAGCTCGCCGGTGTCGGGATTTTCCACCCCCTCGCTCAAGAGCGACAGCACCGACTGCGTGATCGCCAGGTTGCCGGCGGTCGCGATCGAGATCACCCGGTCACCCGGCTTCGAAAACACATGCAGCTTCTTGAACGTGGCGATATTGTCCAGCCCCGCGTTGGTGCGGGTGTCGGCGATCATCACCAGCCCGTCGCGCAACAGGATTCCAACGCAATAAGTCATGCTTCCCAACTCCCCGGGCCCTCGGCTGCCGACCGCAGGCAACTCTTAGCCACCTCGGCGCGGCTTGCCAACCCTTGAAGCGGCTGCGTCGCTAGCCCTGGCCTTGCGACTGTCCCTGTCCCTGCGACTGCGTCTGGAACATCGCCGGCACAACGACCTTGGTCGCCCCGCGCCCGATCGCGCCGACATCCTCGACCGTCACCTTGACCGTCATCGTCTCGCCCGAGCCGCCATAGCGCACCCCCCGGATCGGCAGGGCGTCGAGATAGTCGAGGCCACAGGCAATGCGGACATAGGCTTCCGTCGGGCAGACATCGTTGGCCGGATCGAACCCGACCCAGCCGAGCTGCTCGTCAACCCAGGCCTCGGCCCAGGCATGCGCCGCCGGCTGCACATTGTCGCCGTCGAGCCGCCACATGTAGCCTGACACATAGCGCGCCGGGATGTCGATCGACCGCGCCGCCGCCACGAACACATGGGCGAAATCCTGGCACACCCCATGCCCGGCCGCGAACGCCTCCGCCGCCGATGTCGTCGTGTCGGTCGCCTCCGGGTCGAAGCGCAGCCGCGCGTTGATCTCGCGCGACAGGACATGCAGCGTCGCCAGCCGTTCGCCCCCCTGCCCGCACCACAGGTCGCGCGCAAAGGCATGGATCGCCGCATCCGGCTTGGTCAGCGACGTGTCGCGCAAGTAAAGCCGCGTCGGCATCCGGTCCGGCACGCCGCGCACCACGCCGTTCGCCTCCTCGACCAGCACCTCGCCCGTCGCCACGATCGACAGCTCGTCGAACGGCCCGTCGACCGAGAACGAATGGGTGATGTTGCCGTACGGATCCTCGACCGGCTTCAGCCGGCAATCCTGCGACACCTCCACCCGCCAGTCGACGACGAACTGATTGCCGTTGTCGCGCGGCGTCAGGTGCAGCGTCTGGATCGCATAGGTCGCCGGCTCTTCGTAGCGGTAGACCGTCTCGTGGGTGATCTTCAATCGCATCGGACCCGCCTCAGACCAGATACTGCTCGGTGATGGCGAGGCCCAGGCGGTTGTTGTCCTGAATGAACTCGTCGAGGAATTCGTGCAGGCCGCCCTGGAAGATGGTGTTCATGTCCAGCGTCTGCAGCCGCGCGTAGCTCGCCCGCGCCGAGCGTTGCGCCGGGCCCTGGCGGCCATAGACCCGCGCGATGTTGTCGAGGAAGTGGGTCAGGTTGTCGTAGCAGCTGGTCAGTGATCGCGGCATCTCACGGCGCAGGATCAACAGATCCGCCACCAGCCAGGGCCGCAGGCTCTCGCGATAGACGTGGTGATACGACGTCTGCGCCGAGACCGCCCGCAGGATTGACGACCACTGGAAATAGTCGAGCGACCCGCCGACCTGCGCCCCCGCCGGCAGCAGCACGTGATACTTGACGTCGAGAAGCCGCGCCGTCGCGTCCGCCCGCTCGATATAGGTGCCGAGCCGCGAGAACCAGTAGGCGTCGTCCCGCAGCATCGTCCGATACGACGTCCCGTCGAACGCCAAGCCGATCCGCTTGACGTAATTGACGAAATCGGCGAGCTGCGAGGCCTTGCCGCGCGTCGACTTGTTGAACTTCTTCAGTTCCAGCCAGCCGCCGTTGATCGTCTCCCACATCTCCATCGTCAGCGCGGTACGCACCGCGCGGGCATTGGTGCGGGCGATTTCCAGACAGGACGAGATCGACGACGAATTGTCCGGCGAGAACGCCAGGAACTCCACCACATTCTCGCGATTGGCCACCGGATAGGCCCGGCGGAACGCGTCGATGCAGCCGGTGGAGATCACCGCCGATTCCCACTCGTTGCCGCCGCCGCCATAGTTGGCGGGCAGTGCCGCCAGTCGTTCGGCGGCATCGATGGTGCGCGCGGTGTTTTCGGCCCGTTCAACATAACGGGCAAGCCAGAACAGGCTGTCGGCGGTGCGTGAAAGCATGGACGTTGGTCCCGAGCAAAATGAAAGGTCGAAAGGCCGGTCGAAGGCTGCAGGTCGGTCGGGGCGCGTGTCAGCCGCCCTCGCCCGTCGCCTCGTCCAGCACCCATGTATCCTTGGTGCCGCCGCCCTGGCTGGAATTCACCACCAGCGAGCCGTCCTTCAGCGCCACGCGGGTCAGCCCGCCCGGCACGAAGCGGACGCCGTCGGCACCGGTCAGCACGTAGGGGCGCAAGTCCACATGCCGCGGCGCCACGCCCTCGTCGACAAAGGTCGGACAGGTCGACAGCGCCAGCGTCGGCTGGGCGATGAACTTCGACGGATCCGACTTCAGCTTGCCGCGGAAGGCCTCGATCTGCGCCTTGTCCGCCTTCGGCCCCACCAGCATGCCGTAGCCGCCCGAACCGTCGACTTCCTTCACCACCAGTTCCGGCAGGTGATCGAGCACATATTTCAGCGCATCCGGCTCGCGGCAGCGCCAGGTCGGCACGTTCTTCAGGATCGGTTCCTCGCCGGTGTAGAACTTGATGATCTCCGGCATGTAGGAATAGACCGCCTTGTCGTCGGCGACGCCGGTGCCGACCGCGTTGGCGAGCGTCACATTGCCCGCCCGGTAGGCCGACATCAGTCCCGGCACGCCGAGCGCCGAATCCGGCCGGAACGCCAGCGGATCGAGGAAGTCATCGTCGAGCCGGCGATAGATCACGTCGACCCGCTTCGGCCCCTCGGTGGTGCGCATGTAGACGGTGTTCTCGCGCACGAACAGGTCGCGCCCCTCGACCAGCTCGACCCCGAGCTTGTCGGCGAGGAACGTGTGCTCGTAATAGGCCGAATTGTACTGGCCCGGCGTCAGCAGCGCCACCGTCGGCTCACCCGGCGCATGGGTCGGCGCCACCGACCGCAGCGTCTTCAGCAACTCGTCCGGATAGTGCTCCACCGGCTCGACCCGGTGCATGGCGAACAGCTCCGGGAACAGCCGCATCATCACTTCCCGGTTCTCCAGCATGTAGGAGACCCCGGACGGCGTGCGGGCATTGTCCTCCAGCACATAGAAATCCTTGGCGTCCACCCGCACCAGGTCGATGCCGGCGATCATCACATAGATGTCGTGCGGCAGCTTCACGCCCTGCATTTCCGGCCGGTAATACGGGTTGCGATAGACCAGATCCTCGGGAATCACCCCGGCGCGGATCACCTCGCCATTGGAATAGACGTCCTTCAGGAACGCGTTCAGCGCCTCGACCCGCTGGTTGAGGCCGCGCGCCAGATGGTCCCATTCGCTGCGCTCCAGCACCCGCGGGATGATGTCGAACGGGATCAGCCGCTCCTCGCCCTGAGCGTCGCCATAGACCGCGAAGGTGATGCCCACCCGGCGGAACAGCAGTTCCGCCTCCTCGCGCCTTTGCCGCAACAAGTCACTCGAAGTCGATTCCAGCCACGGCTTCAGGGTCTTGTAGGCGGTGCGGCACTCGTTGCCCGCCGCCGTCATTTCATCGAACGCCTGCACGTGCGCTATCTCCCTGCAGCAAGACCCGCCCCGGGTCATCCTTGCCCGGCCGAGTGGATTGCCAGATCCTCGACGACGGGATCGTCGGCCGCCATTGCCCCGGCCCGACCCGCTCGAACTGCTTCGAAGCGAAATCGACCCGAATGCGTCGAATCCCATCGTTGCACTCCTGTCACCTTCCGGCAATCGTCATGCCATGCGCGCCAAGCCCTTGATCGCTGGTCAATTCGTCGCGTTTCACCAGTTTCGCCAATACCTTGTGCTCAATATAAAGGCATTTGCCGAATTGCCGTGCAGCAAACAATAACCTGAAATTCCCCCTGCCCGCTTCGGCGCCAGTTGGCCGGCCGAATACAATCTCCATCCTGCCTCTTGCGCACCAACAGCCACCGGACTACCCCTTACGACCGTTGCGGACGTGGCGAAACCGGTAGACGCACGAGACTTAAAATCTTGCGCCGCAAGGCGTGCGGGTTCGACCCCCGCCGTCCGCACCATGCCGTCGACGGCCGCCAACCCGCCATGCGAGACGCGACCCGCTGGAACACGGCCAGACAAGACCCGACCTTTAGTGCGCAGAATTCTACAAGCAACAACGTATGCATCCCGACAGTTCATTATCATATTCGATTAAGCCTATCTAAATTAATTTTGGCAAAATGCTCTTTTGAATTGAAGTTTTGCATGCATCTATTACGCATTTACATAAATAGTGACTGAGATTTATCTAGTTTCAGAATATTTTTTTATTCAAAAATCATAGACAATCAGGGCGTCGTGGTTTTAGGGGCATGGAATCCACGGGTAAAATGCTCAGTGATGAACGGCATAAGATTGCAGATATCAGGAAGGCGCACTTAAAAAGCAGTAAAATACACCTTCCAATTGTCAATGACTGAAAGTAGCATGCCCTTACGACGCCGCTCAGGCAATCGATCTTGGGAGATGCACAGTGCATTGTCCAATTTCCGGCTCTTACCCGATCTGGCCAAGTTCCCGCTCGCTTCGCGCGCAGACCCTCGGTCGAATTGTTGTACTGCCAGTTGCCGTCGGGCTCGGCTTGTGGATTTCAACGGCATCCCTGGCTGCAGACACGCCGTCGCCTGCAACCACCAACACCAATCAAACTGACACCAATGGCGCGCCGGCACAGCCGGTCGAGACTGGACAGACGCAAGAATCCTCAACGGCAAACGTGGAAGGCAATAGCAAACCACAATCACCCGACGCAAAAAAGGACGCGGCCTCCCCGACCGAAACCAACCCCTCCACTGCCAAGCCCGGCGCCGCGCTGCAACCGACCAATACCGAGTCTGGGATACTGACCGCTAACTTGCTTCCCATCAGCGGATTGACAGCAAAATCGGAACCAGCTCCCTTCAACGGGTCCTTCACCTACAAGATCGACATTCAGATGCCCAAATTTCATGAATTCGAACCGCGATTGTCGATCATATACGATTCAAACGGAGGAAGCCTCTCTGACGGTCTGTGGTCCGGCTTTGTCGGCGTCGGGTTTCGGCTAAGCGGCTTGTCCGATGTCGTCAGAGGCACGAGAGGCGGGGGAACAGCTCGATTCAATGCTGACGATACGTTCTTTCTTGACGGGCAGGAACTCGTAAAATGCATGCCGGATACTGACAGCCCGTCATGTACGACGGCCCAGAATACACTTGGTGTAACGTCATATGCAGGGCGAGTGGAGCAATACACAAGGATTGAGTTTAATGAAGCTGAAAATACATGGTCGGTCCTAAATAAAGATGGAACAAAATCCGTCTACATCTCAACGTATAAACTCATAAATCCGCAATCGACCTCTGCTGGCAATGATTCAAGAATACGGTGGATAATCGATAGGACGATCGATACATATGGCAACACGATAAAATTCAACTATCAGTGCACGGAAAATCCAATATGCTGGCCAGAATCCATTATTTACGGCGGCAAAATTGTAGAGGGTAACTGGCGATTTGGCACATCAGTCCAATTCCGCAGTGAAGTAACGTCGCCCGCGGCGCAATTGCGACGCGGCACAGGCTTGTCAATCGCCAAGATCGACCGGCGGCTCACCGCAATTGACGTCAGCGTCGATGGCGCTCGATCCCACGCATACGGCTTGCGGTATGAATACAGTCCTGCCAGCGGCTATTCGAGGCTTATTGAAGTTCAGCAGTTCGGCAAGACCGCTCAGGTCGATGCCGCGGGAAGGGTTTCGGGACCAGACTCCCTCCCTCCCGTTGTCCTTCATTATCAAGGCGCGAGCACAACACTTGCAGCGGACTCGGCGCCGCAATTGATGCAGGTCTGGCACGAGCGGGGAATGTCATTCATCACTGAAGCAGATGGCGATGCCAAGCCAGACGGATATTTCGCGGCTACAAGCGATCGCCAATGGAAAGGAAACAGCGACAATGGCAGTTACGGCCAACGCAGATGTACCTTCGGCGTTTACGGTTCAACTCGTTCTTTTTCTGGGGGGACGATTTGTGATCCCTACAATGAGCCGATTGCAGATCGGAACGCCCCAGACGCGATTAGCTTCTTCGGTGGAGATTTCAACTCGGATGGTTGGCCTGACCTCGGAATCAACGTCGCCGGAGCCATTCAACCACTTTCCGAAAACGAAATGCCAGTCTGCTTTACAAAAATTCGGACCGTGCTTGCCGCCCCGTCGGGTAGCGATGTCAGTTCAACAAGCGCCAAAGTCGAAAGCGAACTGACAACAAGTCACAGCAACATCCCAGGCAGCAGTCCCGTATCATCGGAATGCGGTCAATGGTCGGCTCCAGATCCGACACTGCAACGTATTGTTGGGCTGACGGATATCGATGGTGACGGACAAAAGGAATTCTTGGCGATCCGAAAAGTCGTGTCGACCAACAACCAGCCTGAATTGGTCGCGCTACAAGGCAGCGGCGGACAACTCATCAAACCAGCGCCCCCTGCTACAAGTTACCCGTTTGGCGCTGACCCGTTGATTGCCGACACCAATGGCGACGGCCTGACCGATCTCGTAATACCCGTATCCGGCGCGACATCCTACCAAATCGTGCAGGGGCAATCCAACAGAACAAGCATTTCCGACTTCTCAACCCAGACATTCAATGCAATTCCCATAATGGATTGGATTGAAAAAAATCAAGTCTATCCGAGATCGATAGCAGCTCAGGTTGGAGATTTTAATGGCGATAGCCAGAGTGATGTTGTCGTTCTCGAAAAATCGGATAACAGCTCAAAATTCAATATCGCAATATTGATTTCAAATGGTAAGGAATTCAATCGCGAGGTTTGGTATCGAGACTTGGATTTCAACATAACCCAAACATATCATTCGTTTGGGCTCTCCAATCGCCGTTTGCTCCACGTCGGCGATATAAATGGGGATGGCCGCGACGATTTGGTTATCAACGGTTACGCAGATGCCGTCTTGCTGACTTCGAATGGCATCGGCTTTGTGCTGTCGCCGGAACACCTTCCGACGGTCGGCCTTGTTGTAGATGTCGACGGCGATGGTCGTGAAGATATCGTCGAGGGTTATGATGCTTTAGCTTCAGACGGAAGTCGGAATACTTATTTGCATCAAACGGGAGCTTATCGAAGGGCTGCAAGTCCATTTCCAGATCTGCTTGTTGCAGTGAATGACCCACTCGGCGGCAGCATTTCGGCGACATATCGTCCTTCGAGCGTCACAAGAAATGGAATAATGCCTGGTACAATCCAGACCATTCGCAATATTACGGTCGATGACGGGCGCTCAAACAAAGCGACATCAACCTACGCATTTTCCGGAGGGCTTTTCAACTTCGCGGAACGCCGGTTCCTCGGCTTCCGCACTGCGGTCGTCGACCTGCCATGCAACGCAGGTGAATCAGTGTGCCCTCAACAAACTTACACGTTCAGACAAGACGTCGCATCCGCTGGCAAGCTTGAGACAGTCACCACAACTTTATCTGGCACTCTCCTCTCCAAACGCAACGAGACTTGGACTGTTCGAACGACGTCTTTGCCATATAAAGCGCAAAACACCAGAACGATTGAATCAATATACCTCGGAGAAGCAGTAACAGAAAAAGAAACAACACGTCTATATGATTTTTATGGAAACATAACACAACTAACAGAAAAAGGAAATACTTCAACGAATGCAGATGATCGCTTAATAATAAAGCAATACGCTCCGAATACACAAAAATTCATCGTATCGAAGCCAAACCGGGAACGTGTTTACGCGGGGAGCACCGCAACTTCAACAGGATTGATGTCAGATCAAAGGTGGTACTATGACGGATCACTTTTGCTTACGACGCCGCCAGAGTTCGGTGATGTAACTAGGTCTGTCAGAATAAAGTTGGAAACAGGTGCGTCGATCTCTCAATACGCAACCTACGACTCAAAAGGAAATCGGACGTCGACAACCGATGCAGTCGGAAATCGAACCGAAGTTGTTTATGATCCGGATTTCGAGCTCTTTCCAATTGAGGAGCGAAATCCGCTCTTCGTCCACAGTGGCGATGTTCGGCAGAAGGTCATCCGTGAGTTCGACCCGCAATGCCAGGCTCCGAAACGGCAGATCGACCTGAATGGGCAAACGACGGAATATACCTACGATGCCCTTTGCCGACCGACGTTGATTTCGAAGCCGCTCGGTGCATTCGAAGCCATTCGCTATGTCAACTTTGGCAGCCCTGCGACCCAACACGTCGAACGACGCAGCCCGCCACCAGCCGACATCGAGGACGATCTCTGGTCGCGCACCTACTTCGACGGACTTGGCCGAACCTACCGGACAACCGGCCGCGCTGCCGACCCGGCTCAGGAAATCACCAGTCAGACCGAATACAATGCCCGCGGTCAGATCGGTGCCACGACCAAAGTCCCCTTCTATCATCCGGCTCAAACGGCCGCATGGACGACCATCCGCTACGACGCGCTTGACCGGCCGGTGGAGTTGCGGCACCCGGACGGCGCCACCCAAGCAACCACCTATCAGGTGCCGCCAGTTACCGAAGAACCGGTTGGCTTCTTACGAACCCGGGTCACCGATGAACTCGGACGCCCGACAGACACCGACACCGATGCCTTCGAGCGCCCTTTGCGCGTCACCCGTTTCCGGGACGGACTACCCGCAACCCGGTCGATGAACTATGATGTGCTCGGTCGTCTCATCGGACTTGTCGATCCGCTCGGCAACAGCTGGACCAACACTTTTGACTCACTCGGCAACCGAATCTCGGTTCGGGATCCGGATCTCGGAACCTGGACATTCGCCTACGACGCCAAGGGGCGACTGACACGGCAAACCGACGCAAAGGGACAGGCGATCGCGTTTACCTACGATCGCCGCGATCGGCTCAAGACCAAGACAACCCGTGCCGAACTCGCCGCGACGGACCCGCTGCTCGAAACGACAATCTACACCTATGATGGGGCCCGCGCAGGCTATTTCAACGTCGGCAAGCTCAGCAGCATCGCCAATGACAGCGCCACTTTCCGCCAGGACCACGACGCTCTTGGTCGGCTTGCCCGCACGCAAACCCTCGTCGATGGTTCGACCTATACGACATCTGCCGCATTTGATGCCGGCTCGCGCCTGTTATGGCTTGGCTTGCCGGACGATACGACGTTCGGCTCGGCCACCGCGCCGATGCGCTATGACGCCGCCGGCCGACTTGTTTCGGTGCCCGGTGGGCAGCAGCATACCCTCTATGACGCCGCCGGTCAGCCGACGCGGACTGTCTTCGCCAACGGCGTTGTGTCCACCGCGCAATATTCCCCGACACGCGGCTGGCTCGATCGACTTGCCCACCGGTTGGCGAACGAGACCCCGCTCGTCGACCTCATGTACATGCGCGCCGCAACGGGTCGCATAGACGGCATTGACGTGCCGGGAACACCGACCGGCCCTTCGGCCGAGGTCTGGAGCTATGCCTATGACGGGCTCGACCAGCTGACGCAGGCGACCAATGGCGGCGACGCCGGCCTGAGCAGCACCCACGGTTACGATCTCGCCGGTAACCTGACCTCGATGACCGGAATTGGCGCCTACACCTATCCGGCCCAGGGGCCGCTATCGGTTCGCCCACACGCACCGACCAGGGCCGGTCCGCATGTGCTGAGCTATGATGCCAACGG
>JAEULV010000045.1 GCA_016793065.1 Hyphomicrobiaceae bacterium
ACGATCGTGCCGCGATCGACGAATTCGATGGCGTAGATGTAGTAACGCTGCAAGAACATGCCGATGTCGCGGACGTAGCCGTGGTCGTTCTTCTTGACCAGGATCTCGCCGATCTCGCGGCGCGGAAATGTGCCGTCGTTCTTGACGTATTTGGTCGAAATCACGTGTTCGCCCGGCTTGAAGATTGGCGGCTTGTGAACTTCGACTTCATCCTCGCGTGCCAGTCCCATGCCATCCTCATCCCGGTTGGATGGTTGATCAGGTGCCGTTCGACCCTGTCCCGGTCGGCGGCTGCGGTGCCGGGGCGGGAAGCGGCGCGCGGCCGGCCTCGTCCAGGCGCTGTCTGGCGACCTCGCGCACCACGTCGACCTCGTCGGTCAGCAGCGGTGCGATCAGGTCGAGGTCGATCCGCTCGGCGACGGCGAAGCGCACGCGCACGTCCGGATCGGCGATCAGGGTTTCCAGCCGGCCCGGCGGCAGCCGCTCGGCAACGATGGCGCGAACCTGCGGTTCGGCATCGAGGACGAGGTTCGACAGCCACTTTTCCGGCAGGCGGCGCGCCACTTCCTTGCGCACCACCGGATCGGGGTCGGTCATGGCCAGCTGGAGATTGTCCGGCTCCAGCCGGCGGACGGCGACGAGACGGACATAGGCGTCCTCGTCGCGCATCAGCTTGACCAGTTCGTCGTCCGGCAGGCGCCAGGCGAGGGCGACGCGGACGCGGCGGTCGGTGTCGTCGAGCATCCGGATCGCCCGCGGCATCGGCAGCCGCAAGGCGACCATGGCGCGGACTTCGGGCTCGGGATCGGCCATCAGGCGCGGCAACGCGAAGAGGTTGCAGTGCTTGGCGGCCAGCGCCCGAACCTCGAAATAGGGGTGATCGAGATAGCGGTCGGCAAGGTCGGCGTTCCTGGAAAAGAAGCGCTCGACCCGCCTGGCGCGGCGATCGCGAACACAGACCCGTCCGAGGATGCAGCGCCCCTCCTGCCGCATCGGTTCGTGCGGGCAGTCGGAGCAGCTCACCGGGCGACCTAGCCAGTCGACCGCGGCGGCATCCTCGACGGGCGCCGGCTCAGCCATGACCGTTTCCACCCGGCGCGACCGATCAGGCCGGGACGCAGGTCTTCGGCACCGGGCAAACGGCGGCGCACTGCGGCGCGTCGAACTGGCCCTCGCATTCGGTGCACTTGACCGGGTCGATGATGTAGGTGTCGCCCTTCATGCGGATGGCGGCGTTCGGGCATTCGAACTCGCAAGCGCCACAGACGGTGCACTGCGACTTGATGATCTTGTAGGCCATGGATCTGTCCCTTTGCGTTGTCGTCGCACCGGGAGGCGGGGCGACGGGTGGTGGATGGTCGAGACGAGGGCGGGCTCCGGCATTCGCCCTCGGGCCCTTGCGGGCATCCTCGCCCGCGAGGGGCGAAGCGGTTGGCGGAAGCGACCGGCGCGCGGCCGGAGGCACCGGCGATCAGGCGCGCAGCGCCACGTCGCCATGGGCGGCGGCGAACCAGGCGGTGAGGCCGGCCTCGATCCACTCATGGGCGTAGTCGTCGGTGGCGACGATGCCGGCGGCGGTCAGCTGGTCCTTCGGGCAGTCGCCGATCTTGGAGCAGAGCACCACGTCGATGCCCTCCAGCGTCGAGATGACGCCATCCAGGGCGGCGTCCTCGCCCCAGCCGCCTTCGCAATACTGGCTCTCGACCTTGCGATGGCCGACAAAGGTGATGCCGAAGGCGCCGACCTCGTAGACCTGGAATTCCTTGGCGTGGCCGAAATGCTGGTTGATGCGGCCGCCGCCCTTGGTGGCCACCGCCACCAGCACCTTGGCGTCGGCGCTCATGGTCCTGAGCTCGGCCTTGGCGGCTTCCTTGCTGGCGACGTGCTCGCCGCGCTCCTTGGCGACGATCTCGCGATAGGCCTCGCGCTTCGACGGGTCGTAGGTGACCGTCTCGGGCACGTGGACCATGTTGAATTCCTGACCGCGGTCCTCGCCGAGCAGGCCGACGGCGTCGGCGCGGCACTGGCGGCAGTGACGCATCAGCTTGGTGCCGTCGGACAGCTGGTCCTGCAGCGTCTTCAGCTCGGCGGCGGTCGGCCCGCGCTGGCCGGTGAGGCCATAATGGGTGCCGTGGGCCGGATCGGAGATCAGCGGCATGATGTTGTGCAGGAAGGCGCCCTTGGCCTTCACCACCTTGTTGACCTCAGGCAGGTGATGGTCGTTGACGCCGGGGATCATCACCGAGTTGATCTTGGTGAGAATGCCGCGCGAGGTCAGCATTTCGAGCCCGAGCATCTGGCGCTCGTGCAGGATCTTCGAGGCATCGAGCCCGGTCCAGCGCTTGTGCTGGTAGAAGATCCAGGGGTAGATCCCGACGCCGACCTGCGGATCGACCATGTTGATGGTGATGGTGACGTGGTCGATATTCATGTCGGCGATTTCATCGACATGATCGGGCAGCGCCAGGCCGTTGGTCGACAGGCAGAGCTTGATGTCGGGAATTTCCTTGGCGATCGAATAGAACGTCGCCTTGGTCTTCTTCCAGTCGTAGCAGGCGTCGCCCGGGCCGGCGATGCCGAGCACGGAAAGCTGCGGCACCTCGTTGGCGACGGTGATGACCTTGCGCGCGGCGTCCTCGGGCGTCAGCTTCTCGGAGACGACGCCGGGACGACTTTCATTGGCGCAATCGTACTTGCGATTGCAGTAGTTGCACTGAATGTTGCAGGCGGGCGCCACCGCCACGTGCATGCGGGCGAAATAGTGGTGCGCTTCCTCCGAATAGCACGGATGATCCTTGATCTTGTCCCAGATCTCCGGCGCCATGTCGGACGGACCGTCGGAGGAGCCGCAGGACGACGACGCGCAGCCGCCTCCCTCGAGCGCCTTGCGCATGTCTTCGGTGGACTTGGCGCTGGTAAGGCTGGCAAGCGATACGATCTGACCCATGGTACCCCTCCATCGTCGGCTGACGGGGATATTAGCAGGTCGCGTGCCAAATCGGTAATTGTCTGTTTTATATTGTGTTTTCCTGTTTTCCTCCGAGAGTTCAGATTCGGGCGGGCGGCTCCTGTCACCTATGCGACAGGGAATTGTCGGGAACGGCCCGGAGGATTCGCGACCCGGGCCGGGGCCATGGGCGGATGCTCCGGCGCCGAACGGTGGCTTCCGCGTCGGCGCGAAGCCTCGGAACAGCTTCTCTCATGGCGCGGCATCTGCTATGCGGTCGGAACCTCAGTGCCAACGGATTGCCGGTAGCCCATGACCACTCGCATCGATACCCGTTTCGCCGAATGCGCCAAGCTCGGCCGCCCGGCGCTCGTGACCTTCGTCACCGCCGGCGACCCGGATCACGACACCGCGTTCGAGATCCTGAAGGCGCTACCGGGCGCCGGCGCCGATGTGATCGAGCTCGGCATGCCGTTCTCCGATCCGATGGCCGACGGTCCGGCGGTGCAGGCGGCGGGCCTCAGGGCGTTGCAGGCCGGCGAGACGCTGACCAAGACGCTGGCGATGGTGCGGGCGTTCCGGACCGGCGACACGACGACGCCGATCGTGCTGATGGGCTACTACAATCCGATCTATTCCTACGGCCCGGCGCGGTTCCTGGCGGATGCCAAGTCCGCCGGCGTCGACGGGCTGATCATCGTCGACCTGCCGCCGGAAGCCGACGACGAACTGTGCATTCCGGCGCTTGAAGCCGGCATCAACTTCATCCGGCTGGCGACGCCGACCACCGACGAGAAGCGCCTGCCGCGGGTGCTGACCAACACGTCCGGCTTCCTCTATTACGTATCGATCACCGGGATCACCGGCACGGCGGCGCCGGACGCCGGCAAGGTCGCTGCCGCCATCGGCCGGATCAAGGCGAAGACGTCGCTGCCGGTGGCGGTCGGCTTCGGCATCAAGACCGCGCGGCAGGCGGCGGAAATCGGCAAGGCCGCCGACGGCGTCGTCGTCGGCTCGGCGCTGGTCGAGGCGGTGCGGACCAGCCTCGACAAGGACGGCAAGGCGACCGCCGCCACCGTTCCGGCCGTCGTGTCGCTGGTCGCCGAGCTGGCCTCGGGCGTGCGCGCGGCGCGGGCCGCCTGAGGCGGACCGACCCGCGACGCAGGACGCTCGTCGTCAGGTTTTCACGGTCGCCTGCCCTTTTCTCCCTGGCGAGGTTGCCGATATTTCCCTTTTCCCCACCGGGGAGAAGGTCCGCGGAACGCGGGGAAGAGGGGGGCGAAGCGGAAACGCTGGCGGAAGAGCCCTCATCCGCCCCTTCGGGGCACCTTCTCCCGCAGGCGGGAGAAGGGAGAGGCGACCGTGCCCGCGGCAATCGCGCGGCGGGACCGGCGGTTCGCACTTGCGCCAGTCGTGCATTGATTCGACACTTCATTGACTGGACGATTTCAAGCATATCCTTTGGCGCGGCGGGGGCATTGGCGATGACCGAGGAACAGGCGGCAACGAGCATCCTGCGGCTGTCGTTGCAGCGATCGGGCCGCTGGGCGGCGCTGGTAGCGGCTGTCGGCGGGGCGGTTTCGGATATTCTCAATCCGCTGGCGCCGTTCGCCGCCTACCTGTTTTTTGCCGCCGCACTTGCGGCGGTGGCGCTGGCAATCGCGTTGGCGACGCGGCTGTTGATGCCGGTGAAGGC
This sequence comes from Hyphomicrobiaceae bacterium, assembly GCA_016793065.1. GTDB lineage: Bacteria > Pseudomonadota > Alphaproteobacteria > Rhizobiales > Ancalomicrobiaceae > JAEULV01. The sequence goes on from JAEULV010000045.1 coordinate 4,644, forward strand.
GGTGCCGGCGCTGGTGTTCGCGCTGGCGACGACCGTGGTGTCCGGCGGCATCAGTTATCTGCAGCAGCAGGACCAGAACCAGGACGGCGTCCTGGCCGGGCTGGTTCCGGCCGTCGCCGAGATGCAGAAGCGGTTGGGGCTGGTGGCGCAGGACATGGCGGAGGTGAAGGCCGGCGTCGGGCGGGTGGAGACCGGCGTCGCCGAGGTCAAGCAGGAGGCAGGGCGGATCGCGCGCGGCGTCGAGGATCTGGCGGCGGCGCTGCAGACCCTGACGCGGGCGGGCGGCGTGGTCGCCGATCCGAAGACGGCGGCGGATTTCTATCACAATGCCCGGCAGTTCGAGGCGCGCGGCGATGGCGTCGCCGCCCGGCGGGCGCTGCTGGCGGTCGCCGGCTTCGATCTCGACGCCATCGATCCGTGGCAGCGGCTCGCGGTGCTGGCGCGGGTGCAGGACGGCCGCGCCGGGGCGCGCGAGCTGTTCGCCACGTTCGAGGGCAAGGCCAGGTCGGCGGCCTATCGGCTGGTGGCGGCGAGCCTGCATGAGGACGGCGAACGGCAGAAGCGGATCGAGGCGCTGCTGGCGGAAGCGCCGCAGGACGGGCCGACCGCCTATTTCGCGGCGCAGGAGGTGTCGGAGGCCCGGCTCGGGACGCGGACGCTGACGGAGCGGCGGGCGGAGCGGGACTATCTCGGGCGCTTCCTGGCGGCGGAGGCGCGGGGCGAGCTCACCCGGCGGTTCCTCGACGGCGCGGTGCTGGGCGAGTGGCTGGAGCAGGCGCGGCGGCGGCTGTCGGTGGCGGAGACGGGACTCGCCAGCACCGCCAGCGAGCCGAGCGTGCAGTACATGAAGTCGGGTCAGGGCTGGATGGGGCGGGTGCAGTTGCCGGAGACGGCGACGGCGATGACGTGGCGGCTCGGCGAGGCCGGCGCGCCGACGCGGGCCGGCGTGCTCGGCTTCGTCGATCCGCAGACCGGCAAGCCGATGGTCGATCCGAATGTGCCGATCCCGGCCGGCAAGGAGCCGGACGCCATCATCGTCAGCTATCAGGACCTGCGCGGTCGCGAGCTGGGGCCGTTCCGGCTGCCGTTCGATGCGCGGCTGGCGTTGCAGGGGCAGATCCGGCAGATGGGCGAGGCGAGCCGGGCGAACTGGCTGCATTTCGAGCCGCGCAACGGCTGGCTCTATTATACCGCCGTGGTGACGCTGGCCTGCGGCATTCGCGAGGCGCGGATCGGCATCGGCGTCGCCAAGCCGAACCAGCCGCTGACGATCCCGCCATGCGACCCCAAGGCGCCGTTCTCGCTGCCGCCCGGCATGCTGCCCTATTTCAAGACCGACGCGAGCGTGACCTCGGCCAGCGTCGAGATCATCTGGGCGGACGGCACGTCGTCGGGGATCGAGACCTTCAGCCGCTGAGCCGGCAAGGTTCGCCCGCCATTGTGCACGCCGGCAAGCGGGGCCTTGACCCGGGGGCGGATGCGGTCCAATTGTCTGACCGCGCCCTTCGGATGTCGCATGAATGCCGTGCGATGTCGCGTCATGGAGGGGGCGAAGGCCGGTCCGGCGCGTATACCGGGCCTTGAGAAGACGAGGGATACCCCGTGAACTGGATCACCGAAAGCCTGCCGCCGCGGATCAAGAGCCTGTTCGCGCCGAAGCGCGACACGCCCGAGAACCTGTGGATCAAGTGCCCGGAAACCGGCGAGATGGTGTTCCACCGCGACCTGGAGGCAAATCTCTGGGTGGTGCCGTCCTCGGGCTATCACATGCGCATGCCGGCGAAGCAGCGCCTGGTGACGCTGTTCGACGGCGGCGCCTATACGCCGATCCCGGTGGCGGCGGTGCCGGCGGATCCGCTGAAGTTCCGCGACGAAAAGCGCTATACCGACCGGCTGAAGGACGCCCGCGCCAAGACCGGCAATGACGATGCGATCCTGCTCGGCCACGGCAAGCTGGACGGGCTCGCCACCGTGGCGGGGGTGCAGAATTTCGAATTCATGGGCGGTTCGCTCGGCATGGCCGCCGGCGAGGCGCTGGTCACCGGCATGCTGGCGGCGGTGGAAAAGAAGGCGCCGTTCATCCTGTTCGCCGCGTCGGGCGGGGCGCGCATGCAGGAGGGCATCCTGTCGCTGATGCAGATGCCGCGCTCGACCGCCGGCGTGCAGGCGCTGCGCGAGGCCGGCCTGCCCTATATCGTGGTGCTGACCAATCCGACCACCGGCGGCGTCACCGCCTCCTACGCGATGCTCGGCGACGTCCACATCGCCGAGCCGGGCGCCTTGATCGGCTTTGCCGGCCCGCGCGTGATCGAGCAGACCATCCGCGAGAAGCTGCCGGACGGGTTCCAGCGCTCGGAATACCTGCGCGACCACGGCATGGTCGACATGGTGGTGTCGCGGCTGGAGATGCGCGCGACGCTGTCGCGGCTCTGCCACCTGCTGATGGAGCAGCCGGCGGCGACCGGCGAACCCGCGCCGACGGCGGCCTGAGCCTTGTCGGCCATCGCACGCCCCTTGGTCGAACCGCCGCACGAACCCGACAGCCGGCTTGGGCGGATCCTGACACGGCTGCAGCTGACCATTCCGTTCGGCTTCGAGATGGGGCTCGAGCGGGTGCGAAAGCTGTGCGCCAAGCTCGGCAATCCGCAGGACCAGCTGCCGCCAGTCATCCACATCGCCGGCACCAACGGCAAGGGGTCGACCTCGACCTTTACCCGCACCATGCTGGAGACCGCCGGCAAGCGGGTGCACACCTTCACCTCACCGCATCTGGTGCGCTTCAACGAGCGCATCCGCCTCGGGGCGCTGGGCTCCGGCGTGCTGGCGGACGACGACACCATCGCCGACGCGCTGGAAGAGGCCGAACGGGCGAATGGCGACGAGCCGGTCACCTATTTCGAGCTGGGCACGGTGGCGGCGTTCCTGCTGTTCTCGCGCTCGCCGGCCGACTACACCGTGCTGGAAGTGGGGCTTGGCGGGCGGCTGGACGCCACCAACGTGATCCCGCCGCCGCTGGTGGCGGCAATCACCCCGATCTCGCTCGATCACGAGACGTTTCTCGGCGAGACGCTGACGGCGATCGCCGGCGAGAAGGCCGGGATCATCAAGCGCGGCAGCAAGGTCGTCGCCGCGCCGCAGGTGGACGAGGTGCTCGGCGTGCTGGAACGGGCGGCGGCGCGGGCCGGCACGGCGCTGCAGCTCGGCGGCCGCGACTGGACCGCCGGCGCCGAGAACGGCCGGCTGGTGTTCCAGGATGAGAACGGCCTGATGGACCTGGTGCCGCCGCGCCTGCTCGGGCATCACCAATACACCAATGCCGGGACGGCGATCGCGGCGTTGCGCGCCGCCGGCATCGCGCCGCACCCGGAGGCGATCTCGCGCGGGCTGGCCGCGACCGAATGGCCGGCGCGGATGCAGCGGCTGGGGCATGGGCCGCTTACGGGCCATGCGCCGGCGGGCGCCGAGCTGTGGCTCGACGGCGGCCACAATCCCGGCGCCGGCGAGGTGATCGCGCATGTGGTCGGCGATCTGGAGGAGCGGGTGCCGCGACCCTTGGTGCTGATCGCCGGCATGCTGACCACCAAGGATCCGATCGGCTTCTTCCGGCCCTTCGCCGGGCTCGCCCGCCAGGTGATCGCCGTGCCGGTGCCGGACCACCCGAAGGGTCGCCCGCCGGCGGAACTGGCGGAGGCCGCCCGCGCCGCCGGGCTCGCGGCCGAGCCGATGGCCTCGGTCGAGGCGGCGCTGGCGTCGCTGAACGGCGGGCGGTTCGAGGCGCCGCCCCGGGTGCTGATCTGCGGCTCGCTCTACCTTGCCGGCCACGTGCTGGGCCTCAACCGGCAGTTCCCCAGTTGACACCCGCCACGGACGGCTGGGGCCGGCGGCCTCACTTGGTGCCGTACATCCGGTCGCCGGCGTCGCCGAGGCCGGGGACGATGTAGCCGTGGTCGTTGAGGTGGCTGTCGCGGGCGGCGGTGTAGACCTTGACGTCGGGATGGGTGGCGGTGAACTTGGCGATGCCCTCGGGCGCGGCGAGCAGGCAGACGAAGCGGATGTCGTTGGCGCCGCGCTGCTTCAGCTTGTCGACGGCGGCGATGGCCGAATTGGCGGTGGCGAGCATCGGATCGAGCAGGATCACCACGCGCTCGTTGAGGTCTTCCGGCGCCTTGAAGTAATACTCGACCGGCTGCAACGTTTCCGGATCGCGATAGAGCCCGATATGGGCGACGCGGGCGGAGGGCACGAGATCGAGCATGCCTTCCAGAAGGCCCATGCCGGCGCGCAGGATCGGGGCGAAGACCAGCTTCTTGCCCTCGATGATCGGCGCTTCCATGCTGGTCAGCGGCGTCTCGATGGTCTTGGTGGTCAGCTTGATGTCGCGGGTCGCCTCGTAGCACAGAAGGTGGGAGATCTCGCGCAGCAGCTGGCGGAACGACTTCGTCGACGTGTCCTTCGCGCGCATGATGCTGAGCTTATGCTGCACCAGCGGATGATCGATGATGACCACATTCGCCATGTCGTTTCTCCGGACTGTCGGGTTTCCAAGCCTTGCGCGGCGAGCCTAGCCGCCGCGCCGCCATGGCGATAGACCCCCATGGCGACAAGTGCAATCCCGCGCTAAGGTTCCGCATCGGTTTGACCGTCCAATCAACACAGAAGATCGGGGCAGGAGCCATGCGCGAACCACGTTTCACCGCGCCTCCGGATGGGCGGTTGACCGCCGACATGCGCACGGCCTATGCGCGGACCGGCTTTCTGGTGCTCGAGGGCTACCGTTCGGCGGCGGCCTGCGACGCGGTTTCGGCGCGCGCCGCCGATCTCATCGCCGCCTTCGACCCGGCAACGGTCTCCACCGTGTTTGCCGCCGACAGCAACGCCCATACGCGCGACGCCTATTTCCTCGGCTCCGGCGACAAGATCCGGTTCTTCCTGGAGCCCGGCGCCTTCGACGCGGCCGGACGGCCGCGGGTGGCGAAGGAGCGGGCGCTGAACAAGATCGGGCATGCGCTGCACGATCTCGACCCGGTGTTCGACGGCTTTTCGCGCGGAGCGGACCTGGCGGCGACCGCCGCCGATATCGGCCTCATCGACCCGGTGTTGATGCAATCGATGCTGATCTTCAAGCAGCCGCGGATCGGCGCCGAGGTGGGCCTGCACCAGGACGCGACGTTCCTGCATTCGGACCCGGTCAGCTGCACCGGCTTCTGGTTCGCGCTGGAGGATGCCGACGAGAGCAATGGCTGCCTGATCGGCCTTGCCGGGGCGCACCGGCAGGGATTGAAGGAGCGCTCGCATTTCGTCGACGGCCGCATCGTCAAGACCCGGCTGGACGACACGCCGTTCACCGGCGTCGAAATGGCGCTGCCGGCGCCGAAGGGCACCCTCGTCCTGCTGCACGGCCTCGCCCCGCACCGCTCCACCGCCAACAGTTCCGACCGCTCGCGCTGGGCCTACGCCCTTCACGCCCACGACCGCGCCACCCGATGGTCGGACGACAACTGGCTGAAACGCGACGCGGGGATGGCGTTGAGGGGGTTCTGAGGGGGGATCGACCGCGTTGGGCGGGTGGAACCTTGGCGGCAGTCCATTGCCGCTCTGCGCCGAGGCCCGGGCGCGCTCTTCAGCGGGGGGCGCTCAAACGAGCGCAACCGGAATGTAAGCGGCGCCGGGGACGATCTTTTCAGCAACCATCCGCTGCTTCATTGGCAGTCAACGGAGGCGGCAACCACGTCGCACGCCGGCACCGCGCCGACGACGCGGTTGTCGATCATCGGGACCGATCCGGTGATCAACTCGCAGAATTGCATCATGTGAATTGAACCTCTTAAAAGTAAGTCGACACATGAAACGCCGCATCAATTCAGCTAAAGATTTACTTCATGCATTATTTCAATATACGCAATCCAAAATGCAATCATTATTAATATAAATGCAATTAGTGAACGAAATGCTCGTTGCGATAAACTGGCATTTTTTTGCCATTTTAATATTTTATCAACTATTTTTTCGATAATCTCATCTAGCATATACTTTATATCCTCTAGGTTATTTTAATTCATTAAATTATGTGGAATTTCCCATCGCCACTGAATTAGCAGTCTTTTCAGCTCCATCCAGATATATTTATGGACATAAACTCTGATTGATTTGAAAATCATGCTTGAAGCCTCCACGCTAAGAAGCCGTATTGGCGTTGGCCAGATCCTCGGAAGAATACGAAAGGGGCCGAGGACATGATGACAAGGCATGGCGGTCAGTTCCTTCAACTCGCCACCATCGGATCGCCCCCCCTGCCCGCTCGCTTCGGGTGCCGCGATAAAACTCGCTAAAGCGCAGGAGAGCAGCGCCTCTCGATGGAGGCCGGAATCCACATCGGGCGCCAGCACCGTGCCGACGACGCGACTGTCGAAAAAAGGGTTCAATCCTAAGCTTGGCTAGTGGAAATTACATCATGTGAATTCAACCCAAAAAAGCAAGGGAGCACATGAAACGCCGCTTTAATTCGGCCAGAGATTCATGTTGCGAGCGATTTTTAGATAAGAAATTCCAAATGCGATGATCAACACAAAAACCACCAAAATCAGACGAAACGTTCGCTGTATTAAACTGGCATCAATTTTCCAGTCAAGTAAATTTGCAATTATTTTATTGAACATTGCAGCTAACCCAGCCATACATATGGTCCATGTTATGCGGCTCTCCTCAATTTAATCACGACAATAATCTATGTTGAAATAATGACATTTCTATTCCCCCTAAAAATAGTTTGGCGAACTCGTCTCTGAACCGCGCTGGATTTACCGGCGGCTCCAACTCTTGAGAGGATGGCGCCATGACGAGCAAGACGGCGAACAAGTTCGCCCATGATGTGCATGGCCGCGCGGTCAGGATGACCCTTGAGCACGAGGGCGATCACGACTGCCGCAGGGCCGACATCGCCGCCTAATTCAAGGCGCCGAGCCTTCGACGGACCCGGCGCGGTTGAGACTGACGGTCCGGGTCATCTCGGCTGAGATGTGCATCTCACGCCCGCAACTTCACTCGAAGGTCAGACATTCTTTTGGAGGGTTTCAGAGCAGCGAACCTTGGCGCCCCACGCCATCTGCCCGTTGTACTTAAAGGAGGCATATCCGAACTCCAGAATGCCGGGATTAAGGTTTCCGCACAGTTTTTGATTGCGGAACGCATCCCGTATCGTGTTCTGAGCCTCGGGATCCTCGGTGGACGCACCTGTAAAAGACGCTCCCGAGACCACATAAATAGCGATTCCGTATGCACGCAGCAGGTCGTCATACTTGTAGTCAATCTTGTAGACCTTGCCGTTGGCCGCGTATGTAAAGTCCGCGAGGCCCTGGATTTGCGATGTCGGCTTCGAGCCATCGGACGCGCACCCTGCCAACGAAATGCCGAGAGCGCAGAAGCCGGCGATGTAGAAATGATGCCTCACGGACGCACCTCCTGCTTGCGGGAAAATGTATCCAAAAGGTAGCAATTTGCCCTCTTTGCGGCAAGCATCCCTGTGGTGTTCTCCACAGTTGCGCTCGGCCTTCCCTTGATCCGGCGGTCGACGATGGCCTCCGCCCGCACGTCGATCGCCTTGCACGGGCGGCTCTCCTCACTCTTCGATATGCCCCTCACCCGCGCATCCGCAGGCCCTTCGGGTCGAACAGCGGGGTGGGCTGGATGCGGGCGGGGTGGCGGGTGCCGATGAGTTCGATCTCGTAGGCGGCGGCGGGGTCGAAGGCGGCGGCGTCGATGTAGCCGAGGGCGA
>JAEULV010000125.1 GCA_016793065.1 Hyphomicrobiaceae bacterium
TCAGCGCGGGCGGAGGGCGCGGTCGAGGAGTTGCTGGATTTCGGGGCTGGGGAGGTAGGGGTCTTCCCAGCTGTCGCGCCCGGGCGGGCGCCGGGCTGGCGGCGGCGGAGGCAGGCGGCGGGGGCGGCGCAGCAGGCGGACCACAAGGACGAGCGTCAGCTGCGGCGAGACGATCAGCAGTGCCTTGATCGGATCGGATGAGGTTCGAAACGTCTCGATGAGCTCGGCGAAAAGCCCCGCGTCGGCCATGGCACCCTCCCCGCCGGCCCCGCCGGGCCGCGCAAACCGGCGGCTGCCGGAAGGCGAACCTTCCTGGCAGCCGGGGAGTTGGAAAGCCGCCTCACAACGACCGCGATGACCTTTGGGCCAGCCCCGGGTGAGGCGTGCCTTGAACATACGTCACCGCCTCCCCGACCATAGGTCAAGGAGCATCGACCCGACCGATGCCGAGCCGTGTGGGGAGGGGTTTCCACGCCCCAGGCCGACTGCGGTCGACCCGATGCCGACTATACCGACCTTGCCCGCCCCTGCCAAGCACATCCACCCACCAGAGCGCGAATCGCGGTTGTCGATGCACGGGCGCGGGATGGGGGTGGGTCGTGCGGAGGATGGGCTTTGAGGCCTCGCTCCGGCCGGCTACCCCCTCCGGCGGCTAAAGCCGCCACCTCCCCCATAAAGGGGGAGGGAATCGGGGGTGACGGCTAGTGTGGTGGCAAGATTTGCCCCGATTTCCTTCCCCTTTATGGGGAGGGTGGCGCGACAGCGCCGGGTGGGGTGGGGTGGGGTGCGCGGAGGGGGGGGCTTAAAGTCCTCGCTCCGGGCCGGCTACCCCCTCCGGCGCCTTACGGCGCCACCTCCCCCATAAAGGGGGAGGGAATCGGGGGTGGGGCTCAAGTTCCGCAAAACCGTTGTGGACATCTGGCATCGACTCCCGCAACTCTGCGTGGGACATTCGAGCTGTGCGAGGCATGCGTGGTCGATCCTCTGGTTCAAGTTGTTGAGAAGTACTTCGCGCGCCTTCGTGACGAGCGCGGCCTTGGAGGCGGCACGAAGGAGCGGAGCTATTACCCTGCCCTCGCCGACCTGCTGAATGCCCTCGGGCACGACTTGAAGCCGAAAGTCATCTGCCTTTCGGACCTCGCCAACACCGGCGCCGGCCACCCGGATTTCGGGCTTTATGCCGCCAATCAGATCCAAAAAGGCGAACCGCGCAAGGGACAGGTGCCCGAACGCGGCGTGATCGAATTGAAGGGCGTGGCTGATGAAACCTGGCTTACCGCCGACACGAAGCAGGTGAGCAAGTATTTCGACGCCTATCGCCTCGTCATTGTCTCCAACCTGCGCGACTTCCTCATCATCGGAGAGGGTCCGAACGGCGAGGCCTCGAAGCTGGAAGGGTTTCGGCTCGCCCCCAATGCCAACGCGTTCTGGGACATGGTGGCGACGCCGCGCAAATCCGCCGAGCACATTGGCCGGGCTTTCGGCGAGTATCTGAAGCGGGCACTAACCCAATCCGTGGCGTTGCGCGAACCAAGGGACGTCGCATGGTTCCTTGCGTCCTACGCGCGTGACGCGTTGCAGCGAGTCGAGGAGGCGGGCGGCTTGCCCGCCCTTGCCAACGTCCGGTCCTCGCTGGAACAAGCGCTGGGCGTGACGTTCGAAGCTGAAAAGGGCGATCACTTCTTCCGCTCGACGCTGGTGCAGACGTTGTTCTATGGCGTGTTCTCGGCCTGGGTGCTGTGGGCGCGGGAAGTGCCAAGGGCATCGCCAAAATTTGACTGGAAGCTGGCCACCTGGCACCTCAAGGTCCCGTTCATCCGGGAGCTCTTCCAGCAAATCGCCAGCCCCGCCCATTTGCAGCCGCTGCGTCTGGTCGAGGTGCTGGACTGGACGGCCGCGACGTTGAACCGCGTCGATACGACCGCGTACTTCGCCCGCTTCAACGATGCCGATGCCGTGCAGTTTTTCTACGAACCGTTCCTTGAGGCGTTCGATCCGGAACTGCGCAAGGAACTGGGCGTCTGGTACACGCCCGCCGAGGTGGTGACCTACATGGTCGCCCGCGTCGACAAGGCGCTGCGGGACGATCTGGGTATTGAGGATGGCCTCGCCTCCGAGCGGGTCTATGTGCTTGATCCCTGCTGCGGCACCGGCGCTTTTCTTGGCGCGGTGCTGAAGCGGATCGAGGAGCGCCTTGAGGCCAAGGGGCTGGGCGGGCTCAAGGGCCAGAAGGTGAAGGCGGCGGCGCTCACCCGCATCTTCGGCTTCGAGATCATGCCGGCGCCCTTCGTCGTGGCGCATCTGCAGGTCGGGCTGACCTTGCAAGGCATGGGCGCGACGCTGGACGGGACGACCGAGCGGGCCGGCATCTACCTGACCAACGCTCTCACCGGCTGGGAACCGCACGTCACCAAGCCACTCCCCTTCCCCGAACTGGAAGAGGAGCGCTCGCGCGCCGACAAGGTGAAGCAGGGCGCGCCGATCCTCGTGGTCATCGGCAACCCGCCCTATAACGGCTTTGCCGGCGTCAACGAGGGCAAGGAAGAGCGCGCGCTCACCGATGCCTACAAGCGGTCGAAAAAGGTGCGCAAGCCCGAGGGCCAAGGGCTCAACGATCTCTATGTGCGCTTCTTCCGCATGGCCGAGCGGCGCATCGTCCAGAAGATGACGGTGGAGAAGACGACGCTGCTGGATGAGCCGACGCCGGTTTGGCAGGACGGGGGCGAGGGCATCGTCTGCTTCATCTCCAACTATTCCTGGCTGGACGGGCTCTCGTTCACCGCCATGCGCGAGCGCTATCTGGAAGCCTATGACGCGATCCGCATCGACTGCCTGAATGGCGACAAATACAAGACCGGCAAGACGACGCCCGACGGCGCGCCCGATCCCTCGATCTTCTCGACCGAGCACAATCGCGAGGGCATTCAGGTCGGCACGGCCATCGCAACGCTCATCCGCAAGCAGAAGCACGCGCCGACGGATACGGTCGGGTTCCGTCACCTGTGGGGTCCATCGAAGCGGCGGGAGTTGCTGGAGACGGCGGAAGCCGATGCCGCGACGCTCTATCAACCGGTGACTCCGCCGCTGGAACTCGGGCTGCCATTTGTCAGCGCGCTGGTGGGCGAGGGATACTTCGAATGGCCGAGGCTTTCCGAACTGTTCCCGACTTCGTTTTCGGGCGTCAAGACCGCCCGCGATGAGTTCCTTGTTGACATCGATCGGGATGTGCTTTCTGCGCGCATTAGCGATTACTTCAACCCGCTACTTTCAAATGAAGAAATTCGATCGCGATACCCGCAAGTGATGTCGTTTTCGGATCGATTTGACCCGATTGAAACGCGTGCGGCATTACTGAAGCGCGGCCCGAAGCCGGAAAACGTCGGCCGCTATGCATATCGCCCCTTCGATGTACGCTGGCTATACTGGGAACTAGAAACAAAGTTACTTGACGAAAAACGATCTGAATATTGGCCTCATGTCGTCGATGGCAACGAATGGATCACGGCTGCTCAAGCGTTGAGGAAAGGGGCCGATGAGCCGCAATACGCCATTCTTACTGCCGTTGGCTCATATCACCTTATCGAAAGAGCCTCGTTATTCTTTCCTGCCTATTTGAATGCATCAGGTACAGCATCCAACAAGGTTGAACTGATACCGAACATTTCGGCGCGACTGGTGTCACTTCTGATTGATGGTCTCGCGGCAATCGACCTCTTTCGTCATACGGCGGCATTGCTCAACGCGCCTGCTTACAGGGGTGAAAACTCAGAAGCCCTGCGAATGGATTGGCCAAGAATACCAATCCCAAAGCAACAAGCACAGTTGCGCGCGTCTTCGGAACTTGGTCTCACTGTCAGCGTCCTCCTCAATCCCGAAACACCGGCGCCGGGCGTCTCCGCCGGTACACTCCGGCCGGCCTTGCGCGTCATGGGCTTGCCGACGAAGCGCAACGGCGCGGCGCTTGATGTCGCCGATCTCGCCCTCACCGCCGGCTGGGGCTCCACCCAGAATGCCGGCGGCGGCGCCATCGTCATGCCCGGCCGCGGCCTGACGCAGACCCGCGACTACACGCCCGAAGAACGCGAGGCGCTGGCGACGGAAGCGGCGGAGCAGGGACTGAGCCTTGAGACGCTGCTGGACCTGATCGGCGCGCGCACGCTCGATGTCCATCTCAGCGCCGATGTCTGCTGGTGCAACGTGCCGGAACGGGTGTGGAACTATACGCTCGGCGGCTATCAGGTGATCAAGAAGTGGCTCAGCTATCGCGAGAAGAGCGTGCTCGGGCGGGCGCTGAAACCCGACGAGGCGCTCTATGTCGCCGAAATGGTCCGCCGCATCGCCGCGATCCTGATGATGGGGCCGGCGCTTGACGCCAATTATCACGCCTGCGCCGCCGACGCGCTCACCTACGAGGAGCTCGGGCTTTCTCGCGACGCGGCACGCGAGCGCAAGAGCGCCAAGACCATGAAGCACTCGACGGCCGATCCGCGACATCCGGAAGCAAAGCGCGCGCACGCATCGCTGAAGGCAAGAGCAGGTGGATGAAAATGGGCGCGTGGTGGGGCCTCCCCTTAACCCCACATAGCGATCCGCCAGAGGCGTCCTACGGCAGGGAGAATTACACCGTGTCACGCGCGCCCAAGGGCAAGGATCGCACGGTGGAGGTCATAGAGCAAGCGCAGCGGAGGCAGGCACTTCCCTCGCCTCCCCTCACCCGCGCAGGCCCGGGGCTTCGTGGCCGGTGCGGGCGACGTATTCGGTGTAGCCGCCGCCGAACTGGTGGATGCCTTCCGGGGTCAGTTCCAGCACGCGGTTGGAGAGTTCGGCGAGGAAGTGGCGATCGTGCGAGACGAACAGCATGGTGCCCTCGTAGGCGCCGAGCGCGGTGATCAGCATTTCCTTGGTGGCCATGTCGAGGTGGTTGGTGGGCTCGTCGAGGACGAGGAAGTTCGGCGGATCGTAGAGCATCAAGGCCATGACCAGGCGGGCCTTTTCGCCGCCCGACAGGACGCGGCACTTCTTTTCGACATCGTCGCCGGAAAAGCCGAAGCAGCCGGCGAGCGCGCGCAGCGAACCCTGGCCTGCCTGCGGGAAGGCATCCTCCAGCGACTGGAACACGGTGCGCTCGCCATCGAGCAGTTCCATGGCGTGCTGGGCGAAATAGCCGAGCTTGACGCTGCCGCCGAGGGTGACGCCGCCCTCGTCGGGCGCGGTGGTGCCGGTGACCAGCTTCAGCAGCGTCGACTTGCCGGCGCCGTTGACGCCCATGACGCACCAGCGTTCCTTGCGGCGGATGGTGAAGTCGAGGCCGTCATAGATGACGCGGGCGCCGTAGCGCTTGCCGACGCCCTTCAGCGTGACGACATCCTCGCCGGAGCGCGGCGCCGGGGGGAAATCGAACGACACGGTCTGGCGGCGGCGGGGCGGCTCGACGCGGTCGATCTTTTCCAGCTTCTTCACCCGGCTCTGCACCTGCGAGGCGTGGGAGGCGCGGGCCTTGAAGCGCTCGATGAACTTGATCTCCTTGGCGAGCATCGCCTGCTGGCGCTCGAACTGCGCCTGCTGCTGCTTTTCGTTCTGGGCGCGCTGGGCGACGTAGAACTCGTAATCGCCGGAATAGGTGGTGAGCTGGCCGCCGTCGATCTCGACGATCTTGGTGACGATGCGGTTCATGAACTCGCGATCGTGGGAGGTCATCAGCAGGCCGCCCTCATAGCCCTTGAGGAATTCCTCCAGCCAGATCAGGCTTTCCAGGTCGAGATGGTTGGAGGGCTCGTCGAGCAGCATGGCGTCGGGGCGCATCAGCAGGATGCGGGCGAGGGCAACGCGCATCTTCCAGCCGCCGGAGAGGGCGCCGACGTCGCCGTCCATCATTTCCTGAGAGAAGGAGAGCCCGGCGAGCACCTCGCGGGCGCGGCCCTCGAGCGCGTAGCCGTCGAGTTCCTCGAAGCGGGCCTGCACCTCGCCGTAGCGCTCGATGATGGCGTCCATGTCGTCGCGGTCGGGATCGGCCATGGCGGTTTCGAGCGCGTGCAGCTCGGCGGCGACGAGACTGACCGGGCCGGCGCCGTTCATCACCTCGGCGACGGCGCTGCGGCCGGACATTTCGCCGACGTCCTGATTGAAATAGCCGATGCTGACGCCGCGATCGACCGAGACCTGGCCCTCGTCGGGCTGATCCTCGCCGGTGATCATCCGGAACAGCGTCGACTTGCCGGCGCCGTTGGGGCCAACCAGCCCGACCTTCTCACCCTTGAACAACGCCGCCGAAGCCTCGATGAACAGGATCTGGTGGCTGTTCTGCTTGGAGATATTCTCGATCCGAATCATGTGCGTCCGTGGCCCGATCAATCCGAGGCCGCCTTATGCCACGGCTTCGCGGCAAAGGCAGGGGCGGCGGCCTCGGGGCACGGCTTCCGGCCGGCCGGATCGGTTGACGCCTTGACCGGATGAAGGCCGATGGATCATATCGGCGCCATGAGCCGACTGCCCGAACTGCCCCTGCTGCGCCTGATGCTGACCTTCGAAGCCGAGGAGCGGATCGTCGATCTGCCGCCGTTTCGCGGCGCGTTCTGGCGCGGGCTGTTCGGACGGGCGCTGAAGCAGCTGGCGCGCGCCGATACGCCGATCGAGGCGGTCTGGCCGGAGGAAATCGCCACGATCGGCTTCGGCCGCTACCGGCGCGACAGCCTGTACGAGATGCTGTTCGCGCCGGGCGAGGAGGCGCTCAACATTCCGGCCTTCCGCCAGCCGCCGCCGCCTTTCGTCGTCGACATGCCGGGCGGGCTGGAGGTGCTGCGGGCCGGCGCAACCGAACTGGTGGGGCTGACGCTGATCGGCGACGCGGCGGCGGAGGCGTTGCCGGCGGTGCTGGCGGCCTTCGCGCTGGCGGCGCGGGATGGGCTGGGCGGCAATCGCGGCCGGGCGCGGCTGGCGGATGCGGCCGTGTGCTGGCGCGAGCCGGGCGGGCACATCCCGGTGCTGTCGAACCAGGGCTATGTCACGCTGGTGCCGGCGGACGTGCCGCCGGTTCCCCCCTGCCCGGCCGAGATCGAGGTGCTGCTGGCGACGCCGTTGCGGCTGCAGGCCGGACGCGGCGTGCTCGGCCCCGAGACGCTGCATGCCGCCGACCTGCTGGAGGCGCTGGTGCGGCGCACCTCGCTGTTGCAGCGCGCCTATGGCGCCGAGCCGCTGACCACGGATTTCGGCGCGCTGTTTGCCCTCGCGCGGGCATCGCGGATGTTCGATGTCGATCTGGAGTTCGCGGCGCAGCACCGCTGGTCGGGGCATCAGCGCCAGGAGATCGACATGGGCGGCGTCGTCGGCTCGTTCCGGCTGGCGCTCGGCGGCATCGAGCCGCTGTGGCCCTATCTGTTCCTCGGGCAATGGCTGCATGTGGGCAAGGGCACGGCGATGGGCATGGGATCGATCCGCCTGCGCGACTGACCCCCGGCGCCGACGGCGGGCGGGCGGGCGTGGCGCGGCGCGGCAACATTGCCGGGGGCTGCGCAAGCCGGCCGGCCGGTGCAAGGTGACCGGCAGATCCCGCCCGATGCCATCGGGCATCGAACCCGACCGATGGCATTGCCGACGCGACGTTCCCGTGCGCTCCGACGCGGACGGGACATGCGCGTGCCATCGGGGCCGGGCGCCTCCGCGCCGCCGGCCCCTTGCCATGACGAGGCTGCAATGACCGAGACCGCACCGACCGGCACCCCGCCGCCGGCCGCCACCGCCGCGCCCGCGTCCGCGTCCGCGCCGACGCGCCGGAGCGGCATCGACGAGGGCAATCCCTCCAGCTATCCGCGCCGCGTCGTGCTGGCGACACTCGGGCTGGCGCCGCAGGTGCTGACCGAGACGCTGTATTGCCTGGCGCGGGCGACGCCGGCCTTCGTGCCGACCGAGATCCACGTGGTGACGACGCTGGAGGGGCGCCACCGGGCGGAACTGACACTGCTCGATCCGTCATCGGCGATGCTGCCGGCGCTGGCGCGGGAATACGGGCTCGACGACCTCGCCGGGGCGCTGACGCCGGAGCGGATCCATGTGATCGCCGGACCGGAGGGCCGCAAGCTCGCCGACATCGACAGCGACGCCGACAATGCCGCCGCCGCCGACACGATCACGGCTCTGATCGCCGCCTTCACCGCCGACCCCGATTGCGCGGTGCATGTCTCGATCGCCGGCGGGCGCAAGACCATGGGGTTTCTCGCCGGCTATGCCCTGTCGCTGCACGGCCGGCCGCAGGACCGGCTCAGCCACGTGCTGGTGGGCGAGCCGTTCCAGAGCCATCCGCAGTTCTTCTTTCCGCCGCTGAAGCCGCGCGTGCTGCTCGACCGGGAGAACCGCCCGGCCTCGACCGCCGACGCGCGGCTGATCCTGGCCGATATCCCCTTCGTGCGGCTGCG
Organism: Hyphomicrobiaceae bacterium; assembly: GCA_016793065.1. Classification (GTDB taxonomy): domain Bacteria; phylum Pseudomonadota; class Alphaproteobacteria; order Rhizobiales; family Ancalomicrobiaceae; genus JAEULV01. Next base: position 8,409 of record JAEULV010000125.1, read on the forward strand.
GCCGGCGCTGGCGGGCATGCCGGCGCATGCGGGCTATGGCGAACTGGTCGAGGCGATGCAGGCCCGCTTCCGGCCGCCAAGGCTGCGGCTGGATCTGGCCATGGCGACGCTCTCGGCCCATGGCCGGCCGGTGCCGCTGAAGCCGCTGACCTTCACCTTTGCCGTGGCGCTGGCGCGGGCCGGGGCCGAGGGGCTGCACTGGCGCGATCTCGACTGGCCGGGGCTGAAGCGGCTGCACCAGCGCCTTGGCCATCTCGCCGGCGGGCGCAACCCGGGCGTGGCGCGGCTCGACGGTTCGGACGATCACGAGGCGCTGTTTCGCGAACAGGTCTCCCGCCTGCGCGGCGCGCTGCGCGCGGCGCTGGGCGACCTCGCCGAGCTTTACCTGCCGATCACCCAGGGCGAGCGGCCGATGACCCGCACCGTCCTGCCGCTGCCGCCCGGCGCGATCGAGATCGCCGGCGAGAACGCGCTTTGATCGGTTGCTCAATCCATCAACGGCGCTGACCGACGCCGGAACCGCCCCGGCGGAAGGCCGCGCCGGCGGTCCCGGCCACCTGAGCACGACGACAAGCCCCCGCGCCAGCCTGCGCGCGGGGGCTGGTCGTGTTGCAGGCCGGTTGGCCGAGGCGATGCAGTCCCCTGAAGAAGCGGGGTCGGCCGCGAGCCAACACGGTCTCCGAATTGGTCCGGCTGGGCGGTTTCAATCCCCTGAAGAAGCGGGGTCGGCCGCGAGTTTACGGGACTGAACCGGTCCCGGCACTCGTTTCAATCCCCTGAAGAAGCGGGGTCAGCCGCGAGATGGCCTTGTTCTACAACAGGGGCGTCCAGAAGTTTCAATCCCCTGAAGAAGCGGGGTCGGCCGCGAGTTTCGGCGGCATCCACTGGAACGAGCTGGCGGTTTCAATCCCCTGAAGAAGCGGGGTCGGCCGCGAGTCCACCAGCCGAATGGAGCTGCGGCTGGTGGTTTCAATCCCCTGAAGAAGCGGGGTCGGCCGCGAGGAGAGGGAGAGTGCATCGCGGTGGTCGAGAAGTTTCAATCCCCTGAAGAAGCGGGGTCGGCCGCGAGGTGGCTCGGGGTATCCCGTGGTTCGGTCGAGGTTTCAATCCCCTGAAGAAGCGGGGTCGGCCGCGAGCGACATCGGCAACATTGACGACCTGTTCATTCAGTTTCAATCCCCTGAAGAAGCGGGGTCGGCCGCGAGCTCACACTTGGGGACCTCGCTTGAGGTTTGTTGTTTCAATCCCCTGAAGAAGCGGGGTCGGCCGCGAGGGACCGTGAATCGAGAATGCACATAAAATCGGAGGTTTGCAACCCTGAACAAAACGGGATCAAATTTTGCCACAAAATTGACATGGAAAGGCATGGAAAAGCCATTGTCTGTCTCCGTTTCGTTCAGGGTCTTGTTGCGAAAATGTCACAGGCGACATCGGCGGCGGCCGAG
>JAEULV010000011.1 GCA_016793065.1 Hyphomicrobiaceae bacterium
CCCCATCCCGCCCCCATCTGCTTGAATTCCCCGCCCCCGCGTGTATATCCGCCAGTGTCGCGACACCGAGGAGCCGATCCATGCCCGCCTATCGTTCACGCACCACCACCCATGGCCGCAACATGGCCGGCGCGCGCGGGCTTTGGCGGGCGACGGGGATGAAGGATTCCGACTTCGGCAAGCCGATCATCGCCGTGGTCAATTCCTTCACCCAGTTCGTCCCCGGTCACGTCCACCTGAAGGACCTCGGCCAGCTGGTGGCGCGCGAGATCGAGGCCGCCGGCGGCGTCGCCAAGGAGATGAACACCATCGCCGTCGATGACGGCATCGCCATGGGCCACGACGGCATGCTCTATTCGCTGCCCTCGCGCGATCTCATCGCCGACTCCGTCGAGTACATGGTCAACGCCCATTGCGCCGACGCCATGGTCTGCATCTCCAACTGCGACAAGATCACCCCCGGCATGCTCAATGCCGCGCTGCGGCTGAACATCCCCACCGTCTTCGTCTCCGGCGGGCCGATGGAAGCCGGCAAGGTGGTGCTCGGCGCGACGACGAAGAAGCTCGACCTCGTCGACGCCATGGTCGCCGCCGCCGACGACAAGATCTCCGACGCCGACGTCACCGCCATCGAGCGCTCCGCCTGCCCCACCTGCGGCTCGTGCTCGGGCATGTTCACCGCCAATTCGATGAACTGCCTCACCGAAGCCCTCGGCCTGTCGCTGCCCGGCAACGGCTCGACGCTGGCGACCCATGCCGATCGCAAGCGCCTGTTCATCGAGGCCGGTCATCTGATCGTCGATCTGGCGCGCCGCTATTACGAGCAGGACGACGAGACCGTGCTGCCGCGCTCCATCGCCACGTTCGCCGCCTTCGAAAACGCCATGACCCTCGACATCGCCATGGGCGGCTCCACCAACACGGTGCTGCACCTGCTGGCGGCGGCGCACGAGGCCGGCGTCGACTTCACCATGGCCGATATCGACCGCCTGTCGCGCCGCGTCCCGGTGCTGTGCAAGGTGGCGCCGTCGGTGGCCAACGTCCACATGGAGGACATCCACCGCGCCGGCGGCATCGTCTCGATCCTCGGCGAGCTGGAACGGGCCGGCCTGATCGACGCCAGCGTTCCCACCGTCCACGCCCCGACGCTGAAGCACGGCATCGATCGCTGGGACGTCACCCGCACCAATTCCGACAGCGTCCGCGCCTTCTTCAAGGCCGCGCCGGGCGGCGTGCCGACCCAGGTCGCCTTCAGCCAGGAAAACCGCTGGGACGAACTGGACCTTGATCGCGAGAAGGGCGTCATCCGCTCGGCCGAGCACGCCTTCTCCCGCGATGGCGGCCTCGCCGTGCTCTCCGGCAACCTCGCGGTCGATGGCTGCATCGTCAAGACCGCCGGCGTCGACGACTCGATCCTCAGGTTCACCGGCCCGGCCGTCATCTTCGAAAGCCAGGACTCGGCGGTGAAGGGCATCCTCGGCGGCAAGGTCAAGGAAGGCGACGTCGTCGTCATCCGCTATGAGGGCCCACGCGGCGGCCCCGGCATGCAGGAAATGCTCTATCCGACCAGCTATCTGAAGTCGAAGGGCCTCGGCAAGGCCTGCGCCCTCATCACCGACGGTCGCTTCTCCGGCGGCACCTCCGGCCTCTCCATCGGCCACGTTTCGCCGGAAGCCGCCGAGGGCGGCCTCATCGGCCTCGTCGAGGCCGGCGACACCATAGACATCGACATCCCCGCCCGCGTCATCCGCGTCGATCTCTCCGACGAGGTCATCGCGGCCCGCCGCGCCGCCATGCTCGCTCGCGGCAAGGCCGCCTGGAAGCCGACCGAGGTTCGCCCGCGCAAGGTCTCGGCGGCGCTGCGCGCCTATGCCGCCATGACCACCTCCGCCGCCCGCGGCGCCGTGCGCGACGTCAGCCAGATCGAGCACTGACGCCGCTCGGCCGGCGCCAGCCGCGAACGGCATCGACATTGAAAAGGCCCCGGCGGACCGCGCCGGGGCTTTTTTTGTCACACCAGTCGAACACCACGAGGCGGACGCCCGGCAATACCGCCGCGCGCCGCCGTCGTCAGATGACCGGCACCCACGGCGCCGCCTCGCGCGGCAGCGCGCCGGTCAGCCGCGGGTCGTCCACCACCTCGATCATCCGCGCGAACGCCCGGAAGCCGCATTTCTGATAGAACGCCAGCGCCCCGGGATGGTCGAGCGTGCAGGTATGCACCCAGACCTTCTTCGGCGCGCTCGACCAGGCGAGCTGCAGCGTCCGGTCCATGATCGCCCGTCCGGCGCCAAGCCCCGTCGCCTCCGGCACCAGGCCGAAATAGGCGATCTCCACCACGCCGGCATTGCGCCGGTCGAGTTCGACGAGCCCGATCTCGCCCCCCTGGCGACGCACCGAATAGACCTCGACCAGCGGATCGGCCAGGATCGCCGCCACCTGCGCGCGCGGCATGATCCGCCGCGAAAACCACAGGAACGGCTCGCCGATCCGCCGGAACAGGTCGAGATACCAGTCGAGATCCGGCCGCTCGACCCGCTCGAGCGCAATGTCGTCCCGCAGCGCCGGATACCCCGCCGGCGCCGCCGTCATTTCCAGCGACGTCGCCACATTGGCAAGCTTGCCCGCCGGCAAGGTCGTATAGCCATCGAGATTAAGCTGCATGCCGCGCCTCCCGCCGTCCTCGGCCAAGCCGCGACCGGACATCATTTGACCATCCAGTCATGCCACGCCGATCCCCGCCCGACAACCCGCGCCTACCACCCGCAGCGCCCGCCCGGGCGCATGAACGGTCGCGATTATTGACAAATTATTCAGCGCCCAATATTTTATGTTTTGAAAAATAATTCGCCCCAAAAGGTCCTCATGTCCGCCCGGCCGTTCCTGTTCAAGCGCCCAAGGCTCGCGGCCGAACTCGCCGATCGCCTGCTGGGCCTCTCCGCCTTCGGCGCCGAGCCGACGCTTTGCCTTGCAGCCCCTCGCCGCACCGGCAAGAGCACGTTCATTCGCCTCGACCTCGCTCCCGAACTGGAGAACCGTCACGTCGAAACCGTCTATGTCGATCTCTGGTCGGATCGGACGGCGGATCCTTCCACCCTGATTGCCGAAGCCATCCGCGCCGCCCTGCGACGAGCCGAGGGCCTGCCGCTCAAGGCGGCTCGTTCGATCGGACTGGCGAAACTCGGCGTCGCCGGCGTTTCGATCGACATCGACAAACTTGGCCGGCAGGACGGACCGACACTGGCCGACGCCCTGGAGTCCTTGCTCGAACGCACCGGCAAGCGCCTCGCCCTGCTGATCGACGAAGCCCAGCACGCGCTGGTGTCGGACGCCGGCGTCAACGCCATGTTCGCGCTCAAGGCCGCGCGCGACCGCCTGAACACCCGGGAAGACGCCGCCGACGGCCCCAACCTCGCCATCGTCCTCACTGGCTCCCATCGCGACAAGCTGAGTCGCCTCGTCCAGGGCCGCGATCAACCGTTCCTCGGCACCGGAGTCACCGATTTTCCGGTTCTCGGCCGCGCCTATACCGACGCCTACACGCTCTGGCTCAACCAGCGCCTGGCTCGCGACAACGCCTTCGACCCGGTGGAAGTCCACGCGGCCTTTGAAATCCTCGGCCACCGTCCGGAGTTGCTGATCCAGTTGCTCAAGGATATCGCGCTCGAGCTCGGCAATGCCGGCGAATTGAAAACCGCCCTCGCCGACGGGGCCACGGCCATCCGCCAGCGTCGCGACGATGAATTCCTCGGCGCATGGATGGCGCTGGCGCCATTGCAGCAGGCGGTGCTTGCCCATCTTGCGGACCGACGCGAACAGGTCGCCCCCTTTTCCGCGCCAGCGCTCGCCGCCTACGCGACCGCCATCGGGTCCGCCGTCGAGGCCGCCGCCGTCCAGTCAGCCATCGCCGCCCTGCGCGACAAGAACCTGATCTGGAAATCGGCGCGCGGGCAATATGCCCTTGAGGACCAGGCGATGGGGGAGTGGATCGTTGCGCACGCACCATCCCGCGCCGTCGAGGCCCGCCCGCCTGATCGAACCACGTCTGCCTGATCCGGCCTCATGACCGGCGACGCAAGCGCCACCACCTCCCCACCCATCTAAACGATCCGCCCGCCTCTTGCCTCCCATCCCGCCTTGGTGCATCCAGTGCGGGACCTGTTTCCTGCCCGAGGCCCGCCATGTCGCACGCCGTTTCTCCGCTCGCGCCGAAATCCGTCCCCACCCCGGGTCCGATCGCCGGCGTGCGCTTCGCCACCGCCGGCGCCGGCATCAAGTACAAGGGACGCACCGACGTCCTGATGCTGGAAATGGCCGAGGGCACCACCGCTGCCGGCGTCTTCACCCGCTCGAAGTGCCCCTCCGCCCCGGTCGACTGGTGCCGCAAGGCGCTGGCCAGCGGCAAGGCCCGCGCCCTCGTCGTCAATTCCGGCAATGCCAACGCCTTCACCGGCGCCCGCGGCGTCGCCACCGTCACCGCCACCGCCGAGGGCGCGGCAAGCCTGATCGGCTGCGGCGCCGACGAGGTCTATCTCGCCTCCACCGGCGTCATCGGCGAGCCGCTCGACCCGCAAAAGATCCTCGCCGTGCTGCCCGATGCCCGCGCCCGCATGGCCGAGGGGCCGTGGATCGAGCCGGCGAAGGCGATCATGACCACCGACACCTTCCCCAAGCTCGCCACCGCCACCGCCCGCATCGACGGCGTCGAGGTGGCGATCACCGGCATCGCCAAGGGCGCCGGCATGATCGCCCCCGACATGGCGACCATGCTCTCCTTCGTCTTCACCGACGCCGCCATCGCCGCCCCCGCCCTGCAGGCGCTGCTCGACAAGGCCGTCGTCGACAGCTTCAACGCCGTCACCGTCGACGGCGACACCTCCACCTCCGACACCCTGATGCTGTTCGCCACCGGCGCCGCTGCCGGTCGCGGCGCGCCGCTGGTCGAGACCGCCGCCGACCGCCGCCTCGCCGGCTTCCGCAAGGCGCTGCAGGTCGTCGTCGAGGATCTGGCGCAGATGGTCGCCCGCGACGGCGAGGGCGCGCGCAAGCTGGTCGAGATCGAGGTGACCGGCGCCACCAGCAAGAAGGCCGCCCGCCGCATCGCCATGTCGATCGCCAATTCGCCGCTGGTCAAGACCGCCGTCGCCGGCGAGGACGCCAACTGGGGGCGCGTCGTCATGGCCGTCGGCAAGGCCGGCGAGGTCGCCGAGCGCGACAAGCTGACGATCTGGTTCGGCGATGTCCGCGTCGCCGTCGCCGGCGCCCGCGATCCCGACTATTCCGAGGACGCCGCCTCGGCGGTGATGCGCCGCGACGTCGTGCCGATCCGCGTCGACCTCGGCCTCGGCAAGGCCCGCGACCGCGTCTGGACCTGCGACCTGACCAAGGAATACGTCGCCATCAACGGGGACTACCGCTCGTGAGCGGCGCCCGCCTGGTGCTGGTCGTCGCCATTGCCCTGATCGACGCCGACGGCCGGGTGCTGATCGCCCAGCGCCCCGCCGGCAAATCCATGGCCGGCCTGTGGGAATTCCCCGGCGGCAAGGTCGAGGCCGGCGAGCGGCCGGAAGAGACGCTGATCCGCGAATGCGCCGAGGAGCTCGGCATCGAGGTTAAGGCCGCGTGTCTGGCGCCGCTCACCTTCGCCAGTCACGCTTACGAGGATTTTCATTTGTTGATGCCACTCTATGTCTGTCGCCGCTGGACCGGAGAGGTACGCGGCCGCGAAGGGCAGGCGCTGAAATGGGTGAGACCCGTCAAGCTGCGCGACTTTGACATGCCCCCGGCCGACCTGCCGCTGATCCCGCACCTGATTGACCTGGTGTGACGCAGAAACCGGACTCCCGATGGGACGAAACTCGAAAAACGCGTTCTCGATCAAGGCACTGCGGCGCCTGTTGAGCGACCGCTCCGGCGCCACCGCCATCGAGTACGCCATCATCCTGTCGATGATGACGCTGGCCATCGTCGGCGCCATGGCCGCCACCGGCACCGGCGTCCAGGACGGCTGGAACGCCATGGCCGCCAAGGTCGTCGCCGTGCTGAAGTGAGAATTCGTTAGGCACAAGATCAGTTTGATATGGTGTACGATTGCCTTACAATGCCGGAATTGGTTCACACCGTTGGGTATTGCCATGACGAAGTCCGCGACGGTTCAGGCCCGCATGGAACCGGAACTCAAGCAGCAGGCGGATGCGATCCTCGCGTCCCTGGGCATCAACGCGACAACGGCGATCACCATGCTGTACACGCAGATCGTCCGCCATCGCGGCATGCCGTTCGAGCTCAAGATCCCCAATGACCAGCTGCGGGCCGCGTTGACCGAGGCGCAGGATCCGCATTTCCGTCAAACAGCCCCCCGCTACAACAATGCGAGCGACCTGTTGGCGGAACTGGAGGCATAACCGCGATCCGATGCGCGAAATCGTTCAAACCAGCCAATTCAAGCGGGATTTGAAACGACTGAGGAAGAGGGGCTATTCCCTCGACAGAATAGCCCGGATCATCGATCTGCTCGTTCGCGATGAAAAGCTCCCCGAACGCTGCCGCCCGCATCGGCTGGTCGGCGAGTTCCCCGGCCTTTGGGAATGTCACATCGAGCCGGACTGGTTGCTCATCTACGATCTGGCACCCGAACTGCTCGTCCTCGTTGCTTCCGGGACGCATGCCGATCTCTTCCAGTGACAGCCAAGGGGGTGGTTTGCACGACAGCCCGCCAGCGGACTTCATCGATCCACGCCCGCCCATGCCTCGGCGCCCCGGCTTCAGTCCAATCGTCTCAACCCTCCGGACCGAATTCCTTCGCCCCCAGCGCATCCGCCAGCCGCATCTTCGCCGATCCCGGCTTCAGCGGCTGTTGCTGGCTCTCGTGCGGCGCCCAGCCAGAGACCGAAATCACCTGAAACGTCGCGCGGATGCGTCCGTCGGCGTCGGCGTGGCGGTCCTGATAGATCGCTGCGGTCCGCGCCAGCAGCGCCCGGGTCATCGGCCGGCGCGAGCGCGCCTCGAGCACATTGCCGGCGCCCATCGCCCTGAGATCGGCGAGGAGCCGCAACGGCGAGGCATAGCGCACCGTCACCGTATCGACGTCGGTCACTGGCAGGGCAAAGCCGGCGCGCTGCAACAGCCGTCCCATGTCGCGCACGTCGGCGAACGGCGCCACGCGCGGGCTGACGCCGCCCAGCACCTCGTCCTCCGCCCGCGTCACCGCGTCGCGCAGCTCCTTCAGCGTCTCGCCGCCGATCAATGCCGCCAGGAACAGCCCGTCCGGCCGCAGCGCCCGGCGGATCTGCACCAGCGCCCCCGGCAGGTCGTTGACGAACTGCAGCGACAGCGCCGACGCGACGAGATCGACCGAGGCCGGCGCCAGCGGCAGCGCTTCCTCGTCGCCGATCAGGTCCGGCCCGCCCCGCGCCGGATCGCCGGCCAGGCTGTCGATGCGCACCACCTGCCCGATCTTGCCTGACGCCGTCAGCCGTTCGGCGACGAGCCCCGTCCCGGCCGACAGATCGACCCCGACCTCGAACCGCCGCATCACCGGCGCCAGCCGGTCGGCGAGATCCTCCGCCACCCGCGCCATCAGGAACTCGCAGCCCGGTTCGGCCCGCCGGAACGCCCGGTCGCGTCGTGCCGCCAGCAGGCGGCGATCGAAAACGGTCGGATGGGTCATGCGCGGCTCCGTCTCACCCGGCGCCATCGCCCGGCTTCCTCGTTTCGGTTCGAGGTATCGCCCGTCTCGCCGCGTCCCGCAAGCCGACAGCCATGCCCCGCCGCATGCCGGGTTGAATCCGCCGGGGGAATGACCGACAAGTGCGGGCGAACCGTTTGGTGTCGCTTGCGGAGATTCGCGCGTCATGCCCGGCTTGATCAGGCTCCTGACCACCCTTGCCTTGCTCGCCCTCCTCGGTTGGGGCGCGATCTGGGCCGCCGCGACCTTCCTCGTGCCGGAAGAGCGCGACATGGTCGTTCCCGTCAGCCCCGACAAGCTGCAGCCGAAGTAACGCCGCCGGCCGGAACCCGCTCGCCATGCGCGCCACCCACCACATCGAGACCTTTCTGGAAATGCTCGCCGCCGAGCGCGGCGCCGCCTTCAACACCCTTGAGAGCTATCGCCGCGATCTTGAGGATTTCGGCGGCTTCCTCGCCGCCCGCGGCCTCGGCACCCACCAGGCGACGACCGAGGACATCCGCGCCTATCTCTCCGACCTCGCCGCCCGCGGCTTCGCCGCCTCCAGCCAGGCCCGCCGCCTGTCGGCGCTGCGGCAGTTCCACAAGTTCCTCTATGGCGAGGCGGTGCGCGCCGACGACCCGACCGGCCCGGTCGATGCGCCGAAGAAGCGCCGCGCCCTGCCCAAGGTGCTCGACGAGGACGTCGTCGGCCGGCTGATCGACACCGCCCGGGCCGAAAGCCAGCGCGCCGGCCGCTCCCCGGCTGAGCACCTGCGCGCCGCCCGGCTCTACACCCTGATCGAGGTTGCCTATGCCACCGGCCTGCGCGTCTCCGAACTGATCGCCCTGCCCGCCTCCGCCATCCGCCGCGACCGCTTTCTCACCGTGCGCGGCAAGGGCGGCAAGGAGCGCTTCGTGCCGCTGTCCGATCCGGCCCGCGATGCCATGGCCGCCTATGTCGCCGCCCGCAAGGCGCTCGACCGCGACGCCGACAGTTCGTGGCTGTTTCCCTCCTTCGGCGAGAGCGGCCACTTCACCCGCCAGGCCTTCGCCCGCGACCTCAAGGCCCATGCCGTCACCGTCGGCATCCCGCCGGGCAAGATCTCGCCGCATGTGCTGCGCCACGCCTTCGCCAGCCACCTGCTGCAGAACGGCGCCGACCTCAGGGCCGTGCAGCAATTGCTCGGCCATGCCGATATTTCCACGACCCAGATCTATACCCATGTGCTCGATGCCCGGCTGAAGGCACTGGTCAACGATCACCATCCGCTGGCTTCCCGCGAATAAACCGGTTGAAGGGTGGAGCGGCGCCGCTCGGTCGCTTGACTTGGCGCTTGCCTTGGGGCCAGTGTCCGCCGACGGTTCGGCTGACCACCCCTGCGGGACTGCCGATCCCCCCTCGTCAGCCCTCAAGTTCCGAGCCGATGCCAAGCTATCTCGAATTTGAAAAGCCGGTCGCCGATCTGGAAGGTCAGATCCAGGAGCTGCGCGCCGTCGCCGAACGTGGTCAGGCCGTCGACGTCAAGGACGAGATCGCCCGCCTCGAGGCCAAGGCGGCGCAGGCGCTGGTCGACATCTACGCCAAGCTGACGCCCTGGCAGAAGACCCAGGTTGCCCGCCACGCCGACCGTCCACACATGCTCGACTACGTCAAGGCGATCGTCACCGACTTCGTGCCGCTTGCCGGCGACCGCAAGTTCGCCGAGGACGCCGCGATCGTCGCCGGCTTCGGCCGCATTAACGGTCGCCCGGTCGCCCTGCTCGGCCACGAGAAGGGCTCCGACACCCAGTCACGCCTCAAGCACAATTTCGGCATGGCCAAGCCCGAGGGCTATCGCAAGGCCGTCCGCATCATGGAACTGGCCGAGCGCTTCGGCCTGCCGGTCGTCTCGCTGGTCGACACCGCCGGCGCCTATCCCGGCATCGGCGCCGAGGAACGCGGTCAGGCTGAGGCCATCGCCCGCTCGACCGACGCCTGCCTGGCGCTTGGCGTGCCCAATGTCGCCGTCATCATCGGCGAGGGCGGGTCCGGCGGCGCCATCGCCATCGCCACCGCCAACAAGGTGCTGATGCTCGAACACGCCATCTACAGCGTGATTTCGCCGGAAGGCGCCGCCTCGATCCTGTGGCGCGATTCCGCCCGGGCCCAGGACGCCGCCACCAACATGAAGATCACCGCCCAGGACCTGCTGCGCTTCAAGGTGATCGACGAAATCATCCCCGAGCCGCTCGGTGGCGCCCATCGCGATCCCGCCGCCGTCATGGCCGCCGCCGCCAAGGCCATCGACGCCGCGCTCGCCCAGCTCGCCCCGCTCGACGGCCCGGCGCTCCGCAAGCAGCGCCGCGACAAGTTCCTGGCGATCGGCCGCACCATCTGACCACCGCCCGCGAGGCTTTGCCGATCGCCCTCGCGGCGATCAGCCGACCTTGACCGAACGGGCATGGCTGCCGACCCAGGCGACATCGCCGACGCCGGCAAAGCCGCGCGCCGCCAGCGCCGCCGCGATGCCCCGCGCCGTCGCCGCGCCATCGGTCTCGACCAGCGCCTTCATCCGGTCATCCTCGCTGAAGGCGTCGACCAGCCGCAGGCCGGCCTCGGCCAGCCGCGCCTCGATCAGGTCGATATCCTCGCCCGCGTCGGCGAACTCCACCGAATAAAGCGCCAGCTCCGCCGCGCCGGCTTCGCCGACCGGGTTCGACACCGCATAGACCGTCAGCGCCACCGGGTGGTCGTCGCGCTCGACGAATGGCAGTCGCGCGATCACCTTCGGCGCATCGGCGCCGGTCAACGCCAGCCACCACGGGTCCTCGTTCATTTCGCCGGCATGCACCAGCGCCAGATCGCCGCGCGACGCCGCCACCGCCCCGATCGCCGCCTCCGGCTCGTCATGGGCAATGATCGGCACGGTGAAGCCGAAATGGAACCGCGCCGCGTCGCGCATCTCGGCCTCGCCCGGATGCACGTCGAGATGCACGCTGTAGGGCGCCTGCACATAGGTGAAGGTCGAGATGATCACCCGCCAGATGCTCTCCACCGTATCGATCGGCAGGATGCCGTGGTGGCGCTCGACGAGGCCGTGCATCATCGACGCTTCCCGCGCCGGCCGGAACGCCGAGCCGGTCTCGCTGGTCTTCTTCACCGCGATCAACCGGTCGATGATCTCGCCCCGCTTCATCAGCAGCGCATGCATCTCGCTGTCGATGGCGTCGATTTCCCGGCGCAGCTGGGCAAGGTCGATCGGGTTCGCGGCGGCTTGATCGGGCATGGACAACACGTTTCCTGAGCTTGGCGAGGCAGCAAGGCGCCAGCGGCCCCCTCTGTTTAAGGGAGGCACCGGGGGAAGGCAAAGAAAACATTGACAGCACGGCCGCCCCGGCTCAAGTGAAGGGTGAGGGCGTCCCAGCTTCGGGTGTGATTGGTTTATGGCGGATCCTGAACTTCAATTGTCCGACGAGGCCGTCGAGTTCGCGCGCCTCAAGCAGGTGAACGACCCCGACAGTCTGGTTGCCCGCTTCGGCAGCGAGAATCCGTTGCCGCTCGACGCCGGCATCGCCATCGCCCCGTGGCAGATCGCCTACCAGACCTACGGCACCCTCAACGCCGACAAATCCAACGCCATCCTGATTTGCCACGCCCTGACCGGCGACCAGCACGTCGCCAATGTCCATCCGGTCACCGGCAAGTCCGGCTGGTGGGAATCGATGGTCGGCCCCGGCCGTCCGATCGATCTCGACCGCTATTTCGTCATCTGCGCCAATGTCGCCGGCGGCTGCATGGGCACCACCGGCCCGGCCTCGATCAACGCCGCCACCGGCGAGCCCTGGGGGCTCGACCTGCCGGTCGTCACCATCCGCGACATGGTGCGGGCCCAGGCGCTGCTGATCGACCATCTCGGCATCGACACCCTCTTCGCCGTCGTCGGCGGCTCGATGGGCGGCATGCAGGTGTTGCAATGGGCGGCGAGCTATCCCGACCGGGTGTTTGCCGTCATCCCCATCGCCACCTCCGCCAAGCACTCGTCGCAGAACATCGCCTTCCACGAGGTCGGTCGCCAGGCGATCATGGCCGACCCCGACTGGCGTCGCGGCCGCTATCTCGCCGAGGGCGTCAGCCCGAAAAAGGGCCTGTCGGTGGCGCGCATGGCCGCCCACATCACCTACATGTCCGACTCCTCGCTGCAGGCCAAGTTCGGCCGCCGGCTGCAGGATCGCGAGCAGATGTCGTTCGGCTTCGACGCCGACTTCCAGATCGAAAGCTACCTGCGCCACCAGGGCATGAGCTTCGTCGACCGCTTTGACGCCAATTCCTATCTCTACGTCACCCGGGCGATGGACTATTTCGACCTCGCCGCCGACTATGGCGGCAAGCTCGCCAACGCCTTCCTCGGCAGCCGCACCCGCTTCTGCGTCATGAGCTTCACCTCCGACTGGCTGTTCCCGACCGAGGAAAGCCGGGCGCTGGTGCACGCCCTCAACGCCTCCGGCGCGCGGGTATCGTTCGCCGAGATCGACAGCGATCGCGGCCACGACGCCTTCCTGCTCGACGTGCCGGAAATGTTCGACATCGTGCGCGGTTTCCTCGACGCCGCCGCCCGCGAACGTGGATTGAGGTGAGCGCCATGGTCTCGATCGATGCCCGCCGCTCCGGCCCCGCCACCGAAACCCGCGTCGACCTGCAGCTGGTCGCCAATCTCGTCGCCCCGAAGTCGCGCGTTCTCGACGTCGGCTGTGGCGACGGCGCCCTGCTGCAATTGCTGACCGAAACCCGCGGCTGCGACGCCCGCGGCATCGAGATCAGCCAGTCCGGCGTCAATGCCTGCGTCGCCCGCGGCCTCGCCGTCATCCAGGGCGATGCCGACGCCGATCTCGTCTACTATCCCGACGACAGCTTCGACTACGTCATCCTCAGCCAGACCCTGCAGGCGACCGAACAGCCCAAGGTCGTGCTCGAACACCTGCTGCGCATCGGCCGCCGGGCGATCGTTTCCTTCCCGAATTTCGGCCATATCTCGGTCCGCGGCGGCCTGTTCTTCAATGGCCGGATGCCGGTGACCGAAAACCTCGCCTATTCGTGGTTCGACACCCCGAACATCCACTTCTGCACCATCCGCGACTTCGTCGCCCTGACCAAGCTGGTCAGGGCCGAGACCGAACAGGCCATCGCCCTCAACCACGCCGGCAAGCCGCTGTCGCTGCGGGCGCCGTGGTGGTTCTGGAACCTGTTCGGCGAGCAGGCGGTTTTCGTGCTGAAGCGCGGCTAGGCGGAAACGTCCGACGGTTTGCCCGGTCGACGCGGGTCGACGCCGGATCGGTCAGGATCGGCGGCGGCTGGACTGCCGCCGATGCCTTGGGCCTTCAACCCCGCGCCCGCGTCACGACTTCGACAGATCGACCACGCCCGCCGCGCCGTCCTGGGCGCCGAAGGCCAGCCGGATGCCCGGCGCGTCCCATGCCATCGCGGTGATCGGCGCCCCGGCCTCGGCCTTGCGCAGTACCACGTCGGCCTGATCCTCGATGCGCGAGGCGAGGATCAACCCGTCCTCGAAACCGGTCGCCACCACGTCCTCGCTCGGATGCGCCGCGACGCGGGTCGACAGCCGGGAATAGATCGCCAGCTCCTTCGGCGCCTGCCCCATCGGCCCGTCCTTGCCGGTGAACGGCCACAGGATCGCGCCGGCCGCGCCCGAGGTCGCCAACCACTTGCCGCCGACCGTCCATTCGAACGACCGAACCTTGGCCGGATAACCAGTCATCCGCATGTGCTTGGCATCGGCCATGCGCCAGCCGTGCAGCGCCATTTCCTGCATGGTCGAAACCACATAGCGCCCGTCGGGCGAGAACACCACGCCGATGTGCGAGCCCTTCCAGGCGAGATCCGTCGGCTTGCCCTCGGTGCCGGGATAGAACAGCCGCGCCATGTCGTAGGTCGCGGTGGCGAGCCGCAGGCCCTTCGGCGCGAAGGCGAGGCCGTTGACGGCCCGCTCATGCGCCAGGAGCTTTTCCTTGCCCGGTGCCAACACCACCCACACCGACCGGCCGCTGGCATAGGCGATCGTGCCGTCCGGCGCCACCGCCAGTTGGTCGATCCATTTGCCCTTCTGCCGCGCCCGCTCGATGCTGGTGCCGTCGGCGCGCACCTCCACCACCCGGCCGTCATCGCCGGCGGTCAGCAATGCCTGCCCCTTCGGCAGCAACGCCGCCGTCAGGATCGCGCCGTCATGGGCAACGACTGTCGTCGACGCGCCGTCGCGCTCCAGCCGCACCGTGCCGTCGCCAAGCGCGAAACACGCCGCCTCGCCAACAAAGCCGGCCCAGATCACCGGCGCGTCGAAAGAATGAGGGATTACGCGAGGCACGCCTCGAACTCCGTCCTGATGCGATCCCACGGGAGCTCGCGGCCAATGATGACAAAGCGGCTTTCGCGCTTTTCGTCCGGCTTCCACGGGCGCTGGTGGTTGCCCTCGACGATCATGTGAACGCCCTGCACCACATAGCGCTCCGGATCGTCCTTGAAGGCGATGATGCCCTTCAGCCGCATGATGTTCGGCCCCAGCTCCTGCGCCAGGTCATTCACCCACTGCAGGAACGGCTCGGGCTCCAGCGCGCCGGCGCGCAGCGAGATCGAGCTGACCGGATCGTCGTGGTGGTGATGGCCATGGTGGCCATGATCGTGACCGTGGTGATGATGTTCGTGGTCGCAGTCCGGCCCGCATTCGTGGTCGTGGTCGTGGTCGTGATGATGATGGTCCTCGTCGGCGAGGAATTCCGGATCGAGCGTCAGGATCCGGTCGAGATCGAACGCGCCGCGATCCAGCACCTCGGCGAGGTCCACCGCGCAGCGCTCGGTCTTCACCAGTCGCGCCGACGGGTTCATCTGGCGGATGCGCGCTTCCATCGCCGCCAGTTCGGCCGGCGTCACCAGATCGGTCTTGTTGAGCAGGATCACGTCGGCGAACGCCACCTGATCCTGCGCCTCGTGGCTGTCGTCCAGCCGTGCGTTCAGGTGCTTGGCGTCGGCGACGGTGACGATTGCATCGAGCCGGGTCTTTGCCCGCACATCGTCGTCCATGAAGAACGTCTGCGCCACCGGCGCCGGATCGGCGAGCCCCGTCGTCTCGACGATGATGCCGTCGAACCGGCCCTTGCGCTTCATCAGGTTCTCGACGACCCGCACCAGATCGCCCCGCACGGTGCAGCAGATGCAGCCGTTGTTCATCTCGTAGATCTCCTCGTCGGTCTCGACGAGGAGATCGTTGTCGATGCCGATCTCACCGAACTCGTTGACGATCACGGCGTATTTCTTGCCGTGATTCTCCGACAGGATTCGGTTGAGCAGCGTGGTCTTGCCGGCGCCCAGATAGCCGGTAAGCACGGTGACGGGGGTCTGCGACATGGCTTTTCCTGAATTCGGGCCCTCGCGGCCGCCGGTTCGAACCCCAGGACGGGAGGTTCACGAACCAAGCATGGCCGCGACGAGGAGCGTCACGTTGTGGCGGACCATAGCGATATAGGTAGCCGCCGGTCCAGTTCCATCACTCAATGCATCGGAATAGATCTCGCCGCCGACCTTCGCGCCGGTTTCCTCGGCGATCCGCTTGATCAGGCGCGGATCGGTGACGGTCTCGACGAACACCGCCTTGACGCCCTCGGCCTTGATCTGGCGGATGAGCTTGGCGACCTGCTTGGCATTGGCCTCGGCCTCGGTCGACACGCCCTGCGGCGACAGGAACGCGACGCCATAGGCCGCCTCGAAATAGCCGAAGGCGTCATGGGTGGTGATCACCTTGCGCCCGGCCTGCGGCACCTTGGCCAGCGCCGCCCGGATTTCCGCCTCGAGCGCGTCGAGCTTGGCAAGAAACGCCGTCGCGTTGGCGCCATAGGTCGCCGCCCCGGCCGGGTCGGCGGCGCTCAGGCCGTCGCGGACATTGCCGACATAGATCTTGGCATTGGCGACCGCCTGCCAGGCATGCGGGTCGACCGCGCCGTGGTCATGGCCGTGATCATTCCCCTTCTTGCCGTGACCGTGATCGTCGCCCTCTTCCTCCAGCGGCCGCGCCGCGACACCGGACGAGGCCGTCACCACCGTCGCCTTGGTGCCGGAGGCCTTGATCAACCGCCCGATCCAGCCTTCGAAGCCGAGCCCGTTGGCGAACACCACCTTGGCGCCCGCCAGCCGCCGCGCATCCGCCGGCGTCGGATTGTAGACGTGCCCATCGCCATTCGGCCCGACCAGCGTCGTCAGCTCGATCCGGTCGCCGCCGACCTCGCGAACGAAGTCGCCGAGAATGGAGAAGGTCGCCACCACCGGCAGCTTGGTTTGCGCCACCGCCGGCTGCATCACGCCGGCAAAAGTACCCGCCATGATTGCCGCAACAAGCACGGCTCGTCTGCTGATCCCGATGATCATGTCTGTCTCTCCCGACTTTGCAACATCAAAAGCTTGCTTGAACCGGCCCGGCCGTAGCCGGCCCTAGGCCTCCAGGTGCCGCGCCGGCAGGAGCTTCCAGACGAGCCCACCCGAGCGGCCGAAGGCCAGCGACAAGCCGTAGACCGCGCCGGCGACCAGAATGATCGACGGCCCGCTCGGCGCCTCGCCGTGATACGAGACCAGCAGTCCGGCGACGCTCGACCCCATGGCGATCAGCACCGCCACCCCGATCAGCGCCGTCACGTCGTCGGTCCACATCCGCGCCGCCGCCGCCGGCAGCATCATGATGCCGACCGCCAGCAGCGTGCCAAGCGCGTGAAACCCGCCGACCAGATTGAGCACCACCAGGCCGATGAAGCCGAAATGCGCCACGAGGCCCGCGCCGGACACCGAGCGCAGGAACTGCGGGTCCATGCATTCCAGCACCAAAGGCCGATAGATCAGCGCCAGCACCAGCAGCGTCACGCTGGCGATCCCGGCGATCAGCAGCAGCGCGCCGTCGTCGAGCGCCAGCACCGAGCCGAACAGCACGTGCATCAGATCGACATTCGACCCCTTCATCGACACGATCAGCACGCCGAGCGCCAGCGAGATCAGGTAGAACGCCGCCAGCGTCGCGTCTTCCTTCAGCACGCTCGCCCGCGCCAGCGCCCCGGCGGCGAACGCCACCGCCAACCCGGCGACCAGCCCGCCGATCGTCATCGCCGGCAGCGACAGTCCGGCGATCAGATAGCCGACCGCCGCGCCCGGCAGGATCGCATGCGCCATGGCATCGCCGGTCAGCGACATCCGCCGCAGCATCAGGAACACGCCGATCGGCGCCGCCCCGATCGCCAGCGCCAGCGCCCCGATCAATGCCCGGCGCATGAACTCGAACTCGACGAACGGCGCCACCGCGAAATCATAGACGCTCATGCCGCCCCCCGATCGCACGCCGCCGCGAACGGATCGAACGCCTCGACCATCCGCCGCGCCCGCAACAGGTTCTCGGCCCGCAGCACCTCGTCGGTCGGCCCGGCGGCAAGCAGTTCGCGCGCCAGCAGCCACGACTGCGGAAACCGCCGCCGCACCGTCTCCAGATCGTGCATCACCGCGATCACCGTGCGCGCCTCGGCGTGCCAGCGGCCGATCAGGTCCAGAAGGTCCGCCGCCGTCTTGGCGTCGATGGCGTTGAACGGCTCATCCAGCAGGATCACCCGCGCATCCTGCAGCAACAGCCGCGCGAACAGCGCCCGCTGCACCTGCCCGCCCGACAGCGAGCCGAGCGTGCGGGTCTCGAAACCCTCGAGGCCGACCGAGGCGATCGCCGCCTCGATCCGCCCGCGCTCGCCGGCGCCGATCCGCTTGAACAGCCCGACCTGGCGCCACAGCCCCATCGCGACGAAATCGTAGACCGGCAGCGGAAACGACCGGTCGATATCCGCCAGCTGCGGCAGATAGGCGATGTCGCGCACGCCGAAGCCGTTGAGGGTGATCCGCCCGTCGAGCGGCTTCAATTGCCCCATCAGGCCCTTGAGCAGCGTCGACTTGCCGGCGCCGTTCGGCCCGACCACTGCCAGCAGCGCCCCGGCCTCGATCCGGCCATTGAGATGGTGCACCGCCGGATGCCGGCCATAGCCGAGCGTGACGTCGCAAAGGTCGATGGAATGGCTCATGCCGGTCACGCGATCGCCCAAAAAACGCCGCCCCAGATGCCGGCCGTCGCCACCGCCGCAATCGCCAGCCGTTCCGCCAGCGACGCCCGCAGCAGCGAGAACCCCGGCCGCCGCCGCGCCCGCCGCGCCGCCGCCACCGGCTGTGTCCCAGCCACGGTCGCGCCGACGCCGGCCGGGACCGCGCGATCGTCATGATCGTGCCGACCATGGTGCCCGTCGGCATGGTGATGGGTGTGGGGCAAGGCGCTCAAGCGGATATCCTGACCTGGTGTCGAATGGTCGCCCGCGCCGAAACCGTCGCGATCGATCGTTCGATCTTGAGCGAGAAGTTATAACATAACATTTAAATTGGCAACACCGCCGCCCGCCACGCCGGCGTCCCCCTGGGGACAAACCCCGCCGGCGGCGAGGTCAGCGAAACGCGATCCGCCCGCGGGTCGGCGCCGTGATCGCCGGCACGGCGGCGAGATAGGCGGCGACCTGGTTGAACGCCAGATCGGCGGCCCGTTCGTCGACCAGCGGTTCCGCCAGCCGGAACATCCGGTAGCCCTCCGCCCCATGCGACACCGCGTCGAGCGTCGCCAGCCGGTAGGTCTTGCGCGGATCGACCGGCCGGCCGCCGACGGAAGCGCTCAGCACCCGCTTGCCTGGCGGTAGCCGCACGTCGACGACCGCGTGAATGCCCGAAACCTGCGGAAACCGCCCCGAGCCGGAGCCATAGTCCGACAGTCCGGCCTCGAGCGCCAGGAGCAGCATCTCGCCGGGCACCTCCAGCACCACGGAGCGGGCATCGCCCGACACGAATTCGTAGAGGTCGCGCCGCGACAGGACGGTCCCGACCGGCAAATCGCGATAGCCGCCGATCATTCCGGCCGGCACCAGCGCACAATCCGCCTTGGTTGCCACCTTGATCGCATCGCTGACCAGCGCCCCGAGAATGCTGTCGCCGCTGCGCTGGGTGGCAAACCGGGTGTCGATGGCGATATCGGTCGGCACCAGCGGTTCGTCGAGCCGCAGTTCCAGCGTCCGGCGAAACTCCGCCACCCGCGCCTCCATCGCCGGCTCCGGCGGCAGGTCGGCCGTGTCGATCACCCGAAACCGCGGCCACCACGCCACATCGCGCCGCCCGCCCTGCTCGTCGATCGCCAGCTCCAGGTCGAGTGCCGCCACCACTTCCGCCTGCGCCCGCGATTCCACCAGCGCCGTGCGTCCGTCGAACTCCACCGCCAGATCGTGATCCTCTCCCGACAGCACGATGTCGATCAGCCCGGAATCGCGCAATTGTCGGTCGACACTGCGTTCGGTGTGGGTGATGGCGATGATCAGGTCCGCCCCTTGCTCGCGCAGGTCCCGCGCCACCGCCATTCCGGTGCGCAACGGATCGGCGATCTTCAGGTCCTGCAACGAACCGTCGCGGCTCGGCCGGTCGTCGGTCAGCCCGATCAGGCCGATCTTCACCCCGTCGCGCTCGATGATCTTGGCATCGGCGAAGCCTTCCAGCCGCTGGCCGTTGGGCTGGCGCAAATTGGCCGCCAGCTTGGCGAACGGCGCCGAGCCCATCCGCGCCTGGAACGGCTGGCCACCCATGGCGAAGTCCTGCGCCCCCGGAACGTAGAAATCCGGCTCCAGCCGGTCGAGCAGATCGACCGCGTGTTCGCCCCGGTCGAGCGCACCCAGCAGCGTCGGCCCCAGGCCGTCGCCGGCGTGGATCAGCAGCACCGGCCCCTTCGCCCGCTCCGCCGCCAGCGCCGCCGCCAGCCGGGCATAGCCGCCGCGCGCCCCGGTCTCGATCGTGTCGAGATCGCTGACCAGCACGATACCGAGCCTGGTCAGTCGCGGCTGCGCCCGCGCGCTGCCGGCGATGATGCCGAGGCTGACGGCAAGACCGGCGACAGCCACCGGCAGCCAGCGCGAAAGGGACTTGGCTCGAAGCAGGGGATGGAGCATGAACGACGGCACCGCAACAGTCTGGCGAAGGTCGGGGAAGACGCAAGCCCTGAACAGGGATCCGACGCTTATGGCCGATCCTCATGACGGAAATCAGGCAAGAGCGCGGCCGCGATGATCGACCTGCCGCATTCCATCGTAGAAGAAGGCATGCCCGGTTGCATGCCGGATCGGCGAACGGCCGCTTCGCCGCGAAAATCCCATCCCGGCCGCGCCGAGCCCCGTTGATTTCTCCTGAAAACCGGCGGATGCATCCCGAGCCCCGCAAATCGCGAACGAGATCCGATGACCTGCCCCGTTGATGCCGACCGCCAAGCCCAGTATCGCGCCATTGCCCTGCCCGCCGGCCACCCGCCGGTCAAGGCCGGCCGCATCGGCGTCCTGCTCGTCAATCTCGGTACCCCGGACGGCACCGACTACTGGTCGATGCGGCGCTATCTGAAGGAGTTTCTCTCCGATCCCCGCGTCATCGAACTGCCGCGCTGGCAATGGTGGCCGATCCTCAACCTGATCATTCTCAGCGTCCGCCCCGGCCGCAAGGGCAAGGACTACGACAAGATCTGGAACAAGGAACGCAACGAGGGCCCGCTCGTCACCATCACCCGCGCCCAGTCCGACGACCTCGCCCGCCGCATGGCCGCGACGAGCGACCGGGTCATCGTCGATTGGGCGATGCGCTACGGCAATCCCTCGATCAAGTCGCGCCTCGCCCATCTGCAGGCCGAGGGCTGCGAGCGCATCCTCGTCGTGCCGCTCTATCCACAATATGCCGCCGCCACCTCCGCCACCGTCGCCGACAAGGTGTTCGAGGCGCTGAGCGAAATGCGCTGGCAGCCGGCAATCCGCGTCAGCCCGCCCTGGCACGACGACCCGGCCTATATCGACGCCCTCGCCGCCACCCTCAACGACGGCCTGAAGCGTCTCGATTTCGAGCCCGAGGTGGTCATCGCCTCCTTCCACGGCATCCCCAAGCGCTATTTCGACGCCGGCGACCCCTATCACTGCCAATGCGCCAAGACGACGCGCCTGCTGCGGCAGGTCACCGGCCTTAATGCCGACCGACTGCGCATGACCTTCCAGTCCCGCTTCGGCAAGGAAGAGTGGCTGCAGCCCTATACCGACAAGACCATCGAGGACCTGGCCCGCTCGGGCACGCGCCGCATCGCCGTCATCGCCCCCGGCTTTGCCGCCGATTGCCTCGAAACGCTGGAGGAACTCGACGTCGAGAACCGCGAGATCTTCATGCATGCCGGCGGCGAGAAATTCGCCTATATCCCCGCCCTCAACGACAGCCCCGACGGCATGGCGGTGATCGAGGCGGTGACACGGCGCGAATTGTCCGGCTGGATCTGAGCGCTCGCCGCGACCGGCCCGGCTGACTGCCGCCTGACGCCGCCTTTTCGCATTATGGTTTTTCACCGATGGCGCTCCCCACGGCGCCGTCGGCACATCTCGTTGATGCAAAAGGTATTTCTGAAACATACCCCTGCCAGGGGTGGCAAGGCGCCGCGACCTGCCACCTAAACCGGTTCGAAAGTCTAGCTTCCCCTCTCCCCGGCCCCGGTTTCGCCTCGCCAAAAAACGATTTAGTTTATCGACCAAAATAATGACGTCTGGAGGAGACGCATGGCCGACTACTATGACGGGCGCGAGATCCTGTCGCCGGAAGCGCGCGAGGTCGCGCTTTTGGCCGCATTGCGCGCCGGCCTGCCCGCCGCCACCCGCGCCAGGGCATGGGCCGCGCGCCTCGCCGGCATCGACCCGGCCGAGATCCGCACCCGCGCCGACCTTGCCCGCATCCCCGTCCTGCGCAAGCCCGAACTCGCCGAGGCCCAGAAGTCCGACCCGCCCTTCGGCGGCTTCGCCGTCACCGGCGCCGGCGCCATGGGACGCCTGTTCATGTCGCCCGGCCCGGTCTTCGAGCCGGAGGATCGCGCCGACGACAGCTGGGGCATGGCGCGCGCCCTGCACGCCGCCGGCTTTCGCCCCGGCGACATCGTCCTCAACTGCTTCGGCTACACCCTGACCCCCGGCGGCTTCATCTTCGACAGCGGCGCCCGCGCCCTCGGCTGCGCCGTCATCCCCGGCGGCCCCGGCAACACCGAAGCCCAGATCGACCTCATCGCCCACTATGCCGCGTCCGGCTTCACCGGCACGCCCGACTTCCTCAAGGTGATTCTCGACGCCGCCGCCAAGGCCGACCGGCAACTGCCGAGCCTGCGGCGCGCCCTTGTCTCAGGCGGCGCCCTGTTTCCGTCGCTGCGCGCCGAATACACCACCCGCGGCATCGACGTGCGTCAGGCCTATGCCACCGCCGATCTCGGCGTCATCGCCTATGAGAGCGAGGCGGCCGAGGGCCTCATCGTCAACGAGGACATCATCGTCGAGATCGTCCGCCCCGGCAGCGACGAGCCCGTCGCCGATGGCGAGGTCGGCGAGGTCGTCGTCACCCGGCTGTCGCCGCACTATCCGCTGATCCGCTTCGGCACCGGCGATCTATCGGCGATCCTGCCCGGCCTCTCGCCCTGCGGCCGCACCGCGCCGCGCATCAAGGGCTGGATGGGCCGCGCCGACCAGCGCACCAAGGTCAAGGGCATGTTCGTCGACCCGGCCCAGATCGACGCCGTGCTGAAACGCCACCCGGAAATCCGCCGCGCCCGCCTGGTCGTGTCCCGCGCCGGCGAGCAGGATGCCATGACGCTGCGGATCGAGACCGACGCCGCCGGCATCGCTGCCGCCGTCGCCTCAACCTTGCGCGAAATCACCAAGCTCAAGGGCGACGTCGAGATCGCTCCGCCCGCCAGCCTGCCGAACGACGGCAAGGTCATCGCCGACGACCGCAATTACGGCTGAGATAAAGGCAAGACCGAGAACGCCGGCCGAGCGGGCAAGCGGCGCGGCGATCCGCGCCGTCCGAACCTTCGCGGCAGGTCCTGAGCCGGCAGGCGCTTCCGTCTCGGGCGCACCACCCTCACATCGTCGCGGCGAGATCGAGCAGGATCGCCTGCCGCTCGGCGGCGGACGTGGCGAGCAGGTGCACGAAGGCCGCGCTCGGCTCGGCGTTGAAGCCGACCGGATGCCGCCGGATGCCGCCATCCTCGTCGATCTCGAGCAGATTGATCACCCGGCCCTCGCCGGCCTCGTCGCCGGCACGATCCTCGATCTCGACCGCCACCGCGCCGCGATAATCGGCAAGCTCCGCTCCGTCGATCTCGGTGAACAGATACCGGCGCCCGGAAGCCCCACGCCAATAGCGAAATCGATCGCCCAGCATGACGTTACCAACGAAGATCGACAGCCCGGACCGAACCATGGGAATTGCGCGCCTTTGCATACACACAGGAACGTCTGTAGAACATATGCATCTTCCGCGCAAGATACCACGATATGTAGTGGCCGGCGACCACAATTCCGTGAGGTGATGAATCAGCCCGCCTGCCGCGCCCGCAAGGCGGCGAGCGCCTCGATCGCCACCGGTGACGGGTTCACCGCCGCCGCCGCTTCCTCGATCAGCCGGTCGCTGGCGGCCTCGATTCGACCCTGCAATTCCGCCAGGAACGCCCGCGTATCGAGCCCCGGCTCGATCGGATCGAGGAACTCCATCACGATCGTCCCGGGATATTTGATGAAGGTCCGGCGCGGCCAGTAGATGCCGGAATTCAGCGCCACCGGAACCACGCGGGCGCCGAGATCGGCATAGAGCTTCGCCACCCCGTACTTGTATTCCGGCGGCGCGCCGGCCGGCCGTCGCGTCCCTTCCGGGTAGATCAGGATCTGACGGTTGTGGACGATTTCCTCCGCCGCCCGCGCCGCCATCTGCTTCAACGCCGCGCTGCCGCGACCGCGATCGACCGGGATCATGTTGAGGCGCCACGCATACCAGCCAAACATCGGAATCCACATCAGCTCGCGCTTCAGGATGAAGGCGGGAAACGGAAACAGGTTGAACACCGACACGGTCTCCCATGCCGACTGGTGCTTGGAGGCGATGATGCAGCCGTCCTTCGGCAGCTTCTCAGCCCCGCGCAGCTCCATCTTGACCCCGGCGATGTGCTCCAGCAGCCAGTGGTTCGACGCACTCCACATGTGCACGACCCGGAGCAACATCCGGGTCGGCAGCAGGAAGCCCGGCAGGCACAGGACCATCCACAGCAAGATGTTGATATAGAACGCCACGTTGAAGGCGAGGGAGCGCAGGATCAGCATGAAGGGCCTCGTCCCGCGCCATGCAGCGGGAGGGTTTGAACGGATCGGCAAGGCTCGGAGGGACTCCGGCACGACGGCATCGAGAACAGGGCGCCGACCGCGATCAGCGCCGCGCCGTCGTCTGTCGCGCCGCCGGCAATTCGCCGACCTTGCCACCCAGATCGAGCCGCGTGCGCGCGAGGATATACTTCAAGTATTCGGAAAAAAGAAGTTTGGCCGTGGCCGGATCGGTCCACCAGTGCCCCAGCCCCAGTTCCGGCGGCCGCACCGGATGCGGGATCAGCACCACGTCCGGCATCGCCGCCCGCATCGCCGCCATCGATCGCGGCATGTGGTAGGCGCTGGTAACGATGATCAGCGACCGCGCCTTGTGCTCGCGCGCCCAGTTGCGGGTTTCGGCCGCGTTGCCGAACGTGTTCTCGGCCCGATAGCCGAGATCGACGCAGCAGTCGAACCAGCCAGCCGGTGCGTCGTTCTCCCGCGCGATCGCGCTGGCCGACGTCTCCGGATGCACCCCCGAGATCAGCAGCCGGCCGCCCTGGCCGTTCGACAGCAGTTCGAGCCCCTCGGTCACCCGGTCCCGCCCGCCGGTCAGCACCACGATGCCATCGGCATTGGCGCCGATGTCCATCTGCCTCGTATTGATTTCGTGGGTGAACCACAGGAAACCGCCGACGAAGAACGCCGCGACCAGGACCCCGCTCGCCACCGCCAGTTTGACGATCGCGACGGCAATGCGATGCGCCAGACCCGCGTGTTCC
The DNA here is from genome assembly GCA_016793065.1 of Hyphomicrobiaceae bacterium. GTDB lineage: Bacteria > Pseudomonadota > Alphaproteobacteria > Rhizobiales > Ancalomicrobiaceae > JAEULV01. The sequence continues at coordinate 24,666 of JAEULV010000011.1, forward strand.
CGCAACCGGGCGCCATTGGCCGCCTCGGTCGGAAAAAACAGCGTGTCACCGGTCTCGATCATCGCCTTCCCGTTCGAAAGTCCTCGCCGGACCCCTTGTACCGCCAGCCAGTCGTCACACCGGACTCAACCGGATCCGCAACGGTTCACCAACGAGTGAACACCCGCAACCCGAAAATGCCAACCTGTCAAAACTAGCGAGTGATCATGGCATTCCCGTGCCGAAACTTTGCCTCTACTCAAGAATTCTGAGGTAGTTGCGCACCGTCCAGCGCGACGTCAGCGCCGTCAGCACCGCGATCAGGAACACGATCGCCACCGCCCCGAGATAACCCGTCGGGCCGACATTGAGCCCGCCGAACAGCGCAATCATCTGGTCCGCCCCCGGCGCCCCCTGCGCTTTCCGCGTCAGCAGCCCGCCGACGAGAAACGTCATGACCGCCACTGCGCCGCCAACCAGCCCGCCCTTCAGCCCCAGCACCAGGAAATGCCCCTGAAACTCCCGGGCGATGAACGCATCCTCCGCCCCGACGAAATGCAGCACCGCGATCACGTCGCGATTGCCCGCCATCGCCGCCCGGGTCGCGAATACCACCGACAGCACCATGGCGATCAGCACCAGCAGCAGCACCGCGAAGCCGATCGCCACCATCGTCCCCGCCATGGTCCGCAGCCGCGCCGCCCAGATGCTGTGATCATCCAGCGTCGCCGCCTTGACGTCCCTGGCAAGCTGCGTCTTCAGCCCGGCGAGATCGGCGCCGGCCGGGTCGCTGAGCGACAGCACGATCAGGCGCGGCACCGGCAGGCTCGACAGGTCGAGATCCGTCCCCAGCCACGGCTCCAGCAGCTTGCGCCCGTCCTTGTCCGGCACCAGCCGCACGTCCGCCACGCCCGGCGTCTCCCGCGCCAGCTTCAGCGCCTTCTGCAATTCAGGATCGATCGGCACCCCGTCGAGCGGCCGCACCTGGATCGTCACCTCGCGCGATACATCGAGCTGCCAGTCGCGCGCCGCGTCGCGCACCAGGCTGACCGCGCCGAATGTCAAGCAGGCCAGCAGGCTCATGATCGCCACCACCAGCAGCAATGCCCGGCCGGCGATGGTCTGCGGCGGCACGATCGGCGTCGACCGCCCGCCGCGCCCCTCGTGGATGCGTGTTGCCGCCCGCCGTCGCTGCGCCACCGCCTCGGCCTCGCGCGCCGGCTTCGACGGACGGCCATCGGCTTGCGCCGGCGCCGGTCGGCGTCCCTGCCCGTCGGCGGGCGGCGGCCGGCGTGGCGGCGGTTGGCGCGGAGGCTGGGCGTCGCTCATCGCCTCACTCCTCGATCGCCATGCGGCCGTCGGTCAGGATGAACCGGCGCGCATCGATCTGGTCCATCAGCGAAAAATCGTGGGTGGCGATCAGCACCGAGGTGCCGAGCCGATTGAGCTCGATGAACAGCCGCAGCAGCCGCCGCGCCAGCGGCGGATCGACATTGCCGGTCGGCTCGTCGGCGAGCAGGATCTCCGGCTTGGTGATCAAGGCCCGCGCGATCGCCGCCCGCTGCTTTTCCCCGCCCGACAGCACCGGCGGCAGCACATGCATCCGGTCACCGAGCCCGACCCATTTCAGCAATTCGATCACGTCGCCGCGATACTCGACCTCGTCCTTGCCCAGCACCCGCAGCGGCAGGGCGACGTTCTCGTAGGTCGTCAGGTGATCGAGCAGCCGGAAGTCCTGGAACACCACGCCGATCCGCCGCCGCAGCGACGGCAGTTCGTCCCGCCCGACGCTCGACGTGTCGCGGCCGAAGATGCTGATCAACCCCCGGGTCGGCTTCAGCGACATGAACAGGAGCCGGATCAGGCTGGTCTTGCCGGCGCCCGACGGCCCGGTCAGGAACTGGAACGACCGCGGCGCGATCTCGAACGTCAGATCGCGCAGGATCTCCGTCCCGACGCCGTAGCGAAGCCCAACATTCTCGAATCGGATCACGCGCGCGGTTCCCCCTCGGCCCCCATGCTGCCGGTTTCCTTTTAATGGATAATTAACGATATCGCGTCCCTGGCAAAGCCGGCGGCAAACCTGGTGTTTTAACCCTAACTTAACCAAAACCCGGTCCTGTCGTGGTCATGAGGCCGAGGCGTCCGCGAGGGCGAATCGACCGCCCATGTCCCTGGGCAAACGCCCGCAAGGTTGCGACGGTCGGCATGCGGATCACCTGCCCCTCCTGCGACACATCGTATAACCTCCCCGATGGCGCCATCGGCCCCAACGGCCGCTCCGTCAAGTGCAAGCGTTGCGCCACCGTCTGGGTCGCCAAGCCCGTCGCCGAATTCGCCCCCGAGCCCGAGCCGGAATTCGAGGCCCCGCTGCGCGGCACCATCGACGCCGACATTCCCCGCGATGACGACGCGCCGGTATCCGCCGCCGCCGCGCCGCGGGAAGAGGCCGATCCCTTCACCGCCGCCGCCCACGCCGCCTTCCTCGACGAGCACCATGACGAGGCGCCGCATGCCGACGGCAAGGTGATCGACAGCGCCCCGCGCGGCTTTGCCCGCAAGCTCGCCGCCGAGAAGGCGGCGGTCGAGCGCGCCGCCGCCAAGCGCCGGCGCTTGAAGGCGCCCGCCCTCGGCATCGGTCGACTGGTCGAGTATGCCCGTCCGGCCTTCGGCCCGATGGCGATCCTGTTCGCCTTCGCGCTGGTGATCGGCGGCATCTTCCAGCGCGAGCGCATCGTCGCCGCCGTGCCGGATCTCGCCAGTCTCTACCGCCTGGCCGGCTTCGAGGTGAACCTGCGCGGCCTGACCTTCGTCGACGTCGCCACCCATCGCGAAACCGAAAACGGTCAGCCGGTACTGGTGGTCGAGGGCCAGATCAGCAACGTCACCAGCCGCCCCCGCCCGGTCCCCGCCGTGCGCCTCGCCCTCAAGGGCGAGAACGAGGGCGAGATCTATGCCTGGGCCATGGAGCCCAAGGCGCGCGAACTCGCCGGCGGCGAGACCGTCCGGTTTCGCACCCGGCTTGCATCTCCGCCGCCGGCGCGCGATATCGAGCTGCGGTTCATCGACCGCCGCAGCAATCAGGCCGGAACCCAATGACAAACAACATCCCCGCGGGGATCTCGGTACTCTTCGACGAAGCCACCATCGCCACCCGCAATGCCGGGCTCGCCGCCGAGATCGCCGCCGCCGGCTACTCCGAGCGCCTTCTCGTCGTCGCCGTGCTCAAGGGCAGCTTCGTCTTCGCCGCCGACCTGATCCGGGCGCTGCACGAGGCCCACATCGCGCCGGAGGTGGATTTCATCAGCCTGTCAAGCTATCGCGACGGCACCACCTCGTCCGGCACCGTCACCGTGCTGCGCGACCTCGAGACCGAGGTGAAGGGGCGTTCCGTCCTGCTCGTCGACGACATTCTCGAATCCGGCCGCACCCTCGCCTATGCCAAGCAGCTGATGATCGACCGTGGCGCCGCCCGCACCGGCGTCGTCGTCCTGCTCGACAAGCCGAAGAAGCGCGTCGCCTCGATCGAGGCGGATTTCGTCGGCTTCGAGACCGATCCCGACACCTTCGTCGTCGGCTACGGCATGGACGCCGCCCACGCCTGGCGGCAATTGCCGTTCATCGGCTTCAAGGGCGAGTGATTG
>JAEULV010000051.1 GCA_016793065.1 Hyphomicrobiaceae bacterium
GCCGACTTGCGGGCCTTCAGCAGACGGTCGTCGAACTCCTTGTTGCACCACTTGGCGAGGTTCTGGCCACCCGGGCGGGCGGCGGCACAGCCGAGCAGGAAGAAGAAGTTGTCCGGATCGCCATTGTCGCCGGTCCAGCCGAGCTGGCCGGTCGTATGCTCGCCCTGCTGCATCCGCTTGCGATATTCGCCCCACTCGTAGGTGACGAGCTTGGCGTTGACGCCGATCTTGGCGAGGTCGGCCTGCATCATTTCGGCGATGCGCTTGGCGTTCGGGTTATACGGACGTTGCACCGGCATGTACCACAGGTCGATGTCCATCGGCAGCTTGACGCCGGCCGCCTCGAGCATCGACTTGGCCTTGGCCTGATCGAAGGCGTAGTCCTTGACCGCCTTGTTGTAGGACCAGATGGTCGGCGGGATCGGATTGACCGCGGCCTGACCGGCGCCCTGATAGACGTCACGGATGATCGAGGCCTTGTCGATCGCCATGTTGAAGGCCTGGCGGACTTCCTTCTTGTCGAACGGCGGCTTCGAGGTGTTGAAGTTCCAGTAGGCGATGTTGAGGCCCGGCTGGTTCATCAGGTTGATGGTCGCATCCTCGCCCATCGCCTTGAGGTCGGCCGGGTTCGGGCCGAACATCACCTGGCATTCGCCCTTCTTCAGCTTGGCGTAGCGGGCGGTGGCGTCCGGGGTGATGGCGAAGACGAGATCGTCGATCGGCGCCTTGCCGGCGAAGTGCTCGGGGAACGCCTTGTAGCGGATCACCGCGTCCTTCTGATAGGCGACGAAGGTGAACGGCCCGGTGCCGACCGGCTCCTGGTCGAACTTCTCCGGCGTGCCCTTCTTCAGCAGGAAGTCGGCATATTCAGCCGAATGGATCGTGCCGAAGTCCATGGCGAGGTTGGCCATGATCGGCGCGTTGGCTTCGCTCAGCGTCATCTTGACGGTGTAGTCGTCGACCTTTTCGATCGACTTCAGCAGCGTTGGCATGTCCATGTCGTTGAAATAGTCGTAGGCGCCGCCCGAAACCTTGTGGAACGGATGATCGGGCTTCCACTGGCGATTGAACGACCACAGCACGTCGTCGGCGTTGAAGTCGCGGGTCGGCTTGAAGTCCTTGGTCGAGTGGACCTTGACGCCCTTGCGCAGATTGAACGTGATGACGGTGCCGTCCGCCGAAACCGCCCACTTCTCGGCCAGTGCCGGGACGACCTTGGTCGAACCGCGCTCGAACTCGACGAGCTGGTTGTAGACCGGACGCGCGGCATCGAGCGACGTGCCGGTGGTATTCAGCGCCGGGGTAAAGTTTTCCGGCGAGCCTTCCGAGCAATAGACCAGGGTCTTGGCCTGCAGCGCGGTCGTCGACAGCGCCAGCGCGGCGAACAAGCCGAGGATCTTCGCACCCTTGTGACCGATCATATTCGTCCTCCAATCATGCCATGGTTCGTGACGGCGAGCCGTTTTCGGTTCTGATCCGCCGGCCGGTTTCGGACCCCAACGGGAAAGCCCGAACCGTACCGGCGGGTTCGCCGTCCGTGATCACAATCGAAGCCCACATGCGAGGGCGCCGCAATTGCGAATTCGACCGAAAGAGTAAGTGTGAATACTTATTTTTGACTTTTTGCTCAACTAATTGGCGTCGTCATCCCGAAACGTTGTCGCGATATCGGATTGAATTGACAAGATTTCACAATCATCGGATTAGGTGCCGTTGCAACATCCCGCCCTGTCCCTTCAGGCCGCGATGTTGCCGAGCCGCGAGAAGGGGGTTAATTTGTCCAAAGAGGGAACCGCATGGCTCGCTCGCTGAGCCGCCCGACTTGTTGAGCCGCCTGAATCGAGCCCCCTCCGCCCGTGACGTCGCTAGCCATCCTTGCCGGCCTGTTTGCCTCGGCCTTCATCGCCGCGACGATCTTTCCCGCCCAGTCCGAGGCGGCACTGATCGCGGCGGCGCTTGGCACGGCCGAGCCCTGGGGCCTGCTCATTGCCGTTGCCTCGCTCGGCAATGTGCTTGGCTCGCTGACCAACTGGCTGCTCGGCCGCTGGATCGTCCACTACCGCGACCGGCCGTGGTTTCCCGCCTCGCCGGCGATGCTGGCGAAGGCCGAGGGGTGGTATGCCCGCTTCGGCGTCTGGTCGTTGCTGGCGAGCTTTCTCCCCGTCATCGGCGATCCGCTCACCGTCGTCGCCGGCATGCTGCGCGTGCCGCTGGCGATCTTCCTGCTGCTGGTGACGATCTCCAAGGTCGGCCGCTACGCCGCGATCCTCTGGGCGCTCGCCTGACCGCAATCGTCCCGTTCGGCCGCCCCTGCGCTATCGCCCGCCGATGATGCCGCGCGCCAGCAGCACGACATTCTTCGGGTTCTCGCCGATGCGCCGCACCGCGTAGGGCCACCAGTCGCGGCCGAACGGCAGATAGAGCCGGATGCGCTCGCCGCGCCGCGCCAGCGCCCGGGCGACATCGTTGCGCGCGCCATAAAGCATCTCGAACTCGTAGCTGCCCTGCGGCCAGCCGTTGCGTCGAGCCAGGTCGATGGCGAATTCATGCAGGTTCTGATCGTGGGTGGCGATGATCGGATAGAATCCGGCCTCCCGCGCCGCCGGCGCCAGCATCATCTCCGTCAGCCTCATGTAGTTGCGCCGGATCGCCGCGCGGCCGGTAAACGCCGCCCCCGCCGGCGCCAGCATCGCCCCCTTCACCAGCCGCACCCGCGCGCCCTCGGCGATCTTGGCGGCGATGTCGGCCTCGGTCTTGTACAGATAGGCCTGCAGCGTCTGCGCCATCGGCACGCCGACCGCCCGCAACCGGTCGTGCAACGCGATCGTCGCCGCGTTGACCGGCAGGTCCTCCATGTCGAGCATCATGCAGTTGACACCCGGCCGGCCATTCGCCGCCGCCTGGATCCGCGCGCCGATCAGCGCCGCGTTGCGCGCGCCCATGTCCCAGTCGATCGAGCACCCGACCTGGGTTGGATCGACCGACACATGCAGGTCGAGCCCCGTATGCGACAGCCGCTCGCAGATATCGAGCTTGGCCGCGACGTTCTCGGCAACCAGCTCCGGCCGATCGACGAACTCACCGAGATAGAACAGCGAGGCGCGAATGCCCTGCCGCTCCAGCGCCTTCGCCGTCTCGATCGCTTCTTGCGCCGTCTCGCCACCGACATAGCGCGACGCCAGCGCCGTCGCCGCCCGTCGATCCTGCATGAAGGATTTCCAGCCGGCCGACCGCGCCAGCCGCGCCATCGCCGATTGCCAGATCCGCCGCATTTCCATTGCCCCGCGCCATTGCCTCGGCCGACAATGCAACGGAACGGTCGTTCACTTCAACCTTCAGTGCGCATCAGGTTGCGGCAGCGGACGCCCTGTCGCATCACGGCTCGTACCAGCTGCGCCCGTCGCGCTCGATCATGCCGATCGCCTGGCTCGGCCCATTGGTCCCGGCCGGATAGAAATGCGGCACCTGCATCCGCTCCCGCCAGCCCTGTTCGATCGGATCGATCCACGCCCACGCCGCCTCAACCTCGTCGCGGCGCATGAACAGCGTCTGCTCGCCGCGCAACACGTCGGTCAGCAACCGCTCATAGGCATCCGGTGCCCGGTCCTTGAACTGTTCGCCGAAGCGCAGGTCGAGATTGGTCTCGCGCAGCCGCAGCCGGCCCGAACCGGGGATCTTCGCCATCGTCACCAGCTGCATCCCGTCATCCGGCTGCAGCCGGATCACCAGCCGGTTCGGCGCCAGATGCCCGTCGGCGCCAAGCCGGTCGAAGATCGAGTGCGGCACCGGCTTGAAGGTGACGACGATTTCCGAGAACCGCCCGGCCATCCGCTTGCCGGTGCGGATGTAGATCGGCACTTTCGACCAGCGCCAGGTGTCGATCTCGGTGTGCAGCGCCACGAACGTCTCGGTGGTGCTGTCGCGGCCGAGTTCGTCGGCATAGGCCTTGACCGGCTGGCCATCGACCGAGCCGGCGCGATACTGGCCGCGCACGGTGCGGGTGAGCACATCCGCCCCGGTGATCGGCCGCAATGCCTTGAGGATGCGCACCTTTTCGTCGCGGATCGCATTGCTGTCCAGCGTGTTCGGCGGCTCCATGGTCAGAAGGCACAAGAGCTGCAGCACATGGTTCTGCACCATGTCGCGCAGCGCGCCCGACGTGTCGTAATAGCCGGCGCGATCTTCAAGCCCGACTTCCTCGGCGCAGGTGATCTGGATGTGGTCGACATCGGCGTTGGACCACAGCCGCTCGAAGATCGTGTTGGCGAACCGCAGCACCAGCAGGTTCTGCACCGTTTCCTTGCCGAGATAATGGTCGATCCGGTAGGTCTGCCGCTCGGCGAACACCTCGGCGATCGCATCCATCGTCGCCCGCGCCGAGGCGAGGTCCGTGCCGATCGGCTTTTCCACCACGATGCGGCTGTCGGGCGTCACCACCCCGGCGCTGGCGAGGTGATGGCAGATCGCCGAGTAATAGCGCGGCGCCACCGACAGGTAGAACGCCCGCACCCGGCTCACCCCCTCGAAATCGGCGGCAAGCGGCAGGAAGCTCGCCGGATCGTCGGCATCGATCGCCCGGTAGACGATGCGGGCGAGAAACGTCTCGATCGCCGCCGGATCCTTGATTTCCGCCTTTTGCAGCTTCACCCGCAATTGCGCCCGAAACCCGTCGTCGCTCATCGCCGACCGGCCGACGGCGATGATGCGGCTGTCGTCGGGGATCACCCCTTCCGAGCAGCGATGCAGCAGGGCGGGAAACAGCTTGCGCCCGGCCAGGTCGCCGGTGGCGCCGAACAGCACCAGGTCGAAGGGCGGAACCGGACTGCGGGCAGGATCGAGGGCGGGCGACATGGGCGCGGCTTTCGGGTTCGGCAGGGTGGCGGGTTCGGACAGGGTGCGGCGGGTTCGGGCAGGTTTCGGAAAGTCTATCAGAGATCGGCGACGGCGCGGGCATTGGCGCCGATCGCCGTCCAGTCGCCGTCGCGGATCGCCGCGTCGGTGGCGATCCACGAGCCGCCGACGCAAACCACATTCGGCAGGTCGAGATAGGACCGCGCCGTGGCGGCGGTGATGCCGCCGGTCGGGCAGAATGTCAGGTCCGGCATCGGCCCGTGCACGGCCTTCAGCAGCCCCTTGCCGCCGACGACCTCGGCCGGAAACAGCTTCATGAAGCGGTGCCCGTGGCCGGCGGCGGTTTCCATTTCGGTCGGCGTCGCCGTGCCCGGCAGATAGGCAATTCCGGCGGCGTTCGAAAGCGCCGAAACCGCCGGGTTGAACGCCGGCGCCACCAGGAATGCCGCCCCCGCGTCGATCGACGCCCGCGCCTGCTCCGACGTGCGCACGCTGCCGGCGCCGAGCAGGATCTCCGGCACCGCCCGCGCGATCGCCTCGATCGCGGCAAGCCCGGCGGCGGTGCGCAGCGTCAGCTCGATCACCCCGAGCCCGGCATCGCGCAGGCATTGCGCCAGCTCCACCGCCCGCGCCGCCGAGGGCACGGAAACGACCGGAACGACTTTCAGGGCGGCAAGGCGGGATGCAAGCGTCATGGCGTGACCTTCGAATGCGTGATTGCCGGAAGCGACCATCGAATGCGGTCGCCCGGGGAATGAGGGAAACGGGCGTTCGCCCCGGCCTCGCCCAAGGCTCAGACGAGAGCCCCGACCAGCGATGCGCCCTCGTCGGCCGGGCCGACCTGCGCCCGCAATGCCGCGAACAGGCCGCGGCCGAGGCTGCGCGACACCGCAGGCGCCGGCGCCGGCGTCCGCGCCGCGAATTCGGCCGCGTCGACGACGATGTCGAGCCGCCCCGCGTCGCCGTCGAGCGCGATCACGTCGCCGTCCCGCAGCCGCGCGATCGGCCCGCCGTCGACCGCTTCCGGCGTCAGGTGGATCGCGGCCGCGACCTTGCCGGACGCCCCCGACATCCGGCCGTCGGTGACCAGCGCCACCTTCAGCCCGCGATCCTGCAACACCGCCAGCGACGGCGTCAGCTTGTGCAGCTCCGGCATGCCATTGGCTTTCGGACCCTGGAAGCGGATCACCGCCACCATGTCCGAGGTGAACTCGCCGCGCTTGAACGCCGCGAGGAACGCGTCCTGCCCGTCGAAGACCCGCGCCGGCGCGGTGATCCGCCGCTGCTCCGGCTTCACCGCCGAGGTCTTGATCACCGACCGGCCGAGCGTGCCGACCAGGATCTTCAACCCGCTTTCCGCCTCGAACGGCGCCGCGGCAGGCCGCAGCACGCTCTCGTCACGGCTCGTCTCCGGCGCCGGCCGATAGACCAGCCGCCCGTCGACCAGCGCCGGCGTCACCGCGTAGCGCGACAGGCCCGGACCGGCGACGGTGTCGACGTCCTCATGCATCAGCCCGTGCGCCAGACATTCCTTCACCAGGAAGCCGATGCCGCCGGCCGCCTCAAACGCATTCACGTCGGCCGCGCCATTGGGATAGACCCGCGCCAAAAGCGGCACCACCTTCGACAGCGCGTCGAAATCGTCCCAGGTGACGATCAGCCCGGCGGCGCGCGCCACCGCGATCCAGTGGATCGTGTGATTGGTCGAGCCGCCGGTCGCCAGCAGCGCCACCAGCGCGTTGACGATGGTCTTCGCCCCGACGATCCGCCCGATCGGCGTATAGGCATCGCCCTCCGCCGAAATCGCCACCAGCCGCTCGACCGCCGCCGTCAGCAGCGCCTCGCGCAGGCCGGTGCGCGGGTGAGCGAAGGCGGTGCCGGGCATGTGCAGGCCCATCACCTCCACCAGCACCTGGTTGGAATTGGCCGTACCGTAGAACGTGCAGGTGCCGGGCGAATGATAGGCCTTCATCTCGCTGTCGAGCAGCGCCTCCGCCCCGAGCTTGCCCTCGGCGTGCAGCTGGCGCACCCGCGCCTTTTCCGAATTGGAGATGCCCGTCGCCATCGGCCCCGCCGGCGAGAACATCACCGGCAGATGCGGAAAGCCCAGCGCCCCCATCAACAGCCCCGGCACGATCTTGTCGCAGGTGCCGAGACAGATCGCCCCGTCGAACACATTGTGGGTGAGCGCCACCGCCGTCGACATGGCGATGACATCGCGCGAGAACAACGACAGCTCCATCCCCGGCTGGCCCTGGGTGACGCCGTCGCACATCGCCGGAACCCCGCCGGCCACCTGCGCCATCGCCCCGCTGGCCCGCGCCGCCGCCTTGATCAGCGGCGGATACTCGGCAAACGGCTCATGCGCCGACAGCATGTCGTTATAGGCGGTGACGATCGCCAGATTGGCGCCAGTCGGCGCCGCCAGCCGTCGCTTGTCCTCGCCCGGCATCGCCGCCGCCACATGGGCGAGGTTGCCGCAGGCCACGCATGACCGCGCCGTCGCCTTGGGAATCGATGCCGCAAGCTCGGCATCGTAGGCGGCGCGGCTCTCAAGCGAGCGCGCCTCGATCGCGGCGGTGACGGCGGCAATGGTCGGATGGAGCTGCGGCACGGCGGTCTGATCCTTCCCGACAGGCGTTGACAACCGCCAACACCAAGACGATCTTGTAAGTTGCTTGCTTCATATTTGAAAGTTAATTTCATGTCAAGTCGCATCGACAATCACCCGTCACGCCTCGCCAGCGATCAGGGACAAGACCGCGTCATGACCGCCACCCTCTCGACCCCGTCCGCGACCGACCGCCAGGACAGCCCGCGGGAGAGCGTCGAGACGTCGACTCCCGCCACCGGATTCCTCGAGGATCTGCGCCAAAAGGGTGAAAGACTTGGCCCGGCTCAGCGCAAGGTGCTGGACTTCATCCTTGCCCAGCCCTCCCGCGCGCCGGATATGCCGATCTCCGAGATCGCCGCCGGTGCCGGCGTCAGCGAGCCGACGGTCGCCCGTTTCGCCCAGGAACTCGGCCTAAAGGGCTATCGCGAATTTCGTATCAAACTTGCAAGGGCGATGTCGGGAAATGTTTCTTTTATGCCGTCCGGGGTCGAACTTTCAGACCAGCCGAAGGACATCGCCGCCAAGGTGATCGATCATTCGATCCAGGCCTTGCTGGCGGTCCGCGCCGGGCTCGATGGCGCCGCCATCGCCCGCGCCGTCGATATTCTCGACCGCGCCCGCCGCATCGAGATCTACGGCCAGGGCAGCTCCGGCATCGTCGCCCAGGACGCCCAGCACAAGCTGATCCGCCTCGGCACGCCGGTCGTCGCCTATAGCGATCCGCACATCCATGCCGTCGCCGCCGCCCTCCTCGGCCCCGACGACGCCGTCATCGTCATCTCGCGTTCCGGCAAGTCGCGCGAACTGGTGGCGACGCTCGCCGTCCTCGCCGAGTTCGCCGTGCCGGTCATCGCCGTCGCGCCGCTCGGCACGCCGATTTCGCGGGGCGCCAGCGTCACCATTCACATCGATTTCGATGAAGACCCGGATCTGACCATGCCGATGTCGTCGCGACTCGGGCAACTTGCCGTCCTCGACATCCTGGCGGTGGCGCTGGCGGTCAGGCGCGGCGGCGGCGACCAGTGCCGCATCGGTCGCGGCAAGGCGGCAACGGCGGAAAAGCGGCTCTGAATATCAGCCCCAGGCGCAGATTTCCCGGCCGATGACCAGCGACGCCTCGCCCGGACGTCCCATCTTGCGCCGCATCAGGAAGCGCGGACGGCGGCGAACCGACGCCGCCCGGCGCCGGCGCGGCTTCGGCGCGGCAAGCCGCACCGACCCGTTGACGGCATCGACCACGTCGACGCGCCCGCTCTGGTCGATCATCGCCATCGGCAAGCCGAATAGCCGCGCCCAGCGCGTCCAGTCGGCGGCGATGTCGTCGAGATTGTCGGCGACCAGCAGCGGCAACGACAGCGCCGGGTCGGTGTGCATCAGTTCCAGCGTCGCGATCATGCTGCCGGGCTTGGCGCCGGGCAGGGTGCGCGCCGCGATGGCGACGAAGGCGCGCGGGCTGAACCGCATCGTCATCGGAATGCCGCAGGGCAGGTGCCGGGCGATATAGATCATGCCCGCCTCGACGATATAGGCGATCTCGCCGTTGCCGGCATCAATGCCGCTGGCGATCTTGTTCGAAGCCGGCAACGCCGCCGGATCGAGCCGGAACGCCCGCCCGACCCAGGCCGGGCGCGCGCTGTCGCGCGGGGCAAGGCCCGCCACCGGATCGATATTGGCGACATTCGAGTTCGCATGCATGTCCAGTCACTCCGCATCCGTGCGGCGACACCGGGTTGCGGTTTCGCCGTCGTCATCCCGGCCGGCGGAGCCATTCGGCCTCTCGCCCGTCGGGCTGGGCCAACCGGAGATCCGATCGACGCCCGTCCCTCGTATCCGGCGGAAAGTCGCTCGCCTTCCGTCTCGTTGCAGGCACTCTATCGGGCGCGAACGCGATTTCGGCTTAAGGAGCGTGGTTGAAAAAAGCTTGCATTCGCCGATGGTTAGTTCACCTTGAGCGCAATGATTCAAATTTGAGGGAATTATCGGATGACCCAGTTGCAAGCCCTTGCCGTCTGGATGAGCGTGATCGCCGCCGGCCATGTCGCGTTGCAGGTCAATGTCATCATCAACCGGCGCCGGGAAAAGGTCGGCCTCGGCGACGGCGGCAATTCCCGCGTCCTGCGCGCCGTGCGCATTCACGGCAACTATCTCGAACAGATCCCGTTCACTTTCGCCGCGTTCGGCCTGATGTCGTTTGCCGCGACGCCGGTCTGGATCGTTCATGCCATCGGCGTGATGTTCGTCGCCGCCCGCATTGCCCATGCGGTCGGGTTGAGCGGCAGTTCCGGCATCAGTCGCGGCCGCCTTTTCGGCGTCATCGGCACCTGGATCGTCCTGGTGCTTGCCTATTCCACCGCACTCATTCGCCTCTTCGTCATCGGTTGATCGCCCGCGGCCTGCGGCTTGTGCCTGAATCAAGCGCATGATCCCGGATCGGGCACGATTTGCGGTTCCCCCGATACGCAACATGGCATAAACGGAATCAGACTGCGTAAAGGGAGAATCCATGTCGGACGTGCTCGATCAATCGGCGCTCGAAGCGCGGGCGATGGCGCTTGTCGATGCGGCCCGCCGCGCCGGCGCCGATGCCGCCGATGCCGTCGCGGTGCGCGGTCAGTCCCTCAGCGTCGATGTCCGCCTCGGCAAGGTCGAGGAGGCCGAGCGCGCCGAGGGCGACGATTTCGGCCTGCGGGTGTTCGTCGGTCGCCGCAACGCCACCGTCTCCGCCAATGCCTTCACCGACCCGGCCGAGCTCGCCGCCCGCGCCGTCGCCATGGCCCGCGTCGCGCCGGAAGACCCCTACGCCGACCTCGCCGACCCGGCCGAGCTCGCCACCGCCTTCCCCGATCTCGACCTGCTCGACCCCTCGACGCCCGGCTCGGCCGATCTCGCCGCCCGCGCCCTTGCCGCCGAGGATGCCGCCCGCGCCGTCGCCGGCGTCAGCAATTCCGGCGGCGCCCGTGCGTCGTGGTCGCTGGGCGGGCTGGTGCTGGTCACCTCCACCGGCTTTCGCGGCTCCTACCTCGCCTCGCGCCACTCCCTGTCAGTGACCGCCATCGCCGGCGAGGGCACCGCCATGCAGCGCGACTACGAGGGCGGCTCGAAGGCCTGGTACGGCGATCTCGACCCGGCCGAGACCATGGGCCGCAAGGCCGGCGAGCGCGCCGTCAGGCGCCTGGCGCCGCGCAAGGTGCCGACCCAGACCGCCGCCATCGTCTGGGAGCCGCGCTCGGCCGTCAGCCTCGTCGCCCACCTGTCCTCGGCCATCAACGGCGCCTCCATCGCCCGCAAGACCTCGTTTCTCAAGGACAAGCTCGGCCAGCGCCTGTTTGCCGCCGGCGTGCGCATCTCCGACAATCCGTTGCGGCCGCGCGGCCTCGGCTCGCGCCCGTTCGATGGCGAGGGCCTGTCGCCACAGCCGCTCGACATCATCGACGACGGCGTCCTGACCACCTGGTTCCTCGATTGCGCCACCGCGCGCGAATTGGGCTTGAAGTCCAATGCCCGCGCCAGTCGCGGCGTCGGCAGCCCCTCGCCCGGCGCCACCAACCTGACGCTCCACGCCGGCACCGTTGCCGCCGCCGATCTCATCGCCTCGGTCGGCACCGGCCTCTACGTCACCGACATGATCGGGTCCGGCGTCAACGGCGTCACCGGCGACTATTCGCGCGGCGCGTCCGGCTTCTGGATCGAGAACGGCGAACTCGCCTATCCGGTGTCCGAAATCACCGTCGCCGGCAATCTCGTCGACATGTTTTCCCGCCTGACGCCCGCCGACGATCTCGAATACCGCTATGGCACCAATGCGCCGACCGTCGCCATCGACGGCCTGACCATCGCGGGGCGCTGATCGGTGACGCACCCCCCCGCCCCGCGCCCCGACCTGCCGGATCTCGGGCCGGACGCCCTGCTGCTGGCCGATGCCGCATGGCAGGCCGGGCAGATCGCCATGGCGTTCTACGGTCGTGATCCGCGCGTCTGGATGAAGGCCGGCGACAGCCCGGTGACCGAGGCCGACCTCGCCGCCGACCGCTATCTCGCCGCCACGCTCGGTGCCGCCCGCCCCGACCATGGCTGGCTGTCTGAGGAAACTACCGACACCGCCGCCCGGCTCGACTGCCGCCGGCTGTTCATCGTCGACCCCATCGACGGCACCCGCGGCTTCATCCGCCGCGACGGCGAATGGTGCGTATCGGTCGCCATCGTCGAGGATGGCCAGCCCGTCGCCGGCGCCCTTGCCCGCCCCACTACCGGCGAGATCTACCTCGCCGCCCGGGGTCGCGGCGCCTGGCTGGGGAAAACCCGGCTGCGCGTCACCGCCGGCGAGGCCGTCGCCGCTGCCCGATTCGGTGGCTCGCCCAGGATTTTTGCAAGTCTCGGGCTCGCCAAGGCCGGCATCAAACCGGTCATCAACCTGTCCTCGCTGGCGCTGCGCCTCGCCTATGTCGCCGCCGGCGCGCTCGATTGCGCCATTGCCCGCGAAAACGCCCATGATTGGGATCTTGCGGCAGCCGATCTTTTGGTGCACGAAGCGGGCGGTCTGCTGACCACCGTCCGGGGCGAACGCCTCGTCTACAACGCCGCCGCACCGCGCCACCCGGCCCTTCTGGCCGCCGGACCCGGCCTGCATGCGACCATGTTGCGGACGCTGGCGAACGCCTGAAGAAGACGGGGCACGCCGGGACCGGTTCGAGGAAACGCCCGCTGAGGGCAGCACGCCGTGGCATTTGGGGGTCGCGGCGCAGGCTTGGATCAGACTTCGAGGGGAACACTGATGAGCGATACGACCGAAAAGCAGCTTCTGCACCTGGTCATCGGCGGCGAGCTGGAGTCGTTGAACGGCGTGGAATTCAAGGACCTTTCCAAGGTCGATCTGGTCGGCGTGTTCCCGAGCTACAAGGCCGCTTGCGATGCCTGGAAGGCCAAGGCGCAGGCGACCGTCGATCAGGCGCAGACGCGCTATTTCGTCGTGCATCTGCATCGCCTGCTCGACCCGGATCACCCGGTTCAGGGCTGATCGATCGCGACGCTGAGGACAGGCAGGGCAGGCACGGCCACGGGCATGAACGACGCGTCGCAAAGAGCATCCCAGTCCCCTCGTCGCGGCGATCCCTGCCGCGATGCGGCGGTTGACGCCCGCGCCGGCTCGTCCCGGCGCCGGGCGCGTTGGCGTTGAGGTCGACGCCGATGTGGAAACGATTGACCGATTCCGGCGGTATACGCCATTGGCTGGGGCGCAGGCTCGCCGGCTACCTGCGCCTGCTCGGCCGCACCACCCGTCTCGTCGCCGAACCGGCCGACTATGCCGACTGGCTCGACGTCAAGGGTCCCTACGTGCTCGCCCTCTGGCACGGCCAGCACTTCATCACCCCCCTCGGCATTCCCCCCGGCACCAAGGCAGCGGTGATGATCTCCCGCTCCGCCGATGGCGACATCAACGCCATTGCCGCCGAGGCGATGGGCGTGCGCACGGTGCGCGCCTCCGGCGGCCTGCTGCCGCACCAGATCAAGAAGCGCGGCGGCGCCCGTGGGCTGATCGAGGCGATGCGGCTGCTGCGCGACGGCTATCACTTCGCCGTCACCGCCGACGTGCCCAAGGGCCCGGCGAAAGTGGTGGGTCCGGGCATCATCGCACTTGCCAGGCACGCCGGATTTCCCATTCTGCCCGTCGCCATGGCCACCACCTATTCCATCACCCTGCCGAGCTGGGACAGCGCGGCGCTGAACCTGCCGTTCGGGCGGATGGCCCTAGTCATCGGCGAGCCGATGACGATCCCCGCCGATCTCGCCGACGATGCCGTCGCCGCCCTGCAGGCCGAGCTCGCCGCCCGCCTAGATGCCGCGACGCTGCGCGCCCGCCAACTGGCGAGGCGCTGATGGCGGGCGACGGGCTCCTCAGCGTCTATCGCGCCAGCGGCCGGGCATTGGCGCCGCTGTTTTCCGGCCTGCTGCACCTGCGCGCCCTGCGCGGCAAGGAAGACCCGCACCGCCGTGGCGAGCGCTATGGCAAGCCCTCGCTGCCCCGCCCCGCCGGCCGTCTCGTCTGGATCCACGCCGCCAGCGTCGGCGAGACCAATTCGGTGCTGCCGCTGATCGCCCGGCTGATCGGCGCTGGCGCCAAGGTGCTGCTCACCACCGGCACCGTCACCTCCGCCCGCCTCGCCGCCCAGCGCCTGCCCGCCGGCGCCCTGCACCAGTTCGTGCCGCTCGATATCGCCCCCTACGTCACCCGCTTCCTCGACCACTGGCGCCCGGATCTGGTGCTGTTCGTCGAGTCCGAGCTCTGGCCGACGACCCTGTCCCTGCTCGCCGCCCGGGGCCTTGCCCCGGTGCTTGTCAACGGCCGCATGTCGGTGCGCTCGCACCGGCGCTGGCGCCAACTCGGCGGCCTGCGCTCGGCGATCTTCGGCCGCCTCGGCGAGGTGCTTGCCCAGACCGACGACGACGCCGCCCGCTTCGCCGATCTCGGCGTCGGGCGGGTCACCGCCACCGGCAATCTCAAGTTCGACGCCCCGGCGCTGGTGCTCCACGATCGCGACCTCGCGACCCTGCGCGCCGCCATCGACCGGCGCCCGGTCTGGCTCGCCGCCTCGACCCACCCCGGCGAGGAGGACATCGCCGCCGACGTCCACCACCGCCTCGCCGACCGCCTGCCCCGCCTGCTCACCGTGATCGTGCCGCGCCACCCCGAGCGCGGCGGCGACATCGCCACCGAGCTCGCCCGTCAGGGCCACCGGGTCGCGCGCCGCTCGCTCGGCGAAGTGCCCGGCGACGAGACCGACATCTATCTGGCCGATACCCTCGGCGAACTCGGGCTGTTCTACCGCCTCGTCCCGGTCGCCTTCCTCGGCGGCTCGCTGGTCGAGCGCGGCGGCCAGAATCCGATCGAGGCGGCCCGTCTCGACTGCGTCATCCTGCACGGCCCCAAGGTCGAGAACTTCAAGCAGGTCTACGCCGCCTTCGACGCCACCGGCGCCGGCATCGCCATCGCCGATGCCGGCGCCCTCGCCGCCGAGGTCGCCGGCATCCTGACCGACCCGCAGGCCCACCAGCCGCGCATCGAGGCCGGTCGCCGCGTCATCGACCAGCATTCCGGCGCGCTCGAACGCACCGTCGCCGCGCTTGCCGACCGCATGCGCGACGATCACGGGAGCGACCGGTGAGACGCGCGCCGCGCTTCTGGGCGACGGGCGGCCCCCGCTCCTGGCTGCTTGCACCCGTCGCCTGGATCTGGGGCTGGCAGGCGACGCGCCGCCTGCGCCGCCCGCCGGTCGCCCGGCTTTCCGTCCCGGTGATCTGCATCGGCAACTACGTCGCCGGCGGCGCCGGCAAGACCCCGACCGCCATCGCCATCGCCGCCATGGCCCGCGCCGCCGGCCTCAGCCCGCTGTTCCTGTCGCGCGGCTATGGCGGCGAGACGCGCGGTCCGCTGCTGGTCGACCCGTCGCTCCACACCGCCGGTCAGGTCGGCGACGAGCCGATGCTGCTCGCCCGTCATGCCCCGGTGATCGTCGCCCGCGACCGCGCCGCCGCCAGTCCCTTCGTCGAAGTGCAGCTGCGCGAACTCGGCGCCGATCTGGTCATTCTCGACGACGGCTTCCAGAACCCGAGCCTGCGCAAGGATCTCAACATCGTCGTCATCGACGCCGCCTTCGGCACTGGCAACGGCCGGGTGATGCCGGCCGGCCCGTTGCGCGCGCCGCTGTTTGAACAGGTCCGCCGCACCGACCTGCTGGTCTCGATCGGCGACGGCGCCGCCGCCATTGCCGCCATCCGCATGGCCGCCCGCCGCGCCGTGCCGATCGCCCGCGCCGAACTCGCCCCCGTCGGCGCCGATGCCCTTGCCGGCCTGCCGGTCATCGCCTTCGCCGGCATCGGCCGCCCGGAAAAATTCGCCGCCACCCTGCGCGCCGCCGGCGCCCGGATCGACGACTTCCTCGCCTTTCCCGATCACCACCGCTTCACCGACCGCGAGGCGCTGCAGCTGCTCGACCGGGCCGACCGCCTCGGTGCCGCCCTGATCACCACCGAGAAGGACGCGGCCCGACTTGCCGCCGCCACCGCCGGCCCCCGCGCCGAATTGCACCGCCGCTGCCGGACACTGGCCGTCCGCCTGGCGTTCCTCGAGCCCTCCCGGGTCGATCAGGCGCTCGCCGCCACCTTCGCCGAGGCCAGGGCCCGCCGCCGAGCCGGCTGACGCGACCACGCGACACACCAAAGCCTTTGGCATTGCTCGCGGCCTGCTGTCATATTCGGCGGGCGGCCGTCGATCGCGCAATCGACGGAAATTCGAAAATTGCCTTTGCCTTTTTTCGGAATCTGCGCCTTCATAGGGATAGACGCGAAGAATACGAAACGCAAATCGAAAGCGTCATATGAATGAAAGAATTCAGGCGTCAATAGGCCGGGCTTCTTTCTCAAGGGAGGATTTATCCATGTCCATGTCTCGTCGTGCCGTCCTCAAGACCGGCCTCGCCGCCGGCGCCTTCATTGCCGCTCCCGCCGTGCTGCGCTCCCATGATGCGCTCGCCAGCTCGGGCGAAGTCAATGTCTCGGCCTGGGGCGACTATTTCGACAAGAACACCATCCTCGCCGACTTCACCAAGGCGACCGGCATCAAGGTCAACCTGACCACCTTCGGCTCCAACGAGGAAGTCGAGAACAAGCTGCGCGCCGCTGGCGGCAAGGGCATCGACATCCTGTTCCCGTCGGTCGATACCGGCCCGAACTACTACAAGGACAACCTGCTCGCCCCGGTGGACGAGAAGAAGTTCAACGCCGCCCTGGTGCTGCCGTCGCTCTATCGCCAGTCGCTGACGCTCGGCGCCGCCAACCGCGGCCAGCGCTTCCTCGTGCCGTTCGACTGGGGCACCGAGGCGATCACCTATGATTCGACCGTGGTGAAGAAGGGCTACGGCGACCTGTCCTACGCCGACCTGTTCGCCGAGGGCCTGACCAAGAAGGTCGCCTTCCGCCAGAAGTCGGTCGTCGTCTCCGTCGCCATCTACCTCGACGCGCTGGCCGGCAAGCCGGCGGCCGAGCGCGGCATGGCGCTCTACAAGTCCGAGGACGAGAGCCGCAAGGCCTTCGAGGCGGCCGTCGCCTTCATCCTCAAGGCCAAGGCCAATGTCGGCGCCTTCTGGAACAACGCCAACGAAGCCACCGCCGCCTTCAAGGACGCCGGCTGCGCCATCGGCCAGACCTGGGACACCACCGGCATCCTGCTGAACCGCGACGTCGACAAGAAGTGGAAGTACACCATGCCCAAGGAGGGCGGTCTTGCCTGGACCGACACCATGGGCTTCGGCGCCGGCTCGACCAATGTCGAGCAGGCCTACGCGCTCGCCAACTACCTGTTCAAGCCGGAAGTCGGCGCCGCCTTCGCCAATTCCTCGGGCTACAACTCGGCCGCCGTCGGCGCCGACAAGTTCCTCTCGGATGCTGCCAAGGCCGGCTTTGCCATGGCCTATCCGGGCGACGCCATCGACAAGCTGTGGTGGTGGCCGATGCAGCCGGGCTTCTTCGGCAAGCTGCGCGGCGAATACGTCGAGAAGCTGACCAACAGCCTCAAGGGCTGATCCCACCCATCCCCCAGTTCCCTCCCCCCTTGTGGGGGAGGGTTAGGGAGGGGGGTAGCCCCACCCACCATCGCCACGATGGAAATCAGCCAAAGCCCACTCCCCAGTCCCATCCACCCTTGCGGGGGAGGGCCAGGGAGGGGGGGTAGCCCCACCCACCATCGCCACGATGGAAATCAGCCACCACCCATCCCCCCCAAGTCCCCTCCCCCCTTGCGGGGGAGGGCCAGAGAGGGGGGTAGCCCAGAACTCCGTCGCCGCGACGGAGCAAACTCGCCCGACGACACCCCAACCGCAGGACCCCTCGATGCGCGGCCACGAAATCCGACTGGAGCAGGTTTGCGTCCGTTTCGGCGCCGTCACCGCCGTCGAGCCGACCGACCTCACCATCGAGGCCGGCGAGTTCTTCTCCATTCTCGGGCCGTCCGGCTGCGGCAAGACCACGTTGCTGCGCGTCGTCTCCGGCTTCCTGTCGCCGAGCGAGGGTCGCGTGCTGATCGGCGGCCGCGACCTCACCGCCACCGGCCCGGCCGAGCGGCCGACCGCGATGATCTTCCAGTCGCTGGCGCTGTTCCCGCAGATGACCGTCTGGGAAAACGTCGCCTTCGGATTGGAGGCGCGCGGCGTCGACAAGGCGACGCGCAAGCGCCGCGCCGAGGAACTGCTGGCCCTCGTCGCCCTCGCCGAACACGCCGGCAAACGGCCGAGCGAGCTGTCCGGCGGTCAGCGCCAGCGCGTCGCCATTGCCCGCGCCCTCGCCGTCGAACCGGCGGTGCTGCTGCTCGACGAACCGCTATCCGCCCTTGACCTCAAGCTGCGCCAGCACATGCGCGCCGAGCTGAAGGCGATCCAGCGCCGCACCGGCGTCACCTTCATCTACATCACCCACGACCAGGGCGAAGCCCTCGCCATGTCCGACCGCATCGCCGTCATGTCGAAGGGCCGCATCGAGCAGGTCGCCACCCCCGACGGGCTCTATGCCACCCCGGCCACGCCCTTCGTCGCCACCTTCGTCGGCGAGCAGAACGTCGCCGAGGGCACCATCGCCGCCATCGACTCCGGCATCGCCACCCTCGACACCCCGCTCGGCCGCCTGTCGGGGCGGCTGATCGGCAAGGCCGCCGCCGGCGCCCGCGCCCGGCTGATGGTCCGCCCCGAGCGGCTGCACCACGCCGCCCATGTCGCCCCGACGCCCAATACCCTCAGCGCCGCCTTCGCCCGCCGCGATCTCGAGGGGCCGGTCGAGATGCTGGTGTTCGATCTCGACGGCGCGCAATGGTCGATCCACCGCCAAAACCACGGCGAAACCCCTCGGACCGGCCCGGTCGAACTCGCCTTCGCCACCGAGGACGCCATGGTCTTCGCCGAGGCGACGCCATGAGCGGGCCGAGCGACCTCGTCCGCATCTATGGTCGCGCCTTCGCCGCCGCCTGCTGGCTGCTGGTGTTCGGCTGGTTCACGCTGCTGGTGCTGGTGCCGCAGGTGACCATGGTCGACCAGTCGCTGTGGCGGATGGAACAGCCCAAGGACGCCGCCCAGCTGACGCTCGACATCGACCGGCTCTACAACGACCTGTCGGTGATGAAGCTCGACCGCGCCGACGCCCCGGCCGACAAGCAGGCCGCCCTCGATGCCCGCATCGCGGAAACCCAGGCCGCCATAAGGGAGATGGAAACCCGCGAGACCCAGCCGCGCAAGGTCTACGGCCCCGAGAACTACACCCGCATGTCGGGCCTGCATGCCGAGATCTTCCTGCGCACCCTCGCCTTCGCCGCCCTCACCACGCTGATCGCCCTTGTCGTCTGCTACCCCATCGCCTGCGCCGCCGCCTTTGCCGGCAAGGCGACCACGACGGCGGTGATCCTGACGGCGCTGACCATTCCCTATGCCATCAACGAGCTGCTGCGCACCTACGCCTTCCTGATGGTGCTCGACTATCGCGGCGTCATCAACACCGCGCTGTCGTGGATCGGCATCATCGATCTCGACAGGGACCAGGCGATCCCGTTCCTCGAAAGCCAGGCCGCCGTCTTCGCCGGCCTCGTCTATGCCTACGTCCTGTTCATGGTGTTCCCGATCTACAACGCGCTGGAAAGCCTCGACAAATCCCAGATCGAGGCCGCGCGCGACCTTGGCGCCTCGTCGCTGCGCACCCATTGGCGGGTGATCATCCCCCACGCCAAGCCCGGCCTTGCCGTCGGCTCGATCATGGTGTTCATGCTGTCGGCCGGCTCCTATGCCGTGCCGCGCATCCTGTCGCGCGGCCTCGGCGGCGACTGGTTCACCCAGCTGATCTACCGCCAGTTCTTCGATGCCCATAACTGGAACATCGGTTCGGCCTATTCGGTGGCACTGCTGATCGCCTGCCTGGTCTTCGTCGCGCTGGTGATGAAGATCACCAGGGTCGGCCTCAAGGACATGGTGCGGTGACGAGATGAGCCAGCCCATGTCCGATCGCCTGTCGCCCGCCGCCGACCTGATCCTCAAGGTCTATCTGGCGCTGTTCTTCGTCTACATGTTCCTGCCGCTGATCGTCATGGTCATCGCCGCCTTCAATGCCTTCCAGTACCCGGCGCTGTCCCCGTGGAAGGGCTTCACCCTCGAATGGTTCCCCCGGCTCGTCGAGGATGAACGGCTGATGGGCGGGCTCGCCACCTCAATCCTGCTCGGCATCTGCGTCACCGCCGCCTCGGTACCGCTCGGCCTCGCCGGCGCCCTGATCGTCGCCCGCGGCACCCGCAGGACCTCCGGCCTGTTCTACGCCATGCTGGTCTCGCCGATCCTGATGCCCGGCGTCGTCCTCGGCATTTCCACCCTGGTGTTCTGGCGCGAGGTCGGCATCTCCGGCGGCCTCTTCACCGCCGGCGCCGCCCAGACCAGCTTCATCGCCTCCTATTGCATGCTGATGATCCTCGCCCGCCTCGCCCGGCAGGACCCGGTGCTGGAAGAGGCCGCCCTCGATCTCGGCGCCTCGCCCTGGTTCGTCTTCCGTCGGGTGACGCTGCCTTTCCTCGCGCCGGCGCTCGGCTCCGCCGCCGTCATCGCCTTCCTGCAATCGTTCGAGAACTACAACACCACCGTTTTCGCCATCGGCAGCGGCTACACGCTGGTGACCGAGATCGGCGCCCGCCTGCGCTTCGGCCTCACCCCGGCGATCAACGCTCTCGGTGTCATCTTCCTCCTCGTCACCGCCGTCGCGGCCATCGGCTTCGCCATCGCCAATCGCCGCAAGCCGGCGGCGTAGCGCCAGCCCGTCAGGAAAACCGCCGCGCCGCCTTCTATCCGGCGCCGCCAGCCTGTATCATGGCGCCATGCTGCGCATCTCCCTCATCGAAATCACCCTGTTTCTCGCGCCTTTCGCCACGTTCGCCCTCTACCTGTTCGTGCGCGGGCGACCGGTATTCGCCCGCCATGCCTGGGAGAAGGGCGCCCTGTTCTGGATGGTGGCGATCGGCCTCGTGTTCGCCGCCGCTGGCATCGCTGCGCTCGGCATGGTCGAGGACGGCGCCACCAACGGCGCCTGGCGCCCCAGTCACTTCGAAAACGGCGTCCTGGTGCCGGGACGGGTCGAGTGAGCCCGCCCGCCCGCCTCGACCCCGCCCGCCTCGACCCGGCCGTCTGGGCGCCCTGGCCGGGCCTGCCCGATGTCGTCGCTGCCATTGCCCGTGACGGCGACACCACCCGCGTCGTCGGCGGCGCCGTGCGCAACGCCCTGCTCGGCGAGCCGGTCAGCGACGTCGACCTCGCCACCACTGCCCGACCGGAAACCGTCATCGCCCGCGCCCGCGCCGCCGGACTGAAAGCGGTGCCAACCGGCATCGACCACGGCACCATCACCGTCGTCGCCCGCCATCACGGCTACGAGGTGACCACCCTGCGCGAGGATGTCGAGACCTTCGGCCGTCACGCCGTCGTCCGCTTCGCCACTGATTGGCGCGCCGACGCCTTTCGGCGGGATTTCACCATCAACGCCCTCTACGCCGATCTCGACGGCACCATCCACGACTATTCCACCGGCCTCGCCGACGTCGTCGCCCGCCGCGTCCGCTTCATCGGCGATGCCGCGACCCGCATCCGCGAGGACTACCTGCGCATCCTGCGCTTCTTCCGCTTCCACGCCCGCTACGGCGCCGGCGCCCCCGATGCGGAAAGCCTCGATGCCTGCCTTGCCCATCTCGACGGCCTGAAGACCCTGTCGGCCGAGCGCATCGGTCAGGAAATGCTGAAGCTGGTCGCCGCCCCCAATGTCGGCACCACCCTCGCCCTGATGCACGAACACCTGATCGTCGAGCGCGTCGCCCGCATGGCGGTCGAAACCGCCGCCGTGCCGCGCCTGCACGCCCTCGCCGCCGATGGCCGCATCCCCGGCCCCGATCCCGCCCTGCTGGTCGCGGCGCTGCTGCCGGTCGACACCGACCCGGTGGAAGCCGCCTTCGCCCTGTGGGACTGCTGGCGCCTCTCCAACGCCATCCGCGACCGCGCCGCCGCCGCCGCCCGGACAGCCGCCGCGATTCCCGCCCTCGCCGATGCCCGCGCCGCCCGCGTCCTGCTCTACCGCGTCGGCGCCACCGCCTGGCTCGACGGCATCGCCCTTGCCGCCGCCCGCCACCCGCCCGGCGACGCGATCGCCGGCCGCTGGCTCGACTGGCGCGCCATCGCCGCCGCCAACCCGCCGCCGCGATTGCCGATCACCGGCAAGGATCTCGTCGCCGCCGGCCTCGCCCCCGGCCCCGCCATCGGCGCCGCCCTCGCCCGCGCCGAGGCCGCCTGGGAAGCCGGCGACTTCACCTCGCCCCGATCCGAGCTGCTCGCCCGCGCGCTGTCATCCGCCGATCAGGATCAGCCCTGACCGCCAGACGATCGCCGCCGCGACCGCCGCGAATAGCGCGAATGCCGCGACCGATGCCCGCGCCAGCCCGCCGGCGATCGACGGCAATGCGACGTTCAGGCTGGCCGGCAGCGGCAATGTCCGCAGCATCGCGCCGCCGGCCCCCAGCGCCGTGCCGGCAAACAGCGGCAGATAGAGCGCGAAGCCGACATAGCCGTATTCGCGCTTTAGGATGCAGAACGGGCAGTGATGGTGCGGGTGCTCGTAGACATAGAGCGACAGCGCCGAGACGATGGCGATCAGCGCCGCGCCGAACACGAACAGGCTCGCGGCGCCATGGGCGAGGCTCGCCACCCGCAAGACCCCCGTCGGGAGCCGGCCGCTGCCGGCCGCGAGCCCGGTCCCCCCCGCCAGAAGCAACGCCGCCGCGATCAGCCCCAGCGCCGATGCGGCATCGAAGCTCGCCATTTCCGCCGCGATCCCGTCCTTGTTCGGCGTGAACAGGCTGCCGCAGCATGAGGTCAGCGTGTCCGCCTTCAGGTCGAGGAAATAAGCCAGCGACAACCCGGCCTCCACCAAGGCGAGCGGCGCGATCGCCAGCAGCAGCCGGTACTTGAACCGGGTCAGCGGATAGTCCCGCCCCCGCCCGTCCACATGGTCGGCGACGAGCCACAGGCTGGCGGCGAAGAACATCGCCATCTTGGCGTAAAGCGCCGGAAAGCCGTAGACGCTGGCATTGAGCGTGCCGACCGCGCACATCGCCCCGACGAACATCGCCGCCATCCGGTCGGCATTGAAAACGAACAGCACCAGCGCGCCGATCTGCATCGCCATGACGAAGGCCATCACCGTCGACACCAGATAGGTCCGCCGCTCCAGCGCGATCTGGCTCTCCGCCCCGCTCGCCAGATCCCACCGCGCCAGCAGTCGCCAGGCGAACAGGCTCGCCCACGCGATCAGGCCGCAGCCGATCAGCGATGCCAGCACCAGGGCGAGGATCGGCGGGTGCAGGATCATGCCGCCGCCTCCGCGATCCGCCCATCCGCCACGGCAACCACCCGATCGACCACCGGGGCGCCGGAAATGCGCCCGTCATGGCTGGTCATCAGCACGGTCTTGCCCCGCGCCTTCAGCGTCGCGACGATGTCGAGGAACTGTCCGACCAGCGCCCCGTCGAGATTGGCCGTCGGCTCGTCGGCGATGACGATTGCCGGATCGTTGACCAGCGCCCGCGCGATCGCCACCCGCTGCATCTCGCCGCCCGACAGGTTCTCCACCGCGGTCGCCGCCCGGTGATCGACGCCGAGATTGGCGAGCATCTCCATCGCCCGCGCCGTCAGCCGCCGATGCGGCGGGCCGAGCGGATAGGCCGGCAGCATCACATTGTCGAGCGCCGAGAGCCCGGCGATCAGGTTGAACCGCTGGAACGCGAAGCCGAAGGTGCGCCGGCGCACATCGGCGAGGAACTTCTCCGGCAGGCCGGAGAGGATCTCGCCATTGAGCCGCACCCGCCCGGTCGTCGGCCGCGCCAGACACCCGATCAGCGTCAGCAGCGTCGTCTTGCCGGACCCGCTCGGCCCGGTCAGCACCGTCACCTTGCCCGCCTCGATGTCGAGCGTCACGCCGCGCACCGCCGCGACCTCGTTCGGACGGCCCTGGTTGTAGAGCTTGGTGACATCGGCAAGTTCGAGCATGTCCGCTCCCGCAACCCGCGACGGCAACCCCTGGCCGATCCGCGAGGACAAACGACGAAATGGCGTCCCGCCGGCGGCGGTTCGCCGGCCTACCGCATCACCCGGTCCGGGTCGGCCGAGGCCGTCCGCCAGATCGGCACCAGGATCGCCGCCAGATACGGCACCACGGTGAAGAACCCCAGCGTCGCCACCTGCAGCGCATCGACCGTCGGCGTCAGCGTCACCCGGGGAAACAGCGTCGACCACCCCTTGATCACCGGTTCGATCAGCGGCGCCGAGAACAGGAACACATGCGCATAGGCCGCCACCGTGCCGGCGAGAAAGGCGCCGACCGACACCACCGCGCCCTCCCACAGCTTCATCCCGATGACGTCGCCGGTATCCCAGCCGATCGCCTTGAGGATGCCGATCTCGCGCCGCTCGCCGGCCGAGAGCCCCGCCGCCTTGTCGAAGGCCAGGATGGCGAATGCCAGGAGCGCGCCGGACAGCAACGCCACCAGCACCCCCTCGCGCCAGCTGAAGATCGCCTCATAGGTCCGCCGCATGTCGGCCCGCGTCACCATCCGGTGCCCCGGCAATGCCAGCAGCGACTTCTCGGCGATCTTGCCGACCTCGGCCGGATTGCGCACCCGCATGGCGATGTCGGTATATTGCCCGGCCGGAAGGTCGAAGAACGCCCGGAAATCCGCCTCGCCGACCAGCACCAGATCGCTGGAGACCAGCGCCGAACCGAGCGGCAGCACCTGCTTGACCTTCAGCTTGAGGAAGCGCCGCGCCGGCGAGATCAGGAACAGCATCTTGCCCGCCTCCACCTTGCGCAACCGCGCCACCCCCTCGCCGATGATCGCCTCGCCCCGTTCCAGCCGAAAGCGCGGATCGAAGCCGGAGGGCACCTGCAGGGTGAAGTTCGCCGCCGCCGACGTGTCGTAGAGATAGCCCCACAGCCGCCCCTCGAGCCGGTCGGCGCCGCGCAGGCCCCGCAGCTTTTCGATGTCCGCCCCGGTCGACATCTCATGCCGCCCCATCCGCATCGCCTGGGCGACCACATCCGGCGCCGCATCCAGCACCGCGTTCGCCTCGCGCCGGATCGCCGCCCCGTAGAGGATCACCGAGGCGACGACGAACACGACCAGCACGTAGATCAGCCACAGCCCGAGCGAGCGGGCGCCATGCCGCCACAGTGACAGCGCGGCGAAATCGATGAGATAGCGTTGGCGGGTAGCCCAGGCGCCCATGATCACTCGCCCTCCCCGTCGGCAAACCCGGCCGGCGGAAATCCCCGCGCCGGCGGCACCATCGATCCGGCGGGAAAATGCTCCGCCAGCATCGGCCCGTCCTGAAATGCCGAATGCAGGTCCGCTTGGCTGCGATGCCGGCCATAGCGGGCCTCGGTGAACAGCGCCAGATCGGTGAGGTCGAGCGCTTCCACCAGCGCCCGTTCGCCTTCGAGCCGCGCCGCCTCGCCGGGCGCGATCGCCACATGCACGAGCGCCGCGATCGCCGCCGCCACCAGCCCGCCGGCAATCCGGAAGACCGGCGTCGAGGCCCTGAACGGTGCCGGCGCCGTCATTCGAACCGCCCGGCATCGAGACCCTCGAGCAGCGCCATCGTGATGTCGCCCGCCCGCACGATCCGTTTGCCCTTGTGGTCGGCGAGGAACTCGCGCGCATCCGCCTCGCTGGCATGCGGCACCAGCTCGTGCCCCATCGGCCCGAGCACATCCGAGCCCACGACATAGAGCGCCTCGCCGGCATCAAGCCGGTCGGTGGCGTAGTAGCCGGTGACGCCCATGGCGCCGATATCGGCGCGGCTTCGCCCCGGCGCATACTTTTCCATGTCCAGCAGATACTTGTGGAAGTCCTTCGCCCCGTCGAAATGCACCGCCTTGCCGTCCTTGTAGACGATGGTCGCCACCCAGAACGGATAGGGCTCGACGAACATGCCGCAAACCGGACAGACATCGTCCGGCTTCGGCGCCGGCAGCTCGAGGACGGTCGCATCGGCCTTGGCCGGCACCGGCGCACAGCAGAGCGCCCCGCTCGCCGCCAGGCCGAGGATCAGCGTACGGCGACTGAGGCCGGCGGCCGTGCCGGCGCAACGATTGCACATGGAAATACTCCGCAAATCGGGGAGACGACACATCGCCGGGGCAGGGCTAACCCTGCCCCGGGTCGATGCGTGGCTCACTGCGCCGGCATCATCGCCTTCTTGCGCATTTCGCCACGGCGCTTGCGCAGCATCATCGTGTCCTCGGCCATGCCGAGATAGGCGCCCTTCAGCGCCTCGTCGAAGCCGACGACCCTGGCGCCGGCCTTGGCCGAGGCATCGGCGGCGGCGGCCGCATCGGCCTTGGCCTTGTCGGCATAGGCGAACTTGCTCACTCGGGTCATCGTGCCGGGCTTGCTCGGATCGATGACATAATGGGCCTTGTCGACCAGCATCAGCGGCTTGATCTCGCCATCGGCGCCGGCATCGCCCGCGTAGATCGCCTTCGGCCCGCGATCCATGTTGAGCGACAGGCTGATCGCGGCGCAATGCAGCGAGCAGGTGCCCTCGACGCTGTCGTCGTCATAGACCAGCAGATGGCGGGTATGGCTGAACTTCGTCCGCTCCATGCCGCAATAGCGGCAACGCGGATACTTCTTCAGTTCGTCCGTCAGCGGGTCCTTGTCCTTGGCGAGGTCGCGGACAAGACCGTTCTTGTCGGTCCAGTCCCACGGCGTCACTGGCTTGTCCTGGGCGCGCGCCGCCGGGGTCATGGCGGCAAGGGCGGCAAGCGAAGCGGTGGCCAGCAGGTCGCGGCGATTGAATTCATGGGTCATGATCGTCTCCAATGGGTCGTGAGAAAGCGCGGCGCCCTCGGCGTCCGGCACTTTGAAAATGCTCAGGACAGGATGGAGACAGGTGGCCCGCGCGTTTTGCCGTAGTGGATCGTGGCGGGGACAAAGACCGGTGGCGAACTGGCTGGCCATGCCAGCGCCGGTACGACGAGATCGGCCTTCGCGCCCGGCGTCGCCACGCCTTCGGGCGCGAACCCGGCGCCGGTGGCCGCCAGCGTCCCGCACAACGCGCAGGTTTCCGGTCGCGGCGATGTCCCGTCCGGCCGGCCGGCGGGATCGACGGCAAGCGCCACCGACAGGCCGTCGTCGCTGGTGTGGCAGATGTCGAACAGCCCCGACCCGATCCCGAACGGATCGGCGAACGCGGCGATCCGCGCGCTGGCATGCTCGACCGCATAGAGCGCCTGCAGCAGCACCAGCCATAGCCCGACCAGCGCGGCAACGCGGCTGCGGCGCAGACTGGCGAGAAGGCCCTGCTGGCGTGGCATCATCGACCTTTCCGGTCGCGATCGGTGGAGATACAAAGAACTGCTAATATACCTGACCCCGATCGCCCCGCCCGGCATTGACCGATATCAAAGCCGGCGCGCGTCGCCCCGACGCCGGTTGCCCCGGCCGCCGCCGGCGGGCCGCCTCTCCGACGGGCGGGCGCCGGCTGGATCGACTTGACACCGTCCAAAACCCATGCCCTTGTCCGCCCCGATCGTTCGCCGCCGCGCGGGCGCGCCGACGTCTGGCCGAGCGCGCGCGGAATTGCCAGCAATTTCGAAGGACAAATCCCATGCATCGCTACCGCTCCCACACCTGTGGCCAGCTTCGGGCCGACCACGCGGGCGAAACCGTGCGCCTGTCGGGCTGGGTGCATCGGGTGCGCGATCATGGCGGCGTGCTGTTCATCGACCTGCGCGACCACTACGGCCTGACCCAGGTCGTCGCCGATCCCGACAGCCCGGCCTTCAAGCTCGCCGAGACCGTCCGCTCCGAGTGGGTGGTCCGCATCGACGGCAAGGTCCGCATCCGCCCGGCCGGCACCGAGAACCCGGATCTGCCCACCGGCGCGATCGAGCTGTTCGCCCTCGAGATGGAAGTGCTCGGCGCCGCTGCCGAACTGCCGATGCCGGTGTTCGGCGATATCGAATATCCCGAGGAAATCCGCCTCAAGTACCGCTTCCTCGACCTGCGGCGCGAAAAGCTCCACTCCAACATCATGACCCGCGGCCGCATCATCGACAGCATGCGCCGGCGGATGAAGGATCAGGGCTTCTTCGAGTTCCAGACGCCGATCCTGACCGCCTCGAGCCCGGAAGGCGCCCGCGACTTCCTCGTCCCGAGCCGCCTGCATCCCGGCAAGTTCTACGCCCTGCCGCAGGCGCCGCAGCAGTACAAGCAGCTGCTGATGATGGCCGGCTTCGACCGCTATTTCCAGGTCGCCCCCTGCTTCCGCGACGAGGACCCCCGCGCCGACCGCCTGCCGGGCGAGTTCTACCAGCTCGACGTCGAAATGAGCTTCATCGAGCAGGAAGACGTCTTCGCCGCCATGGAGCCGGTGATTCGCGGCGTGTTCGAGGAATTCTCCGGCGGCAAGCCGGTGACCCCGTCGCCGTGGCCGCGCATCCCCTTCGCCGAATCCCTCGCCAAGTACGGCTCCGACAAGCCCGACCTGCGCAACCCGATCGTCATGCAGGACGTCTCGGCCCACTTCGCCGGTTCGGGCTTCAAGGTGTTCGCGCGCATGCTCGAGGACGGCAAGAACAAGGTGTGGGCCATCCCCGCGCCGAAGGGCGGCAGCCGCGCCTTCTGCGATCGCATGAATTCGTGGGCCCAGGGCGAGGGCCAGCCCGGCCTCGGCTACATCTTCTGGCGTGAGGAAAACGGCTCCGTCGAGGCCGCCGGCCCCATCGCCAAGAACATCGGCACCGACCGCGCCGAGGCGATCCGCGTCCAGCTCGGCCTCAATGTCGGCGACGCGGTGTTCTTCGCCGCCGGCGATCCCGACAAGTTCTACAAGTTCGCCGGCGCCGCCCGCACCAAGGTCGGCACCGACCTCAACCTCGTCGACACCGAGCGCTACGAATTCGCCTGGATCGTCGACTTCCCGATGTTCGAGTTCAACGAGGACGACAAGAAGGTCGACTTCTCCCACAACCCGTTCTCGATGCCGCAGGGCGGCCTTGACGCCCTGCTCAATCAGGACCCGCTGACCATCAAGGCGTTCCAGTACGACATCGCCTGCAACGGCTTCGAGCTCGCCTCCGGCGGCATCCGCAATCACAAGCCGGAAGCCATGGTCAAGGCCTTCGAGATCGCCGGCTATGGCGAGGAAACCGTGGTCGAGCGCTTCGGCGGCATGTACCGCGCCTTCCAGTACGGCGCGCCGCCGCACGGCGGCATGGCCGCCGGCATCGACCGCATCGTCATGCTGCTCTGCGGCGCCCAGAACCTGCGCGAGGTCGCCCTGTTCCCGATGAACCAGCAGGCCCTCGACCTGCTGATGGGCGCCCCGAGCGAGCCCGCCGTCAAGCAGCTGCGCGAACTGCACGTCCGCGTCCAGCTGCCGGAATGATCGCAACGCCGATGCCGGTCGCCACCGCGACCGGCATCGGCCCACGCTTCCCGCCCGGCCTGACGCCGCCCGATCTGAATCCACCTGCGCCGTCGTCGTCGCGACCTTTGGCGAAAACGCATGTCGGCCCTGCGGTATCCACGCCGCGATCATCGGATAGACTGGCCAGGTCGATTTGCCAAATCGATTTGAGAAGCCCAAGGTCCCAGTCCGAAGCCCCAGCCCGGCGCGCGCCCCCGTGTCTCCAACTGTCGCGTCTCCCACCCGACGCATCTCCCTCTCCCGGGTTGCCGCCCTGGTGATCACCCAGATCATCGGCTGGGGCACGTTGTTCTATCCGCCCTCGGTCTTCGGCGCCGCGCTTGCCCGCGATCTCGGCCTTGCCGACGAATTGGTCTTCGCCGGCGTCTCCATCATGCTGCTGGTCGGCGCAATCCTCGGCCCCGCCATCGGCCGCTGGCTCACCGCCCGCGGTGCCCGCGAGGTGCTGACGGTCGGCTCGCTGCTGTCGACGCTCGCCATGCTCGCCCTCGCCGCCGCCGCCGGTCCGTGGAGCTTCCTCGCCGGCTGGCTGCTCGTCGGCATCGCCGGCACCATGGCGCTCGCCAATCCCGCCTTCACCGCCATCGTCGAGGGCGAGGGCGTCGCCGCCCGCCGCTGGATCTCGGTGCTCCTGGTGTTCTCGGCCGGCTCGGCCAGCGTCTTCTGGCCGCTTACCGCCTGGCTCGAGGCCCACTACGGCTGGCGCGGCAGCTATCTCGTCTTCGCCGGCCTGCAAGCCTTTCTCTGCCTGCCGCTGCATCGCGCCTTCATCCCGGCGCGGCCCGATGGCGGCGTGCCCGCCGATCCCGATCCGGCGCGGGCCCGCCCGGCGGCGCTGCTGCCGCCCGAGCGCGCCTGGCTCGGCTTTGCCCTGTTCAGCATCGCCTCCGCCCTCTCTGCCTTCGTCTCCTGGGGCCTGTCGGTGAAGTTCCTCGATTTCCTGCGCGCCATGGGCGCCGATGCCGGCCTGGCGCTGGCGCTCGGCACCGCGCTCGGCTTCCTGCAGATCGCCGCCCGCGTCTTCGACTTCGCCTTCGGCCGCCGCTACGGCTTGTTGTCGCTCGGCCTCGCCGCCATGGTCGCCGCCGCCGCCGGCTTCGCCCTGATCATGCTGCTGCCCGCCACCCTGATCGGCCTGGCCGGCTTCGTCGTCATCTACGGCCTCACCACCGGCTATCTCACCGTCGTGCGCACCACCCTGCCGCTCGCCCTGTTCGATCCGCGCGATTTCGCCCTGTGGAGCGGCCGGCTCGGCTCGGTGATCTCCTTTGCCCTGGTCTTCTCCCCCATCGCCTATACCGCCATGCTGTCGCGGCTTGGCCCCTATGTGGTTGGCATTCTGTCGCTCGCCCTATACCTTGGCGCCGCGCTCGCCATGTTCGCCGTCGCCACGCTGACGCGACCACCGGCCGAGGCGTGACACCCCCGCAATCGAGGCCCCCATGCTGCGCGCCGTCTCCACCCGTTCCGGCCCCATCGCCGCCGCCGATGCCGACGATCAGGTCATCCTCGATTTCGACGACCGCCACCGCCGCCGCCTCGCCATGACCGCCGTCGGCGGCCTTGCCTTCCTGCTCGATCTCGCCGACACCCCGTCGCTCGCCGATGGCGACGGCCTCGAACTCGACGACGGCCGCCTCGTCCGCGTCGTCGCCAAGCCCGAGCGCCTCGCCGAATTCACCATTGGCGACCCGCTGAAGCTCGCCCGCGTCGCCTGGCACCTCGGCAATCGCCACACCCCGGTCGAGATCCACGCCGCCGCCCTGCGCATCCGCGACGACTACGTGCTGGTTGAACTGGTGAAGAAGCTCGGCGCCGACGAGATCGCCTTCATGCGCGCCCCCTTCAACCCCGAGCGCGGCGCCTACGGCCACGGCGCCACCATGCCCCACGACCACGCCCCCCGCCCCAAGGCCAAGGCCCACGCCCATGCCGGCCACATCCATGGCGCCGACTGCGGTTGCGA
>JAEULV010000066.1 GCA_016793065.1 Hyphomicrobiaceae bacterium
GGCCGCCGAGGCGCGCAAGCTCGGCGAACTGGGCGTCAAGGTCGAGGTGCTGGGCGAGAAGGAGATGCAGCGGCTGGGCATGGGCGCCCTGCTCGGCGTCGGCCAGGGCAGCGAGCGGGAAAGCCAGCTGGTGGTGATGCAGTGGAACGGCGCCTCCGACGCCAAGGCAAAGCCGATCGCCTTCGTCGGCAAGGGCGTCACCTTCGACACCGGCGGCATCTCGATCAAGCCGGCCGCCGGCATGGAAGACATGAAGTGGGACATGGCCGGCTCCGCCGCGGTGATCGGCGCCATGCGCGCCCTCGCGCTGCGCCAGGCGAAGGTCAACGCGGTCGGCGTGGTCGGGCTGGTGGAAAACATGCCCTCGGGCTCGGCCCAGCGGCCGGGCGACATCGTCACCTCGATGTCGGGCCAGACCATCGAGGTACTGAACACCGACGCCGAAGGCCGCCTCGTCCTCGCCGACGCGATGTGGTACTGCCAGGAGAACTTCAAGCCGAAGGTGATGATCGATCTCGCCACCCTGACCGGCGCCATTCTCATCGCGCTGGGATCGGTCTATGGCGGCATGTACAGCAACGACGACCATCTGGCCGAGCAGCTGGCCGCCAGCGGCAAGGCGACCGGCGAACTGCTGTGGCGGATGCCGCTGGCGCCCGCCTACAACAAGATGATGGACAGCCCCGCCGCCGATGTGAAGAACATCAGCGGCAGCCGCAACGCCGGCAGCATCACCGCGGCCGAGTTCCTGCAGCGCTTCGTGCAGCGCGGCGTGCACTGGGCGCATCTCGACATCGCCGGCATGGCCTGGGCCGACAAGGATCACCCGACCACGCCGCGCGGGGCCACCGGCTACGGCGTGCGCCTGCTCGACCACCTGGTGGCGAGCCACTACGAAGAGGCCTGATGCGGAGCCGGAGCCCGGCGTGAGCGAGATCCGCTTCTATCACCTGCAGCGCGCTTCGCTGGAAGACACGCTCCCGGTGATGCTGGAGCGCGCCTATGGCCGCGGCGACCGGGCGCTGGTGGTTGCCGGCTCGCCGGAGCGGGTGGAGGCGCTCGCCGCGCATCTGTGGACCTACAAGCCGGACGGGTTCCTGCCGCATGGCAGCGCCAAGGACGGCGAGGCGGCGGAGCAGCCGATCTATCTGACCGACGGCGAGGAGAGCCCCAACGCAGCAAAGCTGCTCATCCTGTGCGATGGCGCGGCGCGCAACGATGTCGGCGGTTTCCCGTTGGTCTGCGAGCTGTTCGACGGCAACGACGATGTTGCGGTCGCCGCCGCGCGGGATCGCTGGAAATCCTATCTCCAGGCCGGCCACCAACTGGTCTATTTCCAGCAGTCTCCCGCGGGAAAGTGGGAAGAGAAGGCGCGCAGCGGATAGCCGCTATCTCAGCCGCCGATAGGCGGTGAACACCATCACCATGTTGACCCGTTCGCCGTCATTCGACAGCGGCAGGAACAGGTTGGCCTCGTCGGCGAAGTTGTCGCCGTCGCGCACGAAATACTCGTCGTCCAGGAACGGCACGCGGTTGTCGACGACGAGCCGGTAGCAGCCGATCACGTTCTCCACCGACGGGCCGTGATAGGCCTCGGCGACGCGGCGACCGGTCGGGTCGCTGCCGCGGATCTCCACCTCGCGCGTGCCGACCAGGCGATAGGTGAAATCGGGTTCGCCGCGTTCGTCATAGGTCACATCCACCAGGATCGAGAGCGGCAGGAAGGTCTTGATCTCCGCCGGCTCGATGTCGGCGCGCGACGGCATGGCGCGGCCCCGACGCTTGCTTTGCCAATAGGCCAGCAACTGCCCGATGCTCTCGGGCAGATTTGCCAGGATTGCGGGATCGGCGTGGTCCGGGTGCAGAAGCGGCATGGATTGCCCGAGTCGGATAAGCGGGCATTATACACCGATTCAACGACGATCGGCGACAGCGGCGCCGCGCGGGCGGCTAGGGCGCCGAATCCAGCGCCATCTGCGCCTGCAACCAGGCTTCCTCGGCCTGTTCCAGGCGCTTGGTCACTTCGGCATGCTTGCGCTGCCAGTCCGCGATCACGCCGGCGGGCTCTTCATAGAACTTGCGATCGGCCATCTTCTTTTCGATGATATCCATGGCCTCGGTCAGCTTTTTCACGGCGAGAGCGGATTGCTCGACCTGGCGTTTCAGGTCGCCGGCATCGCCGCCCTTGCGCCCCGACCTGCCGTCTGTCTTGCCGTCTGGCCTGGCTTCCGCCTTCTCCCGCTTCTCGCGCGCTTTCTCGCTGCGCCCGGGATTGAGGATCATCTCCTTGTAGTCGTTGAGGTCGCCGTCGAAGGGCTGGCAGCGTCCGTCCTTCACCAGCCAGAATCGATCGACGGTGAGCTCGATCAGATGCGGGTCGTGGCTGATGAGGACCACGGCGCCGGGGAAGTCGTTGATCGCCTGAACCAGCGCCTGACGGGAATCGATGTCGAGATGGTTGGTCGGCTCGTCGAGCAGGAGGATGTTGGGCGCCGCATGGGTCATCAGCGCCAGCAGCAGGCGCGCCTTCTCGCCGCCGGAGAGGTTGCCGACCGGTGTCGTGGCGCGCTGCACGTCGAGACCGAAGCGCGCGATATGCGCCCGGCATTTCTCGGCATTGAGATTGGGCGCCGCGCGCTCCATCGACAGCAGCGGCGTCGCCTCGAGGTCGAGCTCGTCGGTCTGGTGCTGCGCGAAATAGCCGACCTTCAGCTTGCGCGAGGCGCGCAACTCGCCCGCCATCGGCTTCAGCTTGCCGGCGATCAGCTTCGCCATGGTCGACTTGCCGTTGCCGTTCGAGCCCAAGAGCGCGATGCGCTCGTCGGGGTCGAGGCGCATGTTGATCCGGGTCAGGATCGGCTTGCCTTCCTCGTAGCCCACCGCGACATCGTCCATGACGATGAGCGGCGGGGCCAGCTCCTCCGGCTCGGGAAAGGTGAATTCGATGCCGCGCTCTTCGACGGCGGCGGCGATCGGCTGCATCTTCGCCAGCGCCTTGATGCGCGACTGCGCCTGGCGCGCCTTGCTCGCCTTGTAGCGGAAGCGGTCGATGAAGGCCTGCATGTGCTTGCGCTGCGCGTCCTGCTTGGCCGCCGCCGCTGCTTGCAAGGCGAGCCTTTCACTGCGCAAACGTTCGAAATCGTCGTAGCCGCCGGTGTACATGGTGAGCTTGCGCTCGTGCAGGTGGATGATCTTGTCCACCGCTCCGTTGAGCAGGTCGCGATCGTGGCTGACCAGCAGCACAGTGTAGGGATAGCGCTTGAGAAAATCCTCGAGCCAGAGCGTGGCCTCGAGGTCGAGATGGTTGGTGGGCTCGTCGAGCAGCAACAGGTCGGGCGCTTGGAACAGCAGCGCCGCCAGCGCCACGCGCATGCGCCAGCCGCCGGAGAAATCGCTGCACGGGCGCTCCTGCGCCGCGGCGTCGAAGCCGAGGCCGTGCAGGATCTGCGCCGCGCGGGCTGGCGCTGCGTGTGCGCCGATCTCGTGCAGGCGCTGATGGATGTCGGCGATGCGGTGCGGGTCGGTGGCGTGCTCTGCCTCGTCCAGCAGCTTGGCGCGCTCGGTGTCCGCCGCGAGCACGGTCTCCAGCAGGCTCTGCGGCCCGCTCGGCGCTTCCTGGGCGATGCGGCCGATGCGCGCGTTGTTGGGCAGGCGGATCTCGCCGGTATCGGCCTGGATCTCGCCGGCGATCAGCTTCAGCAGGGTCGTCTTGCCGGTGCCGTTGCGGCCGATCAACCCACCCTTGTGCCCGGCCGGCAGGGTCAGGCTGGCGCCTTCCAGCAAGGGCCGCCCGGCGACGCGGCAGGTCAAATCGGTGATGGTTAACATGATCCGGAAACCGGCCTTTTCTCAATGAATTCAGGGCCGGAAACGCTAAACCGGCCGATTTTGCTGCCTAAGTTGCGGGGGCGCGGCGGACTGTATATAACCCCGCGCCAGTTTCGCCAACAGGAGCTCAAGGATTATGGCCAAGGAACGCACCTTCTCGATCATCAAGCCGGACGCCACGCGCCGTAATCTCACGGGCAAGATCAATGCCCATATCGAGGCCGCGGGCCTGCGCATCGTCGCCCAGAAGCGGCTGTGGCTGAGCCGCGCCCAGGCCGAGAAGTTCTACGAAGTGCACGCCCAGCGCCCGTTCTACAACGATCTCTGCACCTTCATGACCAGCGGCCCCGTCGTGGTCCAGGTCCTGGAAGGGGAGAACGCGGTGGCGAAGTATCGCGAAGTGATGGGCGCCACCAACCCGGCCAACGCTGCGCCGGGCACCATCCGCAAGGATTTCGCGGAATCGATCGAGGCCAATTCGGTGCACGGCTCGGATTCGCCGGACAACGCCAAGATCGAGATCGCCTTCTTCTTCAGCGGGATCGAGATCGTCGGCTGAGGCCGATCCGGCCTTCGCAAAGAACAGCGGCGGCAGGCCTGGCCTGACGCCGCTTTCGTTTCAGCCGGCCGCGATGGGCGGTCAGATCGCGAACAGTACCGCGACCAAGGTCACGATGGCCGACAGGATGGTGCCCCAGAACAGCAGGCGCCCGAAGGCGGCCCAGGTCTGCTGCTTGCTGGCGAGAAACTGGTCCTGCTCGGTCGTCATCGGGGTGGCTCCAGGTCTGGTCTTGGGTCGGAAATCTATCTAGCCGAGGCTCGCTCCCGGCGCAAGTTGCCGTCCGGCGATGACCGGGCGGCTGATCTTGCTCGTCACCCGGGCCCGGCCCGGTCGATCACGACATTGCGTGGACAGCCACCGCGCGGCGGATCCCCGGCCAGGTACAGGCTGTCTGCGGCGAGCGCCCGGTCCACGGCGTCGCGCCGCAGCGCCACGCGGATCTCGGCAAGATAGGCGCGCCCGCCCGAGCGCCGGCAGGTGATCGTCAGCGCCGCGCCGGCCTCGGCACCGAAATCGAGCCGGAAGGCCTCGACCAGCCGGATCAGGGGAATCTCCCGGCCCACGCTATGGCGCAGAACGCCCGCCAGCCGGGTCGCCTGGAAGCCCTCGGTCAGGCGCGCCGAGGCGGCGAAATAGGCATCGGCGTCGAGGCCGGAGCAGGTGCCGTGCTTCAGCCATTCGTGCCGGTCGAGGCAGGATGCGGCCCCGGGCATCAGGTCCTGCAGCGCGGATTCGATCTCGCGGTCGGCGCCGGGCGGCGGCAGTTCGCACCACTGGCCGGATTCGTCGGTTGCGCGTTCGCTGGCCGCGACGCCGCAATAGGCCGGTTCCTCGGCCAATGCGTCGTTGGGCCATAGCCCGTGCAGCACCAGATTGCTGGCGGCGAAATCGGCGGCATCGAGGGCGCGGCATTCCGGCTTGTTCGCATGCGTCTCGCAGAATGCCGGCTGCCAGCTGAGCGCCAGCACATAGTGGTCGAAATCCGGCGCCGGTTCACATGCCGTGAGCAGCAGCAGGCCGAGCGCGCCAAGCCCCTTCCGGACGGCCCGACGCATCCGCGCCTCAGGAATCGGCCGGGTTGAGCAGCACGCCGTCGGGCGCCGGCATGCGGTCGATGACGGCACGCTCACCCTCGACGCGCACCTTGCCTTCGGCGATCAGGCGCAAGGCGAGCGGATAGATTCTGTGCTCCGCCCGCAGAACCCGGCTTGCCAACTTCGCCTCGTCGTCGTCGGGCAGCACCGGCACCGCGGCCTGCGCGATGATCGGGCCGGTGTCGGTCTCATGGCGCACGAAATGCACCGTGCAGCCATGCAGCTTGACGCCGGTTTCCAGCGCGCGACGGTGGGTATCGAGCCCCTTGAAGGACGGCAGCAGCGCGGGGTGGATGTTGATCATCCGGTCCTTCCAGGCGGCGATGAAGCCCTCGGTCAGCAGGCGCATGAAACCCGCGAGCACGACGAACTCGGCGCCAGCCGCACGGATCTCGCGGTCCAGCGCCAGGTCGAATTCGGCCCGCGCGGCGAAGCTCTTGTGGTCGAGGATCGCGGTCTTGAGCCCGGCCTTGGCGGCGCGCTCCAGGCCCGGGGCGTCTGGTCGGTTGGAAAGCACCACGACGATCCGCACCGGCGAGTCGGCGACCTGCGGCCCGAAGGCGTCGATCAGCGCCTGCAAATTTGAGCCGCGACCGGAGATCAGCACGGCGACTTTCAGCGCCATGCCCGCGCTCACCAGTTCACGTTGCGCAGGATGCACCCTTCGCCGTCGCGCGGCCGCCGCACGATGCGGCCGATGCGGCGGACCGTCTCGCCATGTTCGGCCAGCACGCGGCTGACGCGCTGTTCGGCATCCGGTTCCACTACGGCGATCATGCCGATGCCGCAATTGAAGGTGCGGATCAGGTCGGCGACCGGGACGCCGCCGGTCTTCATCAGCCATTGGAACACCGGCGGCAGCTCCCAGCTTGCGCCGTCGATCTCCGCCTGCAGGGTGTCGGGCAGCACGCGCGGCACATTGTCGACCAGGCCGCCGCCGGTGATATGCGCCAGCGCCTTGATGTTGCGCTGCGCGGCGCCGCCGACCTTGATCGCGGCCAACGTGCTCTTCACGTAGATGCGGGTCGGCGTCAGCAACGCCGCGGCAAGGGTCTTTCCGGGAACAAAGGGCGCCGGCGCGTCCCAGGCAAGGCCGGAACGCTCGACCACCTTGCGCACCAGCGAGAAGCCGTTGGAGTGCACGCCGGTGGAGGCAAGGCCGAGGATCACGTCGCCCTCGGCGACATGCGCGCCGGTCAGCGCCTCGCTCCGCTCCACCGCGCCGACGGCGAAGCCGGCCAGATCGTAGTCGCCCTTGGCGTACATGCCCGGCATTTCCGCCGTCTCGCCGCCGACCAGCGCACAGCCCGCCTCTTTGCAGCCCTGGGCGATGCCGGCGATGATGGTGCGCGCGGCGCCGACGTCCAGCTTGCCGGTGGCGAAGTAGTCGAGGAAGAACAG
This sequence comes from Hyphomicrobiaceae bacterium, assembly GCA_016793065.1. Taxonomy (GTDB): domain Bacteria; phylum Pseudomonadota; class Alphaproteobacteria; order Rhizobiales; family Ancalomicrobiaceae; genus JAEULV01. The sequence goes on from JAEULV010000066.1 coordinate 6,886, forward strand.
CGGCTCGGCGCCCTGGACGACGAGGTCGTTGACCGACATGGCGACGAGGTCGATGCCGACGGTGTCGTGGGCGTTGGCCTCGATGGCGACCTTGAGCTTGGTGCCGACGCCGTCATTGGCGGCAACCAGCACCGGATCGGTGAAGCCGCAGGCCTTGAGATCGAAAAGACCGCCGAAACCGCCGATTTCGGCATCGGCGCCGGCGCGCATGGTCGCCTTCACCAGCGGCTTGATCCGCTTCACCAGGGCATTGCCCGCATCGATATCCACACCCGCGTGGGCGTAGGTGTAGCCGTTTTCGCCGCTCATGACACCGTCCTATATGCGTGCGGGGGGCATGGACCAAATAAGCGGGATTTGCAAGCACCTCGGCACGAGGCGCGGTGCCCGGCGCACAACAGAAGCGGGATTCTTCGCGCTTTTGCCGCTCCCGGCGCCATCGTGCGACTTGACCGGGAGGCTACATATGGACAATTGAGATTGGCCGGCGGCTAAGATGCGTCGCGCCAGCACGGGGGCATCGCGCCGCCGCTGCCGAATGCTCGGGGTCCCATGAACGTCGTCATCGTCGAGTCGCCCGCCAAGGCCAAGACCATCAACAAGTATCTGGGGCCGGGCTATCAGGTCCTGGCGTCGTTCGGCCATATCCGCGACCTGCCGGCCAAGGATGGTTCGGTCAATCCGGATGACGATTTCGCCATGCTGTGGGAGGTCGACGGCAAGTCGTCGAAACGGATGTCGGAAATCGCCTCGGCGGTGAAGTCGTCGAACCGACTGATCCTGGCGACCGACCCGGATCGCGAGGGCGAGGCGATCTCGTGGCACGTGCTGCAGGTGCTGCGCGACAAGCGGGCGATCAAGGGGCAGGAAATCCAGCGCGTCGTGTTCAACGCCATCACCAAGCAGGCGGTGCTCGAGGCGATGGCCAACCCGCGCGCCATCGACGAGCCGCTGGTGGACGCCTATCTGGCGCGCCGGGCGCTCGACTATCTGGTCGGGTTCAACCTGTCGCCGGTGCTGTGGCGCAAGCTGCCGGGAGCGCGCTCGGCCGGCCGGGTGCAGTCGGTGGCGCTGCGGCTGATCTGCGACCGCGAAACCGAAATCGAGAAGTTCAAGCCGCAGGAATACTGGTCGATCGTCGCCAAGCTCGAAACCGGCAAGCAGGAGGCGTTCGACGCCCGGCTGTCGGTGTGGGCGGGCAAGAAGGTCAACCGGCTGTCGATCGGCGACGGCAACACCGCCGGCGAAGCCAAGGCGATGCTGGAGCGGGCGGCGTTCGAGGTGTCGAGCGTCGAATCGAAGCCGGTGAAGCGCAATCCCTATCCGCCGTTCACCACCTCGACGTTGCAGCAGGCGGCGAACTATGCGCTCGGCTTCTCGGCGCAGAAGACGATGCAGGTGGCGCAGCGGCTTTATGAAGGCACCGACATCGGCGGCGAGACGGTCGGTCTCATCACCTATATGCGAACCGACGGCGTGCAGATCGCGCCGGAGGCGATCGGCGCGGTGCGCAAGGTGATCGACCGCGAATTCGGCCCGGCCTATGTGCCGAAAAAGCCGCGATTCTATTCGACCAAGGCGAAGAACGCCCAGGAAGCGCACGAGGCCATCCGTCCGACCGACCTGTTCCGGCGGCCGGCGGACGTCCGCCGCATGCTGGAGCCGGACCAGTACAAGCTTTATGAGCTGATCTGGATGCGCACCGTCGCCAGCCAGATGGAATCGGCGGTGCTGGAGCGCACCACGGTCGACATTCTCGCCCGCGACGGCGGCCGCTCGGCGGAGCTGCGGGCGGTCGGCTCGGTGGTGAAGTTCGACGGCTTCCTGCGGCTGCTCGACGAGAAGCGCGACGACGAGGACGACGAGGAGAGCCGGCGGTTGCCGATCCTGCAGACCGGCGACAAGCCGGCACGCAAGGCGATCGAAGCCACCCAGCACTTCACCGAGCCGCCGCCGCGCTACACCGAAGCGACGCTGGTGAAGAAGATGGAAGAGCTCGGCATCGGCCGGCCGTCGACCTATGCCTCGACGCTGGCGGTGCTGCGCGATCGCGAATATGTGCGGCTGGACAAGCGCCGGCTGATCCCGGAGGACAAGGGCCGGCTGGTCATCGCCTTCCTCGAGAGCTTCTTCGAGCGCTATGTCGAATACGGCTTCACCGCCGGGCTGGAAGAGCAGCTCGACAAGATCTCGGCCGGCGAACTGTCGTGGAAAGAGGTGCTGCGGCAGTTCTGGGAGGAATTCTCCCGCGCCGTCGCCGGCATCAAGGAACTGCGGGTGGCGCAGGTCCTCGACGCGATCAACGAATTGCTCGGCGACCACATCTTCCCGCCGCGCGCCGACGGCTCGGACCCGCGCGCCTGCCCGACCTGCGGCAATGGCAAGCTGTCGCTGAAGCTCGGCAAGTTCGGCTCGTTCATCGGCTGCTCGAACTATCCCGACTGCCGCTATACCCGACAGCTGAACTCCTCCGGCGGCGAGGGCGACGGCGGCGAGGGCGGCGAGGGCAATGGCGACCGGGTGCTGGGCCAGGACCCGGATACCGGGCTCGACGTGACGCTGAAGAGCGGCCGCTTCGGTCCCTATGTCCAGCTCGGCGACGGCGACAAGCCGAAGCGCGGCTCGCTGCCCAAGGGCTGGGACGCGGCGACGATGACGCTGGAGCGGGCATTGAAGCTGATCAACCTGCCGCGCACGGTGGGCATCCATCCGGAAACCAAGAAGCCGATCGTCGCCAATATCGGCCGGTTCGGGCCGTATCTGCAACACGACGGCGGCTACACCAACCTGCCGAGCGTCGAGGACGTGTTCGAGGTCGGCGAAAACCGGGCGGTGACGCTGATCGCCGAGAAGGCGGCGCGCGGCGGGCGCGGGCGTTCGGCGCCGGCGGCGCTGGCCAATCTCGGCGAGCATCCGACGCTGAGCGGGCCGGTGACGGTGCGCGACGGGCGCTACGGCGCCTATGTCAACCATGGCGACATCAACGCGACGCTGCCGAAGGGCACCGATCCCAAGGCGGTGACGCTCGACGTGGCGATCGCGCTGATCGCCGAGCGGGCGCTGGCGGCACCGTCGAAGAAGGCCAAGGCCGGAGCCAAGGCGAAGTCGACCAAGGCCGCGGCCAAGCCGGCGAAAGCCGCCAAGGGCGATGACGGCGCGACCGGCGAGACCAAGCCGACGGCGAAGGCAAAGACCGGCGCGGCCAAGGCGGCCACAACCAAGGCGGCGACGAAGGCCACGACGACGAAGGCGGCGACGGGCAAGACCGCCGCGACGAAGTCCAAGGCGGCGGCGACGACGAAAGCCACGGCGCCGGCAAAGGCCACCAAGGCGAAAGCCGCCAAGGACGAGTGATCGGCGAGCGATGGCGCGATCGACGATCGAGCGCGTCGACACTGAAAAACGGGGCCCGAGGTTTCGCAACCTCGAGCCCCCTTTTCATTTCAAGACGCCGCCCGGATCCGCGACCGGGGTGGCCTCACATTTCGCCTGCACTGTCACTCGGCGGCGATCGGAGCCGGTTGCAGTCGGGCGCGCAGCATGCTCGGAACCAGACCGGCGAGCAGAAGCGCCAGCACGACGGCCTGGACGCCGACGGCCTGCCAGCTGGCATTGAAGCCGAGGCCGGCGAGCCATTCCGGCATTGGCGACGGATCGAAGCCGAGAACTTCCTGTTCCTGCAGCTCCTGCACCGCGCCGCCGATGAAGCGCAGGCCCATGACGAACAGGAAGGCCGAGGTGACGACGAACAACGGCCGCAGCGGAATGCGCAGCGCCAGCCACTGCATGGCGAAATAGATCAGCAGCAGGGCGACCAGCGCTGCGGCGATGCCGGCGAGGATGCCGGAGACGGTGGCGCCGCTGGTTCCGGCGAGGGCGTGCATGAAAAGCACCGTCTCGGCGCCCTCGCGGAACACCGCCAGGAACGACACCGCCGCCAGCGACCAGGCCGTGCCGTTGTCGCGGGCGCGCGCGGCGCTGCGATCGATCATGCGGCGGAAGACCTTGGGATCCTGCCGCACGAACAGCCAGCCGCTCATGTAGATCATCAACACGGCCGCGACGGCCACCACGCCGGCCTCGATGAAGTCGTTGTGGACGCCGTCGAAGAACAGCTGGAACACCGCCGCCATCAGCAGGCTCGCCACGACGGCGCCGAGCGTGCCCCAGGCGATCGGCCGCAGGCTGACGCCGGGGCCGATGCGCCGCATCGCGGCGGCAAGCGCGGTGATGATCAGCAACGCCTCGACACCTTCGCGCAGGAAGATCGAACCTGATTGCAGGGCGGTCGAGAGGTTTTCCATGGGGCGTTCCGATCGGCTATTGCGAGGCGTTCGCAACGGTCCCGGAAATCACCGGCGGCGTCAATAGTCACTTCCACGCAAAAACGCCGGCAAATTCGAACGATTCCAATCGATTGCCGCACCGCACTGTTGCAGGCGGGCGCCAGCCGCCGCATTGGGCCGGAAAACCCCATCTCAATCGATTGGATGCCTCGCCAGCTCCGGCAACCGCGCCAAACCGTCGCACCCCGGCGGCGCAGCACGGGTGTTGCCCGCCCTGCCCCGCCAGCGGTCGGCATCGGCGGGCGCGTCGATACGACAAGCGTCGGGCTGGGCCGGCCGTCGTGCCGCGTCGTCGATCTGTGTCGGTGGATCGGGCCGGCGGGGAATTGCGGCCAATGGTCGGAGCGGAGAGATTCGAACTCTCGACCCCTAGCACCCCATGCTAGTGCGCTACCAGACTGCGCTACGCTCCGACTTGGCCGGGACTATAGTCGGGCGCGACCGAAAAGCAACCTCGCGCGGCGGATTGTTTTGTCCGGCGGCGCACTTGGGGAAAACCACCCTCCCCGCCGCCTGGGCGACTTCCCGCCGGCGACCGCTGTCAAGCGGCGAATTCGCCCCGGGCTGGGGAAAAGGCCGGGACAATGGGTGGAAAACCCCGGCTTGCCGATCGAAATGCACTGTCCGAACAATCTGTTGGCGCGCGGCGCAACGGTTGGCGGATTTCACCCGGCGCCCATCCGCCGCCTGTGGACGATGTTGGATAACGGGATCAGTCGCGCGCTGCCGTCACGTCGCGCCTTCTATGAAGGCCGCGCCTGCCATAATGCCTAACAACCGGTAAACGGTCGATTCGACGCTGGCTTGCCGCGTCCGTCCGCTGCCGCTGGAGAGGCCCCCCGTGAATCAGCTTGCCCGCCGCCCCGAGGAAACCCCGACCGCGCCGCTCGGCCGGACCGCGCCGCACAATGTCGAGGCCGAACGCCAGCTGCTCGGCGCGATCCTGGTCAATAACGAGGTGTTCTATCGGGTCTCGGACTTCCTCGAGCCCGGTCATTTCATGATCGAGGCGCACCGGGCGATCTTCGAGAAGGCATCGGCGCTGATCCGCTCGGGCAAGACCGCCTCGCCGATCACGCTGAAGACGTTCTTCACCGGCGACGACAAGATCGCCGACGTCACCGTGCTGCAATACCTGCTGCGGCTGGCATCGGAAGCGACGACGATCATCAATGCCGAGGATTTCGGCCGCATCATCCATGATCTGGCGGTGCGGCGGAACCTGATCCGCATCGGCGAGGACGTGGTCAACGTCGCCTTCGACGCGCCGATCGAGATGACGCCGCGCCATCAGATCGAGGAGGCGGAGAAGAAGCTGTTCGCGCTGGCGGAAAAGGGCCGCTATGACGGCGGCTTCGTCGATTTCTCCACCGCGCTGAAGCTGTCGGTCGACATGGCGGCGGCCGCCTTCCAGCGCGAGGGCACGCTGTCGGGCATTTCCACCGGCATCCGCACGCTCGACGAAAAGGTCGGCGGCCTGCAGCGCTCCGACCTGATCATCCTCGCCGGCCGTCCGGCGATGGGCAAGACGTCGCTCGCCACCAACATCGCCTACAACATCGCCGCCAACTACCGCGCCGAGGAACAGGCCGACGGCACGATGAAGACCGTCGACGGCGGCATTGTCGGCTTCTTCTCGCTGGAAATGTCGGTGGAACAGCTCGCCACCCGCGTGATGTCGGAGCAGACCGAGATCGCCTCGCACAAGATCCGCCGCGGCGAGATCAGTGAGGCCGAGTGGGAACGGCTCGTCGCCTATGCGCAGACCTCGCAGACCGTGCCGCTTTACATCGACCAGACCGGCGGCATCTCGATCTCGGCGCTCGCCGCGCGCGCCCGCCGGCTGAAGCGGCAGCGCGGGCTCGACGTGCTGATCGTCGACTACCTGCAGCTCCTCACCGGCTCCGGCTCCAAGCGCGGCTCGGAAAACCGCGTTCAGGAAATCACCGAGATCACCACCGGCCTGAAGGCGCTGGCGAAGGAACTGGAAGTGCCGATCGTGGCGCTGTCGCAGCTGTCGCGTCAGGTGGAAAACCGCGAGGACAAGCGGCCGCAGCTGTCGGACCTGCGCGAATCCGGCTCGATCGAGCAGGACGCCGACGTGGTGATGTTCGTCTATCGCGAGGAGTACTACCTGAAGAACGCCGAGCCGCAGGAAAAGGGCACCGAGGCGTGGTTCAAGTGGGAAGAAAAGTTCAACCGCATGCGCGGCGTCGCCGAAGTCATCATCGGCAAGCAGCGCCACGGCCCAACCGGCACCGCCGAACTGCAGTTCAACGGCGAATTCACCCGCTTCTCCGACCTCATCCGCGACGACCACTTGCCGGTCCGGATGGATTGAGGGCGGCGCCGGCCGGGCTGACAGGACGGGTCGAACCGGCCTATAAGCGTCATGGATCCCGCGTGGCGCCGCAGCGGCGCGCGAGTGCCAAGAGAGCCCTTTCCCCGGCCCGCAGCCGACGAGCCCGCCTTGCCCCACACCCCTCCCCCGCCCCTCGATCTTGCCGGTGCCCGGTTGACCATCGACCTTGCGGCGCTGGTCGACAATTGGCGGACGCTCGCGGCGATAACGCCGGCGGCGGAGACGGCGGCCGTCGTCAAGGCGGATGCCTACGGGATCGGGATCGAGCCGGCGGTGGCGGCGTTGCGGGATGCCGGGTGCGAGACGTTTTTCGTGGCGCTGCCGCAGGAGGGCATTCGCGCCCGTGCCGTGGCGCCGAAGGCGCGCATCTTCGTGCTCAACGGCCTGTTCGACGAAGCCGGCGCGACGCTCGCCGCCCATAATCTGGTGCCGGTCCTGGGCAGCGGCGAGGAAATCGACCAGTGGTCGGAGATTGCCCGCGCCCGCGGCCGCAAGCTTGCCTGTGCCTTGCATGTCGACACCGGCATGAACCGGCTCGGCCTCGGACTCGACGAGGCACGGGCCCGGGCGGGCGAATGGTTGGAGCGGCCGCAGCTCGATATCGCGCTGGTGATGAGCCATCTCGCCTGCGCCGACCAGCCGGACCGGCGCGAGAACGCCGATCAGGTCGACGGCTTCGACGCCGCGACGCTGTTGTTTCCCGATGCGCCGGCGTCGCTGCTGAACTCCGCCGGCATCCGCGCCGGGCGCCTGCCGGCCTACGATCTGACCCGGCCCGGCATCGCGCTCTATGGCGGCGAGGCGGTCGACGGACAGGCGCCGCTCAAGCCGGTGGCGCGGCTCGACGCCCGGGTCATTCAGGTCCGCCGCGTCGCCAAGGGCGATGCCATCGGCTATGGCGGCGCCGAGACCGCCAAGCGCGACAGCCGTGTCGCCATCCTGTCGATCGGCTATGCCGACGGGGTGCACCGGCTTTCCGGCTCGTCCGACGCCGCCCCCGGCGCCCATGCCCGCTTCGACGGTCGCCTCTATCCGCTGATCGGCCGCATCTCGATGGACCTGACCGCCGTCGACATCACCGACGCACCCGAAGGCAGCATCAGCCGCGGCAGCTGGCTGTCGCTCCTCGACGACACCCTCACCGTCGACACCCTCGCCCGCCACGCCGGCACCATCGGCTACGAGGTGCTGACGGGATTGGGGCGGCGGTATGGGCGGCGATATGTGGGGTGAAACCAGATGTTGACGATGCGGCAGGTCCGCGCCAAACTGGTGTCGCCGACAATGGGATGGCAAGCACATGGCCGACGAAGCGACGTTGACTGACAGGATTGAGTTGCGGGGACGACGATACCTCGAGCTAGCGCGCCTCATTGAGCCGCATGCGACCCGCCTGCTCCAGGATCAGAAAAAGCTGAATCTTGGAATCAAGGATATAAGTTATCGATTTAAACTGATAGAGCGAATTATCGAAAAGGTTATCGATAAGAAGAAATCGGGTAAAAATTATGACGCTGACATGCTGCCAGATATCCTTGGGTATAGAATTGTAAGTTATCATCTCAGCGATATCGCCTCTCTTATTGGGAATATTTTTAACAATTCCATATGTCATTCCTTATTTTTACCCAATTCTGAAATTGAAATTACTGTAAATTCAAATTTTGAATCCGATTCTCCATTATCAAATTTTGAGTCAATCAAAGAAACGATTCAAAATCATCCTAATCATTCTTACTTTTCAAAGGTTGAAATTAAGCCAGATACTCGCAAAACTGGCTACTCTTCAGTTCATGTTGTTGGAACATGGATCCCCCCGAAGACAGACGAAGCATTAAAATTCCTGAAAAATCCAGACAATCCCAAGTCAATGCTTATTGAAATACAGCTAAGAAATTGCATCGAGGATGTATGGGGCAGTTACGATCACACCTATTATTATAACACACAACGGGGAAAAACCAGCGATGAATTTCAACATCTAAGAATTCTAAAGCTGATGCTTGATGGCGTGAATCAGTTCATGGAATTCATAAAACGCGATCTTCCCAAAGCAGCAATCGTAGAAACTGAGAGCTCAAAGCACCGCAGGCCAATTGATTCCCCGGATCGGCATAAGGAGGTGTTTACTCAACGCTTTCCAAGACTGGCAGCCGATTACGAAAAGGCCTGCGCATTATGGAATGATTTCGAGGCCCGCCGCAAGAATGGTGACCTGAATCTCTTGGAAGAAACTGCCAATGCTTTCTATACACTTGAATTTAATGAAGAAATCACCAGGCACAAAAGCACTCCTCCTCTCGACAGGATATACTACTCGCTACGCGCCGAGCGCGCATACATTTTCTCTTATTCGCGAGACCAAAACCATCTGGATGCAGCCCAAGGTATTTATGAAACACTGATCAAAGAAGACACGGACGACTGGGTCTCCCGCTATCGCCTCGGCTCCCTGCTCCAACGACGTGGTAACAACCCAGACGAGGCTCTTAAGCAACTCACGGAGGCTGAACAGCTTTTCAAACGTCTCTCTAGCGAGAAACGCACCGGCATCGGTTGGGTCGCGGGCTCCATTTCGCAGATCCAAGCCATCGTCCATTGGCAGATCGCCAACAAGGTCAGGGATAGGCTGGACGAGTATGACCATCATCTGCAGGCCGCCCGGAAACTCGCACAGTCAGTCGTCGACGCGAGCGGCGCGGACCATGTCGAATTCGGTCCGCTGAATGACCTGATCTTTTACCTTGCCGAAGTTGGGCTGTCGCTCACAGCCCGGGGCGAATCGAAGACGGCGCAGTTCAATGAGATCTGCGATCAGCTCAGAGCCTACCTGCCCAAACTCAGGAATGCGCTTGAACGAGGCCGAAAGAGCTCGACCTACCAGCTTGCGGACACGCTCTTGCGAGCGTCGGTACTCATCGGCGAGCCAAGCGACATCAAGGCCCATGCAGTGGAATTGCTTGAGATTCTCTGCAAGATCGCAACAGACGCCGCATTGGAACGGGGCGATCTCGCGGCGAACGCGCAACCGCTTGGTCGCCATCGCGCCGCCGCTTACTTGAATGCGGATCAACTCGACTCACACGCGTTCGCACTCGAACAACTCGATCAGATCCATCTGGCTCGATAGCAAGAAAACGAACGAAAGATCGCACGTTAACGAAAATGAATGAATGCTACGTGCATCATTTGTTTCCAGACGTGCCAGTACCTTTCTAACCAGGCACAGTTCTTGACTTTGCCACAATGTGAAGGCTAAATGACACTATGAGATCCAAACCACTGCCTTTTCACTAACATGCTGCTTGACAAAGCAGATTCGCCCGCTGCTGGACGGAACTGAAAAGTAGAGGCGCCACGGCAACGTGGCGCCTTACACTTTTGCGGCTGACCACATCCACGGGTAATGATGCCGGACAGGTCGATCAGACCTGTCCGGCCACGCTACTGAATTGGTACCGCCGACCTGAGGCCGCCTGAATCACGCGCAAACCTGACCGTCCGGGCCGACACTCCGGCTCACCTCCCTCATTGACGACGGATCGCAGGCGGCTGGAGGGAACTGCGGCGCATTGTGAACGGTTCGCTTTCCACCTTTCGGACAGGCATGGATCACCAAGAGTTCCAAAAATCTGCCGCGCTGCCGTATTTGACATGCCTCTGGCGATGCCGATGATCAATGCGATTGGCAAGGCCGATGCTGCACCCATAAATACCGAGCATGGCCAAGCGCATTTCCCGATTCGTCTGTCAGTCTTGCGGGTCCGTCACCAGCCGGTGGGCGGGGCGGTGTGATGGGTGCGGGGCTTGGAATACGATTGTCGAGGAACTCGACGAGGGCGGCGGGATCGGCGGCGGGCCGGCGAAGCATGCGGCGAGCGGCAAGCGCGGGCGGGTGGTGCCGCTGGTGCCGCTGGCGGGCGAGAGCAAGGAAGCGCCGAGGGTGGTTTCGCATATCGGCGAGCTGGACCGGGTAACCGGCGGCGGCTTCGTGCGCGGCTCGGCGCTGCTGGTCGGCGGCGATCCCGGCATCGGCAAGTCGACGCTGCTGATCCAGGCCTCGGCGACGCTGGCGCTGAATGGCCACCGCGTCGTCTATATCTCCGGCGAGGAGGCGGTGGCGCAGGTGCGGCTGCGGGCCGAGCGGCTGGGGCTGGCGAAGGCGCCGGTGGAACTCGCCGCCGAGACCTCGGTGGAAGACATCCTGGCGACGCTCACGGCCGGGGCGGCGCCGGCGCTGGTGATCATCGATTCGATCCAGACGCTGTGGACCGAGCTCGCCGAAAGCGCGCCCGGCACGGTGACGCAGGTGCGCGCGGCGGCGCAGGCGCTGATCCGCTATGCCAAGACCTCGGGGGCGACAGTGGTGCTGGTCGGCCATGTCACCAAGGACGGGCAGATCGCCGGGCCGCGCGTCGTCGAGCACATGGTCGACGCGGTGCTGTATTTCGAGGGCGACGGGGCGCACCAATACCGCATCCTGCGGGCGGTGAAGAACCGCTTCGGGCCGACCGACGAGATCGGCGTGTTCGAGATGACCGGGCTCGGCTTGAAGGAGATCGCCAATCCGTCGGAGCTGTTCCTGGGCGAGCGCAATGCGCGTTCGCCCGGCGCGGCGGTGTTTGCCGGCATGGAGGGCTCGCGGCCGCTGCTGGTCGAGGTGCAGGCGCTGGTGGCGCCGTCGTCGCTTGGAACGCCGCGACGCGCCGTCGTCGGCTGGGACAGCAGCCGGCTCGCCATGGTGATCGCCGTGCTGGAGGCCCATTGCGGCCTGCGGCTGGGGCAGCACGACGTCTATCTCGCCATTGCCGGCGGGCTCAGGATCAACGAGCCGGCGGCGGATCTCGCCGTCGCCGCCGCGCTGGTGTCGTCGCTCAGCGGGGTTGCCCTGGCATCCGATCGGGTCTATTTCGGCGAAGTCAGCCTGTCGGGGGCGATCCGGCCGGTGCCCCGGGCGGAGGCGCGGCTGCGCGAGGCCGAGCGGCTCGGGTTCGTCAGCGCGGTCGTTCCCGAGGCCAATCGACCGGATGTTCCCAAGGTCGGTCTTGAAACTGTCGCAGTTGATGCGTTGGTATCGCTGGTGGCCGGCATTGCCGCCGGTTCGGCCGGCAATCCGCAGGCCGTGCCCGACGCGCGCGGCCGGGCAGAGCGGACGGACGAACGTCGCGGCGACAATTCCCGCGACGACTGGCGGCGGCGCTGAGGCGGCTCGAACCCTGACGAAAATCAGGGTATCGTGACGGCGCGATCCGGCTTCGATCGCCGCCCGCCGGCTCGCCGGCGAGGATGCGGCGGCCGGGACCGACCGTCTGCTGCACCGCGCCGTGTTCGTCCTGGCCGACGAAACGGCTGGAAAACGCGCATTCCCGAAGGCCGCGTGCATCGGCACCGACGGCCTTTGGTATAACCTGCAACCGAACCGCACCGCGATTCGGCCACACGACCCGCCTGGTCCGGAACTCGGCCACCGCGGATTGGGAGAATAGGCGATGGACTTCATCACGCTGCTCGACGGCATCGTACTCACCGTTGTGCTGCTGTCGGCACTCCTCGCCATGTTCCGTGGCTTCATTCGCGAGGTTCTGTCGATCGCGGCCTGGGTCGCGGCGGCGGCCGCGGCTTATGTCTTTCACAAGCCGCTGCTGCCGCATCTGAAGCCCTATCTCGGGCAGGTGCCGGACACGGTGGCGCTTGGCATCGCCGCGGCGATCGTCTTCGTCGTGACGCTGCTGATCGTCAGCTACATCACCATGAAGATCTCGGACTTCGTGCTCGACTCGGCCTTCGGGCCGCTCGACCGGTCGTTCGGGTTCCTGTTCGGCGCGGCGCGCGGCTTGCTGCTGCTGGTCGTCGCCATGCTGTTCTTCGACTGGTTCGTGCCCAATCCGCCGGCCTGGGTTTCCGGCGCGAAGTCGCGGCCGCTCTTGTCGTTCCTCGGCAACCGGCTGGTGCAGATGCTGCCGGAGGATGCCGAAACCAAGATCTTCGACGTGCTGAAGAATCGCCAGCCGCCGCAGAACGAGGAGCCGACGGATGACGCCCCCGAAACCCCGGCGCCGGCGACCAAGCCGGCCCAGCCGGGCGGTCAGGCGCCGCGCAGCGAGGTTCCGTCGAGCCTGCCGAACCGCGCCGCCGGCGCCGCCGCGCTGGTCAAGCCGCTGAACGCGGCGGCGGCGGCGCTGCCGACCCGCTGAAACGGCGGGTCGCGCCGGTCGCGGACGGTGCTCGCGGGCGCCGTCACAACTCCGTCATCTGGTGATAAAATCGACGCGTCCGCCACGATCCGGTTTGACCGGACTTGACCCGCCGCGCTTGAGCGTCCAATGGAGGGCCGAGATCGGCGACGGTCTCATCCGCCACGCGCGCGCTGCAGCATCGCGAGCGCGCGTCGAGATATCTGACCCCGAGTTTGGCGCCTGCCGGCCCCGCGACCGCCTCCCGGTCGAGATGCCCGCATGCGAGGAGCGGCCGGACCATGGACGATTTTTCGACGTTGCCTTTCGCGGCTGGCGACGACGACGACCACCTGCACGAGGAATGCGGCGTCTTCGGCGTGTTCGGCCACCCGCAAGCGGCGGCGCTCACGGCGCTCGGCCTGCATGCGCTGCAGCACCGGGGCCAGGAAGCGGCGGGCATCGCCTCGTTCGATGGCACGCATTTCCATGTCGAGCGCCATATCGGTCTCGTCGGCGACAACTTCTCCAAGGCCGGCGCCGTCGAGCGCATGACCGGCGATCGCGCCATCGGCCACACCCGCTATTCGACCACCGGCGCGCCGGTGCTGCGCAATGTCCAGCCGATGTATGCGCAGTTCGCCGCCGGCGGCTTCGCCATCGCGCATAACGGCAACATCACCAATGCCCGGACCCTGCAGGACGAGTTGCAGCAGCGCGGCTCGATCTTCCAGTCGACGTCCGATACAGAGACGGTGATCCATCTCACCGCCACGGCGCTGCGCTACAACAACCTGGTCGACCGCTTCATCGACGCGCTGAAGCGCATCGAGGGGGCCTATGCCTTCGTCGCCCTGTCGGAGAAGAAGCTGATCGGCGTGCGCGATCCGCTCGGCGTGCGGCCGCTGGTGCTGGGCGAGGTCGATGGCGCCCAGGTGCTCGCCTCCGAGACCTGCGCGCTCGACATCATCGGCGCGCGGCTGGTGCGCGAGATCGAGCCGGGCGAGATGGTCGTCATCACCGAGGACGGCATCGAGAGCCTGCGGCCGTTCGAACCGGCGACCAGCCGGTTCTGCATCTTCGAATATGTCTACTTCGCCCGGCCGGATTCGCTCGTTGCCGGCACTTCGGTCTATTCGGTGCGCAAGCGCATCGGCGCCGAGCTCGCCGCCGAGTCGCCGGTGCCGGCCGATGTGGTCATCCCGGTGCCGGACTCCGGCACGCCGGCGGCGATGGGCTATGCCGAGGCGGCGGGCCTGCCGTTCGATCTCGGCATCATCCGCAATCACTATGTCGGGCGCACCTTCATCCAGCCGACCGACGCGATCCGCCACATGGGCGTCAAGCTGAAGCACAACCCGAACAAGGCGGTGATCGCCGGCAAGCGGGTGATCCTGGTCGACGATTCGATCGTGCGCGGCACGACGTCGCAGAAGATCGTCCGCATGGTGCGGGATGCCGGCGCCACCGAGGTGCACATGCGCATCGCCTCGCCGCCGACCACCGACCCGTGCTTCTATGGCGTCGATACGCCGGAGAAGTCGAAGCTGATCGCGGCGCGGATGAATCTCGCCGAACTCGCCCGCTTCATCGACGTCGACAGCCTGGCGTTCCTGACCATCGGCGGGCTTTACCGCGCCGTCGGCGAGCCGCGCCGCAACAACGAGCTGCCGCAGTTCTGCGATGCCTGCTTCACCGGCGACTATCCGACCCGGCTGACCGATCGGCAGAACGAGGCCCAGGTCCGCGAGCGGGCCTTGATCATCGAGTGATGCGAACGCGCCGGGGCAGGCTCGCGCCAGACGCGGGCCCGCCCGGCGCAGCCGTGCCTTGCAGCGCGGCACGATCATTTGTCCCCCCGAGCGAGTAGTGTTGTCCGCCGACGGCCCCCTCTCCGACCGGAGTTTTCGCGCCATGTCCGATCGTCTCACCGACCGCCCGCTCAACGGCCGCATCGCCCTCGTCACCGGCGCGACGCGCGGCATCGGCCGCGCCGTGGCGCTCGGCCTCGCCCAGGCCGGCGCGCAAGTCGTCGCCACCGGGCGCACCACCGGCGCGCTGGAGGAGCTCGACGACGAGATCCGCGCCATCGGCGGCAGCGCCACGCTGATCCCTCTCGACCTCAAGGACGGGCTTGCCATCGACCGCATGGGCGGCGCGCTCTACGAGCGGTTCGGCCGCATCGACATCCTGATCGGCAATGCCGGCGTGCTCGGCGACCTGACGCCGCTGTCGCATGCCGAGGCCAAGATGTGGGACGAGGTGATGGCGATCAACGTCACCGCCAACTGGCGGCTGATCCGGTCGATCGAGCCGCTGCTGAAGATGTCCGAGGCGGGCCGGGCGATGTTCATGACCTCGGGCGTTGCCCGTGTGCCGCGCGCCTATTGGGGGCCTTACGCAATCTCCAAAGCCGCCGTCGAATGCATGGTGGCGACGTGGGTGCGCGAACTGACCACCACCCGCATCACCGCCAATCTGGTTTCGCCCGGGCCGATGCGCACCAAGATGCGCGAAATCGCCATGCCGGGCGAGGATCCGATGACCCTGCCGGATCCGGCCGAGCTGGTGCCGCATGTGGTGATGATGGCGCGCGCCGATTTCACCACCACCGGCCATATCTTCGATTTCCGCTCCAAGACGCTGAAGCCGATGGTCGACTGACGCGCCTGCGCGCGTATCGCCGGGCGGCGGCCGTGCCGATGGCAGATCGGTTGAGATGTGACATTTCGACCTTTCCCGATTTGAGAATTGATCGAAATCCAGCTATTCGAGCGCATCCGGGTGTATCAGCCCCGGAATGCGGTTCGCCAGCGGAGTTGAGCATCCATGACCCAGGGCCACAGCGACGATCATCCGGCCAGCCATGTCGACGTCGCCCGCATCCTGCAGGGCCGGCGGATGCGCCGCAATCGCCGCACCGACTGGTCGCGCCGGCTGGTGCGCGAGAACCGCATCTCGACCGACGACCTGATCTGGCCGCTGTTCATCCTGGAAGGCCAGAACCAGCGCCATCCGATCGCGTCGATGCCGGAGGTCGAGCGCCTGTCGGTCGATCTGGCGGTGGCGGCGGCCGAACGGGCGGCGCGGCTGGGCATTCCGGCGCTGGCGCTGTTTCCCTATACCGATCCGGACCTGCGCGACGAGCACGGGTCGGAGGCGCTGAATGCCGACAACCTGATCTGCCGCGCCTGCCGGGCGATCAAGCAGGCGGTGCCGGATATCGGCCTGATCACCGACGTGGCGCTCGACCCCTATACCAGCCATGGCCATGACGGCCTGCTCGACGGCGACGAGATCCTCAACGACGCCACCGTGCGCCGATTGGTGCATCAGGCGATCGTGCAGGCGGAAGCCGGATCGGATGTGATCGCGCCGTCGGACATGATGGACGGGCGCGTCGGCGCCATCCGCGAGGGGCTCGACCACGCCGGCTTCCACAATGTCCAGATCATGGCCTATACGGCGAAATATGCCTCGGCCTTCTATGGCCCGTTCCGCGACGCGGTCGGCACCAACAAGACGCTGCGCGGCGACAAGCGCACCTATCAGATGGACCCGGCCAATACGCTGGAGGCGCTGCGCGAGGCCGAACTCGACATCGCCGAGGGCGCCGACATGATCATGGTCAAGCCGGGCATGCCGTATCTCGACATCGTCTTCCGGCTGAAGGACCAGTTCGGGGTGCCGACCTTCGCCTATCAGGTCTCGGGCGAATACTCGATGATCCACGCCGCCGCCCGCAACGGCTGGATCGATCTCGACCGCGCCATGCTGGAAAGCCTGCTGGCGTTCAAGCGCGCCGGCGCCGACGGCATCCTCACCTATTTCGCCCCGCGCGTCGCCGAGTTGCTGGCCGGGCAAGGGTCCTGAGCCGATCCGGCAAAACCGACCGCATCGTCACTCTCGCAGCAGGCCGAAAGCCTCACCCACGAGGTCGAGAGCTTCGTGCGGACGCTGCGCGCCGCCTGAGCCAAAGGACAGACGCCTTTATCCCGCCGGTCGGACCTTCAGGGGTGCGGCCGGCGGATCTGTTTCTGGCGGCCGGCCGTCAGCCGCGCTCGCGGGTGTCGATGTCGGCCTTGCCGGGGGCGAACAGCACGAGGGCGGCGATCAGCACGGCGAAGGTCGCGGCGTCGCGGAGCGCCATGGGCATCGCCGCCGACCACAGCGTCTCGAACAGGCCGATGCCGATGCCGCCGACGAGGGCGCCGCGCATGGAGCGGGTGCCGCCGACGATCGAGATGAACAGTGCCTTCAGCCCCATGGTGAAGCCGTTATAGGGGGCGATATTGCCGTAGTAGGCGGCAAAGCCGGCGCCGGCCTGGGCGGAGGCGAGGCAGGACAGCACGCAGGCGACCGCCACCACCCGCACCGGGTCGATGCCGAGCAACCGCGCCATGCCGGGATCCTGGCTGACCGCCCGCCAAGCCCGCCCGTAGCGCGTCCGCGCCAGCGCCGCCCAGACCGCGACGGAAGTGGCGAACCCCGCCACCGTCACCAGCGCCTGCACCGCGCTGATGCGCACATCGCGGGCGCCGAAGGGCAGGATCAGAAGCGGCTCGCTCCAAAGCGGCTCCAGCCACATGTCGCGGCTTGCGGCCACCACGCGGATCGCCTCTTCCAGCGCCAGTGCCAGGCCGAGGGTGGCGACGAACATCGCCGCCACCGGCTCGCCGACCAGCCGGCCGAGCAATCCCCGGCCGAACAACAGGCCGAAGCCGATGCCCATGCCGGCGACCGCGACAGCCACGAGCGCGAGGATGGCGCCATGCGACAGGAAGGTCGTCGTCAGCAACACGTCGGCGGTGGCGATCGCGGAGTAGCCGGCCCAGGTGGCGATGGCGCCAAAGGCGAGGTTGATGCGGTTGGTCACCCCGAGCACCAGCACGAAGGCGGTGGCGAACAGGCAATAGAAGCTCGAAACCACCAGCGCGTTGACGGCCTGTTGCGTCCAGTACCAAGGTTCGGTGATCAACGGAGGACCTCGCCGGCGCCGCCAGACCGCGCCACCGCCAGCCTGCCACAATCGGCCGCGCCGAGGCATGCGTTAAATCGAGGGCGCGAATGCCCCGGCCGCCGTGGCGGTGGATATCGCCGGGGGCGGGAAGCGGCTAGACTGATCAAAACGCAGGCATGGTGGCCGGACATGGTGCCGCGCCGCCGGCCAACGAGAAATCGGAGTTCGCGCTGATGGCCCGCCCGTCGTTCCCCGCCGTCCTGCTGATCGCGGCGCTGTCGATCGCCGCCGGCGCGGCCCGCCCGGCACGCGCCGAGGAGCCTTATCTCAGCATTTCCGGCGGCGGCTTCGTGTTCAATTACCGGGTGGCGGCGGCCTATCTTTCGGTGGCGCTGAAGCCGGAACGGCCGTTTCCGCGCGGGTCGCGGATCGAGATCCGCTTCGAGAATCCGGCTGGCGGCGCGCCGCTGGTGGTGACGCAGGCGTTTCCCGGCGGCACCAAGACGCTGGTGGTGCAATCCGGCGACATGAGCGGCATCCGCGCCGGCGTGCCCTACCGGGTCGAGGTGCGGCTGACACGGCCGGGCGAGACCGAAGCCTTTGCCGAGACCGCCCGCAGCTTCGTCTCCGATCTCGACCAGTCGGTCCTGCCGGAGAAGCCGCAATTCATCGGCAATGGCTATCATCGCAATCCGGAACTCGACCATCCCGACGCCAAGGTCGTGGTGCGGGGCAATGACGGCTCGGTCGAGCCGCCGCCAGCCCCCGCCCCGGCGCAATAGCCCCGTCCTTCCTGCCGGCCAGCCGATCCCCCTGCACCCCAAGCCCGCGAGCGATCCCCCGAAATGCGTCTCCCCACCGTTGATGATGTCCGCGATGCCGCCCGCCTGATCGACGGGCATGTGCTGCGCACGCCGTTCCTGCCGGCGCCGCGCCTGTCGATGCTGACGGGTGCCGATGTGCGGGTGAAATACGAGAACCTGCAGGTGACCGCCGCGTTCAAGGAGCGCGGGGCGCTGGTCAAGCTCGCCTCGCTCGGCGCCGGGGAGCGGGCGCGCGGCGTCATCGCCATGTCGGCCGGCAACCATGCCCAGGGCGTCGCCTATCACGCCCGCCGGCTCGGCATTCCCTGCACCATCGTCATGCCGGTGACGACGCCCTATGTGAAGGTGGAGGCGACCCGGGCGCTCGGCGCCAGTGTGGTGCTGGCCGGCGAGACGCTGGAAGCCGCGGCGGCAACGGCGCGCGCGGCGGGCGAGCGCGACGGGCTGGTCTTCGTGCATCCGTTCGACGATTTCGACGTCATTCGCGGTCAGGGGACGATCGCGCTGGAGATGCTGGCCGATGCCGAGTTCGACGATATCGTCGTGCCGATCGGCGGCGGCGGCCTGATCGCCGGCATCGGCACGGTGATCAAGGCGCTGGCGCCGCGGGTGCGGGTGATCGGTGTCGAGTCCGAGCCCTATCCGTCGATGCGGGCGGCGTTGCGGGGCGACGTCACCGTCAGCGGCGGTCCGTCGCTGGCCGAGGGCATCGCCGTCGATCGCGCCGGCGAGATGACGCGGGCGATCGCCGCGACCTGCGTCGACGACATCGTCGTCGTCAGCGAGAGCCTGATCGAACAGGCGATCAACGCCTATCTGACGCACCAGAAGACATTGGCCGAGGGCGCCGGCGCTGCCGGGCTTGCCGCGCTATTGGCCGAGCCGGAGCGTTTCGCCGGCCGGCGCGTCGCCTTGGTGCTGTGCGGCGGCAATCTCGATCCGCGCATCTGCGCCTCGATCATGATCCGCGAGCTGACGCGGGCGCATCGCATCATCACGCTGCGGGTGATCGTGCCCGACCGGCCGAAGATGCTGGCGCGTATCGCCGGGCTGATCGGCGATGCCGACGGCAACATCCTGCACGTCAAGCATCACCGCACCTTTCTCGATGTGCCGGCCAAGGGCACGTCGATGGACATCATCACCGAAACCCGCGACGGCGCCCATGCCGACGAGATCGTCGCCGCGCTGGCGGAAGCCGGCTTCGCCGTTTCGCGCTCGGATCGCGTCGAGGTGTGAGCAGCGCTGACCCTACAGCCGCCGCAGCAGGAACTGGTCGCCGAAGATCGCCTCGATCCGCACCGGCAGGCTGGCGCAGGTTTCGGCGACGGCGCGGACGATGCCGTCGCCCCACCAATTGTCGGTGCGATAGTCGTCGCCGCCGATCAGGCCGCCGGGGCGCACCTTGGCGACGCTGACGGCAAGATCGCGCATGACGCTGGCATAGGCATGGTCGGCGTCGATATAGACCCAGTCGAGCGAGGCCTCCGGCAGCGTTTCCAGCACGTCCCACGACAGGGCGCGGTGGAGGACGACCTGGCCGGCGGCGATGGGGGCGGCGAAGCGATCGGCGACGAAGGCGTGCAGCGCGTCCATGTAGGCCTGGTCGACGCTGGCATACCAGCTGGCGTCGCGGTCGCCACCGGCGGCGGCGATCCACGGGTCGACGAGATGCAGCCGCCGGGGCTGGACCTCGGCGAGGATCTCGGCGGCGAAGGCGCCCATCAGCACGCCGAGCTCGGCGCCGACCGACTGGCGCGGCAGCGCCGCGAGGAGCGCGGCACGATGGCTGGACGGCGCCGGCGGCGACACCGCCGCCACAGGCGTCGGGACCACCGGAGCGGATGTGGCGGCGAAGCGGGCGAGCTTGTCGGTGAAGCGGCGGAACAGCCGGCCGATGACCGGCTCGACCAGCAACAGCCGGTAGACCAGCGGCACGCGGCGCGGCGCGACCTCGGCCTCGAGCCGGGTGCCCGGACCATCGGCGACGAGGGAGAGGGCGATGTCGACCTCGAAGCCGCTGCCATTGCCGGGCGGGAGGCAGACGGTATAGGCGCAGCCATCGGCACTGACGCCCATTTCCAGCGGCAGATCGAGGGCGATACCGAATTTCGGCGCGGCGAAGCGGTGGCGGGTGCGATGGCGGACGCCGCCATCGGCTGCCGTCGCGGTCTCGATCACCTCGGCGCCGGCGCAATTGGGCAACGCCCGGCGATGCAGGTCGACCCGGGCGAGGATGCCGGCGAGCACCGTCGCCGGCTGCTCGAAACGGTGGGAAAAGCGCATGGCGCGCATCAGGCCGCTCCCGGCGCGGCGCGGCGATCAGCCGACATCGGGGCTGTCCATGCGGCGGGGGGCGACCCGGGGCCAGCTGTTGGACACCAGGCCGAGGCGGACCGCCTGATCGAGGGCGGCATCGAGCAGCCGGCCCGGCCGCTCGCGCACCCAAGGCAGCGCCATGTAGTCGAGGCCGATGCCGGGCGAGAACGGATTGCGCCGCGACGTGGCGTAGATTTCCATGCGCAGCGTCGGCTTCGGCGACGGCGTGCGGGCATGGAAGCCGTGGGTATCGGCGACCACCAGCGTGTTGGCCTTCACCGTCATCACCCGAGGCGGCGGCAGGCCGAGGCGGGCGAGGTCGTCGGCGGTGGCGCGAAACGAGCCGCGCGCGTGGTAGGACTTGCCGTCGTCGCAGGCCTTCAGCGCCTGTTCCTGTTCCCAGGCCAGCCGGGGCGCATCAATGATGTGCGAGCCCGGAACATAGGCGAAGGGGCCATCGTCGGGGCCGACATCCTGCAGGAACAGCCAGGCCTTGGCGTTGGCGTGGAAGGTGTCGAGGTGCAGCGCGGTCTGCGGATCGACGGCGCCCCGGTCGGGATCGGCGATGACGATCTGCAGCTGTCGCAGCGAGGCGACGTCGTGGGACGAGACATAGCGCATCAGCGCGTCGAAGCGCGGATCGTGGGCGGCGGCGACGCAAGCGGGCAAGCGGTCGGCATCGACGCGGTCAAGGTGGATGCGCCGCGTCACCGCCGGCCCCTGCCGCATCTCGCGCGGCGCGGCGACATGGGCGTGCGCCTCGGCGACGGCCTGCGCGAACAGGTCGGCGGGGAGGAAATCGGTCTTGACGACGAAGCCGTCGCGGGAAAAGGCGTCGCGATCCTCCGCCGGGATCAGATGGGCCATGCGGGCGCGGCGGGCGGCGGCCATGCGCTCAGCCAGGGCAACGCGACGCGGATGCAGCCCCCACTCGTTGAGCCGGCGCGAGCCGATGACGGGATTGCGGACGAACGACTTGGCGCCGCTGGCGAGGGCGAGGGCGTCAAGGGGCAGTCTGAGCACATCAAGCGGGCGCATGGGCGTTCCGGCAAAGGGCGGGCGACGGTCGTCGTCGTCCGCAGATAAGCTGAAACGGCAAGGGAAAACAAGAAATCGCCAGATGCTATCGCGACCCGGCAACGGGGGCGGCACCTGGGGCACCCCTCAGGGTCGACACGCGATCATCTTCGCCCGGATGTCATCCACATCGCCGTGATGTTGGGCAAGTCGCCGCAGCTTTGTGAATTGAGCGGCGGCAAGGGCGCGCTATGTTGAGGGCAAGCGACAGCTGCGACGAAAGGTCCCGGATGCGAGAACGTCCCTTTACGGTTTCCGTCGCCGGTTCGGTCGCGGCCATTGGCCGGGAGGGGTGGGACAGGCTCGCCGGCACCGCCAATCCGTTCGTCAGTTACGACTTCCTGGCGAGCCTTGAGGATTCGGGCTGCGTTGCGGCGCGGACGGGTTGGGAGCCGGTGCATCTGGTCGCCGAGGCCGACGGAGGACGGGTCGGCGTGGCGCCGTGCTACCTCAAGAGCCATTCGATGGGCGAATATGTGTTCGACCATGCCTGGGCCGATGCCTATCAGCGCGCCGGCGGCCGCTACTATCCGAAACTGCAGGTGTCGGTGCCGTTCACGCCCGCCAACGGGCCGCGGCTGCTGGTCGGCGGCGCCGACGCGGCGACGGCCGCGGCCGGTCGCGCCGCGCTGGCGCAGGGGATGGAGGCGCTGGCGCGGCAGGCAAAGGCCTCCTCGGTGCATGCGACCTTTCTCGATGACGCCGACCGGGCGGCCTTCGCCGATGCCGGCTGGCTGGCGCGCACCGACCAGCAGTTCCACTGGCACAATGGCGGCTATCGCGACTTCGACGACTTCCTCTCGACGTTTCGCGCCTCGCGCCGCAAGCAGGTGAAGCGCGAGCGCCGCGATGCCCTCGGAGCCAGGCTGACGATCCGCCGGCTGACCGGCGCCGACCTCGGCGAGGCGGTGTGGGATGCGTTCTTCGCCTTCTACCTCGACACCGGCAGCCGCAAGTGGGGGCGGCCCTATCTCAACCGGTCGTTCTTCTCACTGATCGGCGAGCGCATGGCCGAGCGCATCCTGCTGGTCGTCGCCGAACGGGATGGCAGGCCGATCGCCGGGGCGCAGAACTTCATCGGCGCCGATGCGCTTTATGGCCGCAACTGGGGCACGCTGGAGGATCTGCCGTTCCTGCATTTCGAGCTTTGCTATTATCAGGCGATCGAATTCGCCATCGAGCGCGGCCTGGCGCGGGTCGAGGCCGGGGCGCAGGGCGAGCACAAGCTGGCGCGGGGCTATCTGCCGGTCACCACTCATTCGGCCCACCACATCGTTCACCCGGGGCTGCGGCGCGCGGTTGCCGAGTATCTGGAGCAGGAGCGGGCCGACATTGCCCGTCTCGGCGCGGCGCTGGCGGAGGCCGCGCCGTTCAAGGCGGGCGAGAGCACGGCGGCCGCCGCCCGGCTGCCCGAGGAAGATGCTTGACCGGCGTCCGGCTTGGCGACAGTTTGCCGACAGTCGATCCCCTCCTGCCAGTCGAGTCCGAGCGATGAGCGCCTACGATCCGAACAACATCTTCGCCAAGATCCTGCGCGGCGAGATCCCGTGCTTCAAGGTTTATGAGGACGACAAGACCCTGGCATTTCTCGACATCATGCCGCGCGCCACCGGCCATACGCTGGTGATCCCGAAGGCGCCGGCGCGCAACATCCTCGACATCGAGGCCGAGGATCTGGCGGCGGTGATCCGCACCGCGCGCAAGATCGCGGTGGCGGCCAAGGCGGCGTTCGGCGCCGACGGCATCACCCTCAACCAGTATTCCGAGCCGGCGGGCGGACAGGAGGTGTTCCACCTGCATGTCCACGTCATTCCCCGCCACGACGGCGTGCCGATGAAGCCGGCGGCGTCGATCCGCGAGGACATGGGCGTCCTGAAAGCCAACGCCGACAAACTCGCAGCCGCCCTGGCGGGGTGAGCGGAGGGCTCAACCGACAAGCGCGGGCGCGGCGCGACGCCGAACCTATGCGACGGCGAAATAGCCGGCGATCAGGGTGGTTTCGCCGGCCAGCACGCCGACGGCCATGCGGCGGCCGCCGTTGAGGTAGGCGGCGAAGCCGAGGGCGAGGGCGATGACACGCACCGTCAGCGGCACCTGCGCCAGCGAACCCGATGGCAGCACCACCAGCTGGGCGATCACGCCGGCGACCAGCGCCGTCGCCACGGCCTTGACCCAGCGAAAAATCTCCATGTCCTCGGTCAGCCGGCCAGACGACATGACGCCGAGCGCCCGCCAGATGTCGTTGGGCACCCAGCCGGCGAGCAGCACGAACAGCCAGGGCCACCACCAGGCATCGATCGAGGTGAAGGTCAAGCTCATCGCGCCGCCCCCTTCGTCCGCGCCCGGCGACCGATCAGCCAGGCCAGCGTGCCGCCGATCAGGCCGGTCAGCAGCAGGTCGAATTGCGGTGTCAGCTGGTGCAGCGCCGGCAGCAGCAGGATGCCGATCACCAGTGCCAGCCGGTCGGCGACATCGCGGGCGGCGCCCCACAGCGAAACGGTGAAATAGAGCGGCGTGAGGAAGACCAGGGCCGCCGCCAGGATCAGCGGCAGTGCCCCCGACATGGCGAAGGACAGCGCCGTCACCGCCATGGCGCCGAGCTGGATCGTCGTGGCGAAGCCGAGGAAATAGGCCATCCGGACACGGCGCGGCAGGGCGGCCACCTCGGTCATGCCGAACACCCAGGCGGTGACGGCGACGAAATGGGCGGCGAAGTAGAGGACCCAACGCGGCGTGCGGGCATTGCGGATCACCGGGATCAGCGCCATCACCATCGGCATCAGCCGCACCGCCGATAGCGTCACGGCGACCGCCGCCGTCGTAATGGTGCCGCCGCCGGCGATGACGCCGAGCAGCACCACCTTCGACGGCAGCGCCCAGATCAGGCCGGACATCACCATCGCCTGCGCCAGCGTCACGCCGCTTTCCCGCGCCAGCGCGCCGAAGCCGATGAACGCCCCCATCAGCACAACGGCCGGCACCGAGGCGAAGCGCCGCATGCCGCGCAGCCACCACAGGCGCAGCGGCGCGCCGTCGTCGCCGGGAGCAAGGCCGGATGCCGGAAGCGGCGGCGTCGGTGTCGTCATCGAAGGCAGACCTCGGGGTGGCAAGGCGCGGTCGCGGCCCGACGGGACCGGCGCCGGGCGAAGCGCTCCCTGCCTCTAATCACGCGCGCCCCGACCGCGCAACGCCAAAGGGCCGCGCGAGCGGCCCCGACATGGCAGGATTGACCGGTACGCCAACCTTGGGCGCCAACGTTGACGCCGACCTTGGATGCCGGCCAACCGGGATCAGGACGCGGCGACTTCCGCCTCGCGCGCCGGCCGCCGCTGCAGGTAGCCGCTGGCGGCGTCCTCCAGCGACACCACGTCGGCAGGCTCGATCGCCACGACAGCCTTCGCCACCAAGGCAAACGGCCGTTCGACCGGTTGCAGGTATTGGCCCGGGTTGTCGATGCCGTCGATCAGGTCGCGAAAGGCCTGGACCTCGACGTCGACCGGCTCGTCGACCGTCGCATGGGGCGGCTCGGCCTCGACGACGCGCGCCACTTCGGCCGCAAGGGCCTCGTCGGCGACGACAGCCTCGCCAATTGCCTCGATCGCCACCGGGCCGGCCGGCGCATCGGCGGCGGCTTCGACCGACGGCGCGACCGTGGCCACGGCGACAGCCTCGATCGCCTCGACGGCGACGGGTTCGCCGATATCGACAGATCGATCCGGGTCGGCATCCGCCAGCGGGGCGGTGGAGGCCGGTTCGGCGGTCGACGGCAGCGGGGTGCCCTGCCCGGCCGAATCGGCGGCGAGGGCCGCCGGGTCGCCGCCTTCGCGCTGGGCGCGGACATCGGCGAGGACCACCACATTGGCGGTGCGGGTGGCGAGCGTGCCGTTGATGCGGCGATTGAGGTCGATCAACCCGCCGTCGACGGTCGCCACCACCGGCGCGACGAAGGCGCTGCTTGCGGCCGAGGCCGGCGGCTCGGACTGGTTCGTGTCACCTTCGACAATGCGCGGCGGCAGGAAGTCGCGCGCGCCCTCGCCGGCGGTCGCCTCAACCCGTGCCACGATGGCCTCGGACGCGGTCTCGGCCTTGTCGGAACTGCCGGTCGCGGTCTCGGACCAGTCGATATCGGTCTGGGTCGCGCCGTTCTGTTCGGCGGCGGCGAAGGCGGCCGAGCGTTCGGCTTCGTCCTTGGCAAGAATTGCCGCCCGCGACATGCCGAGCATGGTCATCACCTGACGGACGACGTCGATCCGGGCGCGGCGCAATCTGGCCGAGCGCTTGCGTGGGGCGGCCGGAACGATGCCACCTTCGGTTTCGACGACTTGCGCTCCGGTCACCTTGGCGATCGTCTCGACCATGGCCCGCGGTTGCGCCAGCGGCGGCAAGGACTCGCCAATGAACCGGCGCACGGAGACGATCAACGCGGCGACGACAATGATCCAGAGCGGCACCAGTACGGCGGTGGCCAGCGCTCCCAGCACGATGAGATTGACGAAATTGAACTCGCACGGTCCTGATTCGGCGCTGCCGATCGCCTCGCAGAAGGCAAAGGAGCGGCCGCCATCGGGCAAGACAACCGTCGCGACGAGGATCAGGGTCGTGACCACGGCCATGATGATGCCTGGCCACCTCGCATCCTTGCGGGCGCGATCCCAGACTGTCGTTCCGCCATTCCGGTCCTGAACCACAAAAGCCATCGTCATGACGCAACTCCACTGACAATCTCGTGGAGGTATCTAAAACTGATTTCATGCCATTAACGAAAGCATAATCTTTCGAGAGGGTTAAAGTAGAGATCCAAATTGGGGCGCTTTAACTTCCAAACGTTAAATCGAGCGGCCGTTACTTCGCTCGACCTTGGCGGCAATGCTTGGCAACAAAAAAGCCGCCCGAAGGCGGCTTTCGAAATTCGGGGATCGTGGAGGACCGATCAGCGCGAATAGAATTCGACGACCAGGTTCGGTTCCATCTGGGTCGGGTACGGCACGTCGGAGAGGCCCGGGACGCGCGCGAACTTGGCGACCATCTTGGTGTGATCGGCTTCGATGTAGTCCGGAACGTCGCGCTCGGCGAGGCTGACGGACTCAAGCACGGTCACGGCCTGCTTCGAGGCGGCCTTGACTTCGACGACGTCGCCGACCTTGACCCGGTAGGACGGGACATTGACGCGACGGCCGTTGACCAGGACGTGGCCATGGTTGACGAACTGGCGGGCGGCGAACACGGTCGGCACGAACTTGGAGCGGTACACGACCGCGTCGAGACGACGCTCCAGCAGGCCGATCAGGTTCTCGGAAGCGTCGCCCTTCATGCGGGTGGCTTCCTGATAGACCTTGTTGAACTGCTTTTCCGAGATGTTGCCGTAGTAGCCCTTGAGCTTCTGCTTGGCCTTCAGCTGGGTGCCGAAGTCCGAGGTCTTGCCCTTGCGGCGCTGGCCGTGCTGGCCCGGGCCGTATTCACGCTTGTTGACCGGGCTCTTCGGACGGCCCCAGAGGTTCTGGCCGAGGCGACGGTCGATCTTGTACTTGGCTTCGTGACGCTTGGTCATCGCGGTCTCTTCAATAGCGGCTCGGCGGCGTCTCGCGACGCGATCGAACCCGGTTGGGTAGAACGAAGGTGAGACACGCGCCCTCCTCTGTGCCGCATGCCCCCGGCTCTGCACCGTGGGGCGGGCGGACCGACAGATCCCGGCCATTGCGTTAGGCCGACGATCACGGGTGCGCGAACAGCCGCGCACGCCCCGGTTTCCCAAAGCTCGCGTCGACGGGGCGTCTATAGGAGGGAATGCCGGGGATGTCAAACATCCGGGCGGAAAAACCGCCGATCCTACCGAAGTCGGCGCGCCAGCATCGCGCCGAGGGCCATGCCGGGGCGCTCGACCGCGCGCCAGGTGACATAGGCCAGCGCCGACGAACCAGCGAGCACCGCGAGATAGCCGATCCAGAACGCCACCGCCGTCGGCAGTCCCTCCAGCAGCGAGGCAAGCGGGGCGGCGGCGTAGCGCAGCACCAGGAAGTGAAGGAAATAGACCGAATAGGACAGCCGCCCCAGCCAAATCGTCGCAGGGTTGACCAGCAACGCCGCCGGCCGGTGGAGCACCACATAGGCAAACAGCGCAAGCGCCGCGACCTTGAGCGGAAACCATTTGCCGACGAAGAAGAACACCGCGATCGAAACCAGGAGCAAAGACGGCGCCAGCCAGCGGGCGCGCGACTCGTCGCCGGCGAAAATGTCGGGTGCATGAAACAGTACGATGCCGGCCCCGAAGGCGATGAGCTGATAGGGGAGCCAGAACTTGAAGAATCCGGCGACGACATGGGCATCGGCCGCGCCGGCCGGCGTGAGCCACTGCGACAGGATGCCGGAAAGGCCGTAGCCGGCGAGGCCGGCACCGAGCGCGAAGGCAAGCGCCCGACGGCCGGTTCGCAGCGGCACGACCAGCAGCGGCAGCAGCAGATAGAAATTCCATTCGATGGCGATCGACCAGCCGCCATCGACGGCCGAGGTAATGGCATTCGGCACCCAGGCATTGGCGAATGTGACGGTTGCCAGCAGATCGAGCCAGCCGATGCCGCCCGGCGCCCAATGGCGCGGCGCAAACCCGAGCGTGGCGAGGTTGAAGGCGACGACGAGGTAGAACATCGGCGCGATGCGGAAAAAACGGCGGATGAAATAACGACCGATCAGGTGGTCCTCGCCGGCGTGCCAGCGGTGCGCCAGCGAGCGATAAAGCGTGTAGGCCGAGACCACGTAGAACAGCTGCACCCCGCGCGCGCCGAGATCGGCCATTCCGGCGAGGAAGCCGGGCGCCGGGACGACGACAAGCTGGGCGTGGACCATCACCACCAGGGCGATGGCGAAACCGCGCAAGGCGTCGACGGCATCGATCTGGGCGGGACTGCCGGATGAAGCCTGGGCGATCAACGCCATGATCTGCCCTCTCCTCGAAAACGGTCCCGCCAAGGCGAACGGGCCAACCGTTTGCCGGCTGGCCCGCATTGTCGGTGACGGTGGCGCGTGCGGCTCAGAGGTCGGCGGCGACGCGCATGGTGACGATCTTGTCCGGCTCGCGGACCGGCTCGCCGCGCTTGAACAGGTCGACGTTTTCCATGCCCTCGATCACCGCGCCCCACACCGTGTACTGACGGTCGAGGAAGCGGGCATCGCCGAAGCAGATGAAGAACTGCGAATTGGCCGAATCCGGGTTCTGGGCGCGGGCCATCGAGCAGGTGCCGCGCACATGCGGCTCACGCGAGAACTCGGCCTTGAGGTTCGGCAGCTTGGAGCCGCCCATGCCAGTGCCGGTCGGATCGCCGCCCTGGGCCATGAAGCCGTCGATGACGCGGTGGAAGACGACGCCGTCATAGAACTGCTCGCGCGCCAGTTCCTTGATGCGGGCGACATGGCCCGGCGCCAGATCCGGACGCAGGGCGATGACGACCTTGCCCTTGGTGGTGTCCATGATCAGGGTGTTCTCGGGATCCTTGATTTCAGCCATCGAATTCGTCTCCTGGGAGTTTGGCGGGGCGGCCCGGTCCGGAGCTACCGGATCGAGCCGAATGTTCTTGTCGGACAAGACGGGCGGGCGGCCTCACTTGACGTCGGCGGCGACCTGCAGCTTGACGATCTTGTCGGGGTCGGTGACGGAGCCGGACTGGCCGGCGCCGCGCTTGATCTTGTCGACATGCTCCATGCCGGAGGTGACCTGGCCGAACACGGTGTACTGACCGTTGAGGAAAGAGCCCTCGGCGAACATGATGAAGAACTGCGAATTGGCGGAATTCGGATCGGCGGTGCGGGCCATGCCGAGCGTGCCGCGCTTGAACGGCTCGCGGGAGAACTCGGCCCTGAGGTTCGGCAGCTTGGAGCCGCCCATGCCGGTGCCGGTCGGGTCGCCGGTCTGGGCCATGAAGCCCTCGATCACGCGGTGAAAGACGATGCCGTTATAAAAGCCCTGACGGGCGAGCGTCTTCAGGCGGGCGACATGCTCGGGCGCCAGATCCGGGCGCAGCGCGATGGTGACGCGGCCGTCCTTGAGGTCGAGGTAGAGGGTGTTTTCGGCATCGGCCGGCTTCGGCGCGGTCTGTGCCAGCGCCGGCAGAGACAGCGCGCCGAGGCCGAGGGAAAGCGCGAGGGTAAGCGCAAGACGTCTGTTCACGGGGGTGCTCCTCTCCGGTGCCCGCCTGGCGCGGCGACCGGTGGTTCTCGGGTCATGATCGGGCGAAGCGGGCGATGAGCCGTTCGGCGACATGCGCCGGCACGAAGCCAGAGATATCGCCGCCGAGCTTGGCGATCTGGCGCACCAGCGTGGCGGTGATGTGGCGCACGCCCGGCGAGGCCGGCAGGAATACGGTGGCCACCTCGGGCGCCATCGCGCCGTTCATGCCGGCCATCTGCATTTCATAGTCGAAATCGGTGCCGTCCCGCAGGCCGCGGACGATGACGCCGGCGCCGACGCGGCGGGCGCAATCAACGGCGAGATCCTCGAAAGCCACGCATTCCAGCACGCCCTGCGATGCATCGGATGCATCGATCCCGGCACGCAACATCTCCACCCGTTCCTCGAAGGAGAACAGCGGAACCTTGCCGGGATGGACGCCAATGCCGACCACGACGCGATCGGCCACGGCAAATGCCTGACGGATCACATCGAAATGGCCGTTGGTGGGAGGGTCGAATGAGCCGGTGAACAAAGCGGTGCGCATGGGGGAGAGGGTTTAAGCATCGAATCCAATCGATGCAAGCACGAGCTTGTGAACCATATCCCTCAAATCGATTAATTTCACCCCTAGCAACCGAGCGCGAGTTGTGGCAGTATTATCACAGACAATAAGAAAACTATTAATTTATCGATAACAGGGGTTAAAAAATGATCACTGTCACCAAAGTGGCACTGGGTGCCACGGCGCTGGCTGCCGCCGGCATGGTCGCGGTTGCGAAGCAACCGGCTCCCGAGCCGCAGTTGGTCCAGGTTTTCAAGTCGGATCGCGTTTCCTTCGGCGAAGCGTGGGCTCCGGAATGCGCGGCGGTTCTCGCCAAGGGCGAGACCTGCATCTTCACCGCCAGCTACAAGGGTGCCACCAGCAAGGTGCGGTTCGTCACCGTCGAACAGCGGCGCGTCGACGAGAACACCTCGATGCTGCTGCGCGTGCCGGCGACGGAGTCGTCGATCCATTGAGTTTGGAGGCCGGCCGCGCCCTGCCCGGCTCCGCCTGTCCGACCGCGCCTTATTGATCGGGTGCGATTGGCCAGTCGGGTTTCCGGGATCGGTGCCGACGCCTCGCGATTGATTGGTCCAGATGGTTTCGAGGGTGACGACGCGCATTCCGGCGCCGCCATCTTCCCATATCGTGGCGGCGTCACTCGCCTGAGCGCATCGTGCCGGTGCGAACAGGGGCCTCGGACACCACCCGGCAATTTCCTTCGCGACCCTGTCGCCGAACGGCTTCCCGCGCGATGAACCCTCATCGCGCGGGCTTTCCTGTTTGTGCCCTGCCTTGCGGATCGCGGGAGAAGCCCGGATCGCGACTGCCCTCCCCGGCTTTCTGCCGGCCGGGCCAACGGCTGCGTCATTCGTAGACGATGCGCGGCGCCGGCTTGCCGATAGCACCGGTCGAGACGATCGACCACACCTGCTCGGCGATGCCGCGATAGATGCCGGCATGGATCGACCCCGGATCGGTGGCGACGATCGGCGTGCCGCTGTCGGCGCGGATGCGGATATCCATGTCGAGCGGCACCTCGCCGAGGAACGGCACCTTGAGCCTTGCCGCCTCGTAGCGGGCGCCGCCGTGGCCGAAGATGTCGTAGCGCTTGCCGGTATCGGGGGCGATGAAATAGCTCATGTTCTCGATCAGGCCGATGATCGGCACGCCGACCTTCTCGAACATCGCCACGCCGCGACGGGCGTCGATCAACGCCAGATCCTGCGGCGTCGACACGATCACCGCGCCGGCGAGCGGCACGTTCTGCGCCATGGTCAATTGCGCGTCGCCGGTGCCGGGCGGCATGTCGACGATCAGCACGTCGAGATCGCCCCACTCGACCTCGCGCAGCATCTGCGTCAGCGCCGACATCACCATCGGTCCGCGCCAGATCATCGCCTGGTCTTCCTCGACCAGGAAGCCGATCGACATGACCTTGATGCCGTAATTGACCATGGGGATCAGAATGCGGCCATCCTTGACGTCGGGCTTGCCGGAAAGACGGAACAGCTTCGGCATCGACGGGCCGTAGATGTCGGCATCGAGGACGCCGACCTTCAGTCCGAGGCCGGCGAGCGCCAGCGCCAGGTTGCACGAGGTCGTCGACTTGCCGACGCCGCCCTTGCCCGAGGCGACGGCGACGATGTGCTTCACGCCCGGCACCAGCGGCTTCGACGGTTGCGGACCGGGCGCCGGACGGGCGGCGGCCGGCCGCGGCGGCGGGACATCGGGCGACGGCGCCTGTTCGGCGGTCAGCGAGGCAAGGACATTGCCGGCGCCGGCGATCGCCTCCACCGCCTTTTGCGCGGCGGCGCGCACCGGCTCGGCGGCCGCCGCCCTGGCCGGATCGATGGCGATGGAGAAATAGACCTTGCCGTCACGGATGACGACCTCCGAAAGCGCCGGCGAACCGGCCAGCGGCTTGCCATCGAGGCCGGCAACCGCGCCGAGCCGCGCCAATACGGTATCCTTGTTCATTGTCATCCCGTCCCGTCTCCCGCGGCGAAACCACATGTCATGCCCTCATCCGATCCCGTTCACACATACGGCACCGCCCGTGCCGGTCAAGGCAACCAATGACAGGCTTGTCATGATGGTCGCGGCGGCGACATGGCATCGGTCAAGCCGGCCTGCTCGGATCAACGGCCGGAGCCACCGCATTGGCGACGGATGGCATTGCAGGAAAAGCTGATCAGGGCGCGCCCCCGGCATGATATCCAGATGGGGTCAGAGGAACCGACGCGACGGCGTCGACGGCGATCCGGGAGTGCGGCTCTTGCCCTTGAAGGACATCGTGCTCGCGGTCGTGGTCGCGGCGGTCTATGGCGTCGCCTTCGTGGCGATCAAGTTCTCGGTGCTGGAGCTGCCGCCGCTGATGGTCACCGGCTGGCGCTTCCTGCTTGCCGCCATTCCGATGGTGCTGTTCGTGCCCCGGCCGCGGATGAACCCTTGGTGGCTGGTGCTCTACGGCGTCATGCAGGGCGTGGTGATGTTCGGGCTGATCTTCGTCGCCATCGGCCAGGGGATGCCAGGCGGGCTTGCCTCGCTGGTGGTGCAGATGCAGGTGTTCTTCACCGTGCTGTTCTCAGCCGTGCTGTTCAAGGAGCGGCCGAGAGCCCACCAGATCGCCGGCGGACTGGTCGCCATCGCCGGGGTGGTCGTCATCGGCTGGAGCAAGTCGCAAGGGGCGCCGCTTTTGCCGTTCATGCTGGTGATCGCCTCGGCCTGCGCCTGGGGCATGGCGAACGTCATCGCCAAGGCGGCCAAGCCCACCGACATGCTCGGCTTCATCGTCTGGTCGAGCCTCGCCGCGCCGCTGCCGCTGTTCCTTCTGTCGATGTGGCTTGAGGCGGCGCCGTTCGCTGTTCCGGCGGCGATGCCGTCGTGGACCGCGATCGGCTCGATCCTGTTTCTCGCCTACCCGACGACGGTGTTCGCCTTCGCGGCCTGGGTGACGCTGCTGCGGCGCTATCCGGCGGCGGTGGTGACGCCGTTCGCGCTGCTGATCCCGGTCTTCGGCATTTCGTCGACGGCGCTGGTGTTCGGCGAAACGGTGCCGATGCTGGTCGGCGTCGGCGCTGCGCTGGTGTTCGTCGGCCTCGCGGTCAATGTCTTCGGCGGGCGCCTCGGCTGGCTATCGCGGGGCTGATCGGCTAGAACGGGGCGAGGGAGTTTGCCGATGGCCCGTGCCAGATCCAACAATGACGACGCCGTCCTCGGCGTGCTGCAGGAGGCGACGACGCCGCTTTCGGCCTATCAGGTGCTGGCGGCGCTGCGCGATCAGGGCATCCAGTCGCCGCCGGTGGTGTACCGGGCGCTGGAGCGGCTGGAAAAGGCCGGCAACATCCACCGGATCGAACAGCTCAATGCCTATATCGCCTGCTGCGGCCTGAAACACGACGAGCAGATGGTGCTGGCGGTCTGCACCGAATGCAAGCGGGTCGAGGAATGGCCGGCGAGCGCGGCGATCGCCCTGATCGATCAGGTCGCCGCCGAGCGCGGCTTTCGCGCCAGCCACAAGGTGATCGAGCTGCGCGGCACTTGCGCCGCCTGCTCCGGCGCGGTGCCGGCGAAGCCGACCGACGGGCATGGTCATGATCATGGGGCTTGCGGCCACGACCATTGCGACCACGGCTGAGCGCCGGCTTCAAGCGCCCAAACGGCACCAGCGGGACAAACCGCCGTTTTCGGCGCGATTGCAATTCATTTACCGCGTTTCCGCACCGGCTGGAAAGAGTTCGGGCGCATAATTCCCTAGCGTCAACCAGGGGAGGATGCCGCCATGGGCGCGATCGTGCTGTACTTCGGACTTGTCAATTCCTCCGGCGGCCGGCGATAGGCCGGGACCGCCTTTCCGGCCAGGCCGGAAAGCAAAACGGCCCCGCCGAGGCAAGGCCGTCGCAAACTTGAGCCGTCACTCGCCGGCGCGACCGGCGGGCGATCAGACGCCCTGCTTGATCTGGTCGATGGCGACCGCCATCAGTTCGTCCATGGTACGGCGGATCTGGTGATCCGACTGCTCGATCTTGCCCTTGTCGAGATCGGCGCGGATCTTGCGGAACACGTCCTCGTCGCCGGCTTCCTCGAAATCCGAGCGGACGACTTCACGGCCGTATTCCTGCGCCTGTTCGCCGGTGAGGCCGAGCTTTTCGGCCGCCCACAGTCCGAGCAGCTTGTTGCGGCGCGCGGTCGCCTTGAAGCGCAGCTCTTCGTCGTGCGCGAACTTCTTTTCGAAAGTGTCCTCGCGATTGTCGAACGTGGTCATGGTTTCCTCTCCAGAGGTTTGGGACCGTGTTTCGGCCTTTCAACCCCGCCCCGGCGGCACACCGGATGCGTGGTCTTGGGATCTCACCCGTTGACATAGCGTTCCACACCGTCCAAATCAACGAGGCGCATGCAAACCCGGGATTAGTCCAAGGGTGAACGTGGCCAAATTCACCCTGTCGCCGGCAATCCCATCACGGGGTTC
Source organism: Hyphomicrobiaceae bacterium (assembly GCA_016793065.1). Taxonomy (GTDB): domain Bacteria; phylum Pseudomonadota; class Alphaproteobacteria; order Rhizobiales; family Ancalomicrobiaceae; genus JAEULV01. The sequence goes on from JAEULV010000066.1 coordinate 42,120, forward strand.
GCCGGTACATTGTGATTCGTCGTCGCATCCGCTAGGGTGCGGCGGTTCGCATGGGAGGAGTGCGACGATTCCGCTCACTGGAATCGGTCTTGTCATCCCCTGCGCCGCTCTTCGCCGAGGGGCCCGATCGCTCGTATCCAGGAGAACCCCGGCTGTGGATTTCCTCAAGCCTTCACGGTACGTCCCCATGAATCGCCGTCGCCGCATTTACGAGGGCAAGGCCAAGATCCTCTATGAGGGTCCGGAGCCGGGCACGCTCATCCAGCACTTCAAAGACGATGCCACCGCCTTCAACAACAAGAAACATGCGGTGATCGACGGCAAGGGCGTGCTGAACAACCGCATCTCCGAGTACATCTTCACCCAGCTCAATCAGCTCGGCGTGCCGACGCATTTCGTTCGCCGGCTCAACATGCGCGAACAGCTGATCCGCGAAGTGGAGATCATCCCGCTCGAGGTCGTGGTGCGCAATGTCGCCGCCGGCTCGCTGTCGACGCGCCTCGGCATCCCGGAAGGCCAGCAGCTGCCGCGCTCGATCATCGAGTTCTACTACAAGAACGACGAGCTCAACGACCCGATGGTGTCGGAAGAGCACATCACGGCGTTCGGCTGGGCGAGCCCGCAGGATCTCGACGACATCATGGCGCTGGCCATCCGCGTCAACGATTTTCTCTCGGGCCTGTTCCTCGGCGTCGGCATCCGCCTGGTCGATTTCAAGATCGAGTTCGGCCGGCTGTTCGAGGGCGACATGATGCGCATCGTGCTCGCCGACGAGATCAGCCCGGATTCCTGCCGGTTGTGGGACAATGCCTCGGGCGACAAGCTCGACAAGGACCGGTTCCGCCGGGACATGGGCGGCATGCTCGAAGCCTATCAGGAAGTAGCGCGGCGCCTGGGCATCCTCAACGACAACAGCTCGTCGCAGCCGTCCGGTCCGGTGCCGGTGAACTGATTGGGCGCTTGCCTTCGAAATTCCGCAAAGGCCGGATCGGTATTGCACCGCGCCGGCCTTTTCGTTTGACGGGAGCCTCGGTTGACTGGAGCCATGACGCCAACTGCCCGACCGCCACGCCCGCACCGCTGGCGCCTCGCCGCCATCGCGCTCGGGGCGACGCTGCTGTCCGGCTGCGCGCTGATCGTCGCCGACACGCTGCCGGCGGTTTCGCGGCGGGAGCCGGGGTTCTTCGCGCTGCCGGTCAAGGCGATGCTGACGCGCGACAGCGTCGAGCCGAAGGTGCTGCTGGCCTGCACCCGGGCCGAATGCGGCCATGATGTCGTCGTCACCCTGGTCGAGGCGCGGGGCGAGGAAGCCAGGCGCCTGCGGCGCAGCCTTGGCGATGCACGCGGGCTCGAGGCGTTGATCGGCCATCGCCCGCCCGACAACCCGCAACTGCGCGCCCGGTTCGGCCTGCCGAAGCCGGTGCCGGCGGACGTACGGGTGGAACCGGCCGAGGTGATGGGCCGCAAGGCGATGCGCGTCATTTTGTCCGGCGGCGCCAAGGGGCGGGTCGCCTACGGCATCATCGTCGAGCGCACCGCCGC
>JAEULV010000085.1 GCA_016793065.1 Hyphomicrobiaceae bacterium
GGCGTCGGCTTCGCGCGCGAAGCGACGGGGCGCGCACTGGAGCGATCACCTCCGGATCGATCGCCCCGCCATTGGCTGCGCTCGTCTTGGACGCTCGCCGGCCAGACGTCGGCATGACGGGCGCGATGCCCTCATAAGCCCGCGTTACCGTGGCGCGGGGATGATTGCAGCGTCGTCCTCGCCTTCGGCCTCGTGCCCGGGGCAATTCCGGTCCACGCGGCCGAAACTTCGGCGTAGGCCGCGACAGTTTTTGGAGGTGCGTCGCTAAGAGTATGAAAATAAAGGCGAAAAAACTCGCTGTTTGATCCCTCGGGATTGGCGCTTCCAAACTCGATGGTCTATAAGACGGGCTCTGAATCTGAACACGAGAGATTCTGCATTGGCCGAACAGGACAAGCGTCCCGGCGAACCGCCGGCATCCGATATCCGTCCGATCTCGATCACGGACGAAATGAAGCGCAGTTACCTCGACTACGCCATGAGCGTGATCGTGAGTCGCGCGCTTCCGGACGTGCGCGACGGCTTGAAGCCGGTGCATCGGCGCATTCTCTATTCGATGCACGAATCCGGCTACGACTGGAACAAGTCCTATCGCAAGTCGGCCCGCGTCGTCGGCGACGTCATCGGCAAGTACCACCCCCACGGCGACATGGCCGTCTACGACGCCCTCGTCCGCATGGCGCAGGACTTCTCCCTGCGCCTGCCGCTCGTCGACGGTCAGGGCAATTTCGGCTCGGTCGACGGCGACGCCGCCGCCGCCATGCGATATACCGAGGTGCGCCTCGCCAAGGTCGCCCATTCGCTGCTGGAGGATATCGACAAGGACACGGTCGACTTCCAGCCAAACTACGACAATTCCGAGCGCGAGCCGACGGTTCTTCCCAGCCGTTTCCCCAACCTGCTGGTCAACGGCGGCGGCGGCATCGCCGTCGGCATGGCCACCAACATCCCGCCGCACAATCTCGGCGAGGTCATCGACGCGACGATCGCGCTCATCGACAATCCCGACATGTCGATCGAGGACCTGATCGACATCATTCCGGGGCCGGACTTCCCCACCGGCGGCGTCATTCTCGGCCGAGCCGGCATCCGCGCCGCCTATCATCTCGGCCGCGGCTCGATCATCATGCGCGGCAAGGTGACGATCGACACCGTTCGCGGCGGCCGCGAGGCGATCATCGTTTCGCAGATCCCCTATCAGGTCAACAAGGCCTCGATGGTCGAGAAGATCGCCGAACTCGCCAAGGAAAAGAAGATCGAGGGCGTCGCCGAGGTGCGCGACGAGTCCGACCGCGACGGCTATCGCGTCGTGATCGAGGTCAAGCGCGACGCCGTCCCCGACGTCGTGCTCAACCAGCTCTATCGCTACACCCAGTTGCAGTCGACCTTCGGCGCCAACATGGTGGCGCTGAACGGCGGCCGGCCGATGGTGCTGACGCTGCGCGACATGCTGGTCGCCTTCGTCGCCTTTCGCGAGGAGGTGATCAGCCGCCGCACCCGCTATCTGCTCAACAAGGCGCGCGATCGCGCCCATGTGCTGGTCGGCCTCGCCATCGCCGTCGCCAATATCGACGAGGTGATCTACCTCATCCGCAACGCCCCCGATCCGGCGACCGCCCGCGCCCAGTTGATGGAGCGCGCCTGGCCGGCCAAGGACATGGCGCCGCTGATCGCCCTCATCGACGATCCGCGCCACGGCATCGGCGAGGACGGCACCTACAAGCTCAGCGAGGAACAGGCCAAGGCCATCCTCGACCTGCGCCTGCAGCGCCTCACCGCCCTCGGCCGCGACGAAATCGCCGAGGAACTCAACAAGCTGGCGCGCGAAATCGAGGACTATCTCGAGATCCTGCGCTCGCGCGACCGCGTTCTGTCGATCATCAAGACCGAACTCGCCGCCGTGCGCGCCGAATTCGCCACGCCGCGCCGCACCGAGATCCTCGACATCGACGGCGACATGGATGACGAGGACCTGATCCAGCGCGAGGACATGGTCGTCACTTTCACCCATGCCGGTTACGTCAAGCGCGTGCCGCTGTCGACCTATCGCGCCCAGCGTCGCGGCGGCAAGGGCCGCGCCGGCATGGCGACCAAGGACGAGGATTTCGTCACCCGCCTGTTCGTCGCCAACACCCACGCGCCGATCCTGTTCTTCTCCTCGCGCGGTCAGGTCTACAAGACCAAGGTCTGGCGCCTGCCGCTTGCCGCGCCGCAAGGCCGGGGCAAGGCGCTGGTTAACATGCTTCCGCTCGAACAGGGCGAAACCATCTCGTCGATGCTGATCCTGCCCGAGGACGAGACCGCCTGGGACCGGCTGGACGTCATGTTCGCCACCACCGCCGGCAGCGTCCGCCGCAACAAGCTGTCGGATTTCGTCCAGGTCAACCGCAACGGCAAGCGCGCCATGAGCCTGGAAGAGGGCGAAAGCATCGTCGGCGTCGACACCTGCACCGAGGCGGACGACGTACTACTCACCTCCGCCGCCGGCCAGTGCATCCGCTTCCCCGTCGATGAGGTTCGCGTCTTCAAGAGCCGCGACTCCATGGGCGTGCGCGGCATCGCCCTCGCCGACGGCGACAAGCTGATCTCGATGGCGATCCTGCATCACTTCGAGGCAACGCCGGACGAGCGCGCGCTGTATCTGAAGCAGTCGCGCCTGATCCGCGGCGAGGCCGAGGCCCAGGAGGCCGGCGACGCCACCGTGCTCGACGGCGTCCAGCCGGAAGCCGCCGCCGAGGGCGACGACGAGGCCTCCGGCAATGCCGGCCAGCTGCCGCCGGATCGCTATGTGCAGATGTCGGCTTCGGAACAGTTCGTGCTGACCATCTCCGAGAACGGCTACGGCAAGCGCACCTCGTCGTTCGAGTATCGGATCACCGGTCGCGGCGGCAAGGGCATCGTCGCCATGACGGTGAACAGCCGCAATGGTCGCCTCATCGCCTCGTTCCCGGTCGAGGACAATGACCAGATCATGCTCGTCACCGATGGCGGCCAGTTGATCCGCTGCCCGGTCAACGGCATTCGCGTCGCCGGCCGCTCCACCCAGGGCGTCATCGTCTTCAACACCGCCGACGAGGAAAAGGTCGTCTCGGTCGAGCGCGTGCGCGAGGAAGACGAGGACGCCGACGGCTGATCGCCCGCTTCGCCGCGCCGGTCCACCGGTCGGCTCCGGCGTCGGGTGGCAGGCGGATTGGAAGCGGGATCCGGATTGAACCATCGACAAACGAGAAGCCGCCCGGATCAGCCTTGCTCCGGGCGGCTTTGTCTTGGGGGGGGGGGCGGTGCCCGTGATCGCGGCCGTCGCGCTTGATTGTCGACGTCGATCAGCCGATGCCGCGCGCCGTTGCCCGGCCGGCGCGGCGCGCGATCCTCACGACTTCGCCAGTGCGCCGCCGATCTTTTCCGACACGAAGCCGAGCACCGCGCCGACCGCCATCGAAACCACGATGTTGATCAGCGGGTTGTCGACGATCGAGACGGAGAGCAGATGCCCCAGCTTGTTGGCCAGCAGCGCATAGGCGGCAACGCAGGCAAAGCCGTAGACCGTCGACGGAATCGAGCCGAACGCGCCGATATTGGCGGCGAGTACGATCGCCGCCGCGCCGATGGCGACGCAAATCCCCGCCGCGACCGGCACGCCCATCGCCCCGGCCAGATTGGTCGTGCCGAGCAGCGCCGCCCAGCCGATCGCCGCGCCGAGGATATGCGCCGGAATGTTGCTGGCGAGCGCCGCCGTCTTGCCGCCCGAATGATAGAACGCCGCCCACGCAACGAACGCCGCCCAGATCTGCAGCCCGACGCCGCCCATCGGACCGACAAACAGATAGGTGGCCAGGCCGCCAAGCCCGCCGATGCTGATCGCCAATGCAGTCAGAAGTCCCATGCGATTTCCTCCGATATGTGTTATCGGCCAATCAAACACGATCCTTCGCGACAAGCTTTCGCGTGTCGTGTTCGTCGACCATTTTGACGATTTCATCAGATAAGGTTCGGATCAGAGCGCAAATTGAACTTTAGGTCGCTTCTGATCGATCGAGTTCGTACTTTGGTGCACAACGATTAATGCAAAATTCACTTATATTATGCTGCAACATGATCGATCAATCATATTGCGACAGAGAAGAACATCGCTTTTCTTGCCGCCGCACCCTTCCCCAAAACTCCCTCTCTCCCCCCTTCGCCGCGCCAGCCTTCACCTCCTCCATCTCCCCACCCGCCATTCCGGCCCCCGAGCCGGAACCCAATCCACGCCGGCCCCGTGCGATCACCCGTCGCTCCGGGCGGCCGGCGCGTCACGGCACGCTGACCGCCCCCGGCACGATCCCCCCTCGCTTCGGGCGATCACCCCGCCACGCCAGCCCCCCTCAATGCACCGTGCAGACCATGCATGGGTCGTAGGAGCGGACGATGTGTTGTACCGCGACCGGGGTTGCCTCGTCCGGGGCGATCGGCGTGCCTTCCAGGGCGCGTTCCAGAGGGCCGGGTTGGCCGGTTTCGTCGCGGGGGGAGAAGTTCCAGGTGGTGGGGGCGACCAGCTGGTAGTTCCGGATCACGCCCTTTTCCACCACGATCCAGTGGCCGAGCGTGCCGCGCGCCGCCTCGCAGGCGCCGAAGGCGCGGCCGGTGCCGACCGGGGCGCCGTGGGTGATGAAGGCGGCGGCCGGGTCGAGGGCGGCGGCCATCTGCTCCAGCGCCACGCACAGACGGGCGAGTTCGACGAGGCGGGCCAGCACGCGGCTGCGCACATTGGCGCCCTCGGCGTTGTAGGCGGCCCGCACCAGCGCCTGTCCGCCGATCACCTGCCGCGCCAGTGCCCCCACCTCCGCCGGCCGGCCGTCGAGCCGGGGCGCCTTGCAGAACGAATAGGCGGCGCTCGAATTCATGTCCGGCTCGGTCCAGCCGTCGAACGGGTGTTCCGGCGCGGCCGCGGTCAGATAGGCGTGGCTGACATCCTCGGTGATGCCGCTGTCGTCGAAATCCATCACCATCCCCCGCCACAACACGCCGCCGCGAAACAGCGGCGTGCCATCCTGCGGATAGGCGCCGGCCGACATCAGCAAGTCCTGACCGCGCCCGAGCCCTGCCAGCCCGACATCGTCGGCGATGTCGAGAAAGAAGCGCAGGTCGCCATCGCCGGCCGCACACCGCCAGTCCGCCAGTTCCGCCTCGTCCTTCAGCGCCAGGAACTCGTCGAGCGAACCGCCGATCAGCGCCCGTTCCACATAGGCGCGAAACGCCCGCGCAATGGCGATCAGCCGCACCCGGTCGCGCCCGTCCGGCGCCTTGGTGACGCCGCCGGGCTGGATCGCCAGCGTGTGCGGCCAGTGCCCGGCGATCAGCCCCATGATGTTGAGAAGCTCGGCCCGCGCCTCGATCGCCCGGCGCACCGAGGTGCCGCCGCCGGCCGCGAAGCGCCGACACGCCTCGCCGTGCCAGGCCCGCGCCTCATAGGCGGGGCGGGTGAAGTCGGCCATGAAGAACAGGTTGAAATGGGTGAGATGATCGGCGGCATTCTCGGCGGCGTGGATCAGGTTGATCGCCCGCTCGCCATTCGGCGCCGGCGTTATCCCACCGAGCGCCGCCAGCATCCGCGCCGCCGCCACCGATTGCGACACCGAGCAGATGCCGCAGATGCGCGGCACGAACACTAGCGCATCCTCCGGTTTGCGCCCGACCAGCATCCGCTCGAAGCCGCGAAACAGCGTCGAAACCACCTCGGCGCGCTTGACCCTGCCGTCGGCGATCGTCAGCCGCACTTCCAGATCGCCCTCCACCCGGTTGAATGGCCCGACAATCAGTCGGCGCTTGCCGTCTTCGCTCATGAGCACTCCGTTGGGTGGGCGGAAAGGGCAGGCGGCTCAGCGCCGGCGCGGCGGCACCGAGGGCGGGGCGACCAGCCGGTCGGCGGTGGCATTGCGCCTGACGCGCGCCGGCGTCGCCGCCTTGGAGAGCGAGGCGAGCGCCACGAACCAGGCCTTCGGCATGTCGGTCGGCAGCCCCACCGGAATGCCGGCGATGTTCGGCGTTTCGAGGAAGGCATGCCCCGGATCCTCGAATTCCGGCGCGGTGCAGTTGATGCAGGCATAGCCGCCCCGGGTGCACGAGCCCTCGCCGTTCCAGGCGCGGGTGTTGCAGTCGGCATGGGCCTGGGTGCCGATGCAGCCGAGGTGCTCCATCAGGCAACCGAGATCCGACAGCTTGCCGGCGCTCGCCTTGTATTCGTAGAACTCGTTGCGCGAACAGCCCTGATGCACCAGCCGGTCGGCATAGAAGCGCGGCCGGGCGAACTGGTCGAGATCGGCGGCGGCAAGCGCCCCCATCGCCACCAGCGCCAGCGTCTCGGTGACCCAGTTGGGGTGGGTCGGGCAACCGGCGACATTGATCACCGGCAGGCCGCCGCCGGCGCGGAAATCCGCCCCCAGCGCGCCGCCGCGCAGCCGGCCGTCATATTGCAGCCCGCAGGCATCGGTGAGGTTCGGCGCCGCCGCGGTGATGCCGCCGAACGCGGCGCAGGTGCCGACAGCGATCACATGCCGCGCCCGCGCCGAAAGCGCCAGGATCCACTCGAACATGCTCTCGTCGGTGCCGGCCAGCCGGTGGAACCCGCCGGTGCCGTTCGGCCCGCGGATCACCGAGCCCTCGACGCACAGGATGTCGATCTCGCGGCCGCCGTCGCGGATCTCGCTCAGCAGCGCCCGCGCCTCCGCCCCGGTTTCGAGGCTGATGGTCGGATGCCAGACGATGTCGATGCCGAACGTGTCGAGCATCGAGATCAGATCCGGCGCCTGGGCCGTCAGCATCGACATGCTGCAGCCGCCGCAGCCGCCCGATTGCAGCCAGACGAGCGAGGTGCGCCGGCTCATCGCTTCGCCTCCACCGGCAGCCGCAGCGTGAACACCGCGCCGCCTTGCGGATCGTTGGCCGCCTCCAGCACGCCGCCATGGTTCTGCACGATCTCGTAGCTGATCGACAGCCCGAGCCCGGTGCCGCGCCCCACCGGCTTGGTGGTGAAGAACGGGTCGAACAGCTTGACCATGTGCTCGGCGGCGATGCCGGGGCCATGATCGCGAAACGCCAGCTCCACCATCCGCCCCTGCCGGCGGCAGGCGATGTCGAGCCGCGCCTCCGGCCGCTCGGCCATGGCGTCGACGGCGTTCTGGACGATATTCATCACCACCTGCTGGATATTGCCGGAATGCGCCTCGATCTCCAGCACATCCGGCAGGTCGTGGCTGACGATCAGGTCCGGCCGCTGCCCCTTGGCGACCCAGCGCACGGCGGTGTGCACCAGCTGCACGAGGTCCACCACCTCGCGGCTGCCGCCCTGGTCGGACGAATAGCGACGCAGGCTCTCGACGATGTCGCGGGTCCGCTCCGATCCCTCCAGGATGCCCCCGAGCAGCTGCGGCAGATCGGCGAGGATGGCGTCGATGCGACCCTTGTCGCGCAGTGCCTCCGCCCCCTTGCGGTCACCCCGGTGCAGCGCCTCGACATAGGGGATCAGCCGGTCGCAATAGCGCTTCAGCGCGTGGGAATTGCCGTAGACGAAGCTCATCGGGTTGTTGATCTCGTGCGCCACGCCGGCGACAAGCCGCCCCAGCGCCGCCATCTTCTCCGATCGCACCAGCCGGTCCTGCGCCCCGCGCAGCTCGTCATGGGCGCTGGCGAGGTCGGCATAGGCCTTTTTCAGTTCGCCGACTGGCCGGCCGACCAGCACCGCGCCGGCGACCCGGCCGCGATGGTCGGTGATCGGCGACAGGTTGACCGACAGCGGAAAGCCGCCGTCCGGGCCCTTCAGCGCCATTGCCGCGTCCTCGACCCGGGTGCGCACGGTGAGCCGCTCGATGAACCGGTCGAGCGCATTGGCGCTTGCTGCCTCGAACACCGCCGCCAGCGGCTTGCCGACCAGCGCCGCCCCGTCCTGTCCGCTCGCCCGCTCCAGCGAGCGGTTGACCTGGCGGATCAGCTTGTCGGTGCCGGTCACCACCAGCACGTCGGTCATCGCCGCCATGATGTCGCCGATGAACGAATGCGCCTCCTCCAGCGCGGTGTTCTTCTGTTCGAGCTCGACCTGATGCCCGACCAGCTCGGCATAGGTTTCGTCCATCTTGCGAATGACATCGAGCCACGCGGCCTCGCCGGCGGCATTGCCCTGACGCAAGATGGCATCTTCGGTGATCTCGTCCATGTGCCGATGGTGACACGGGAAACCGCCGCGCGCAAACGTCGCGTCCGCCGCGCGCCGACGGGGCGAACAGCGCGTTGACCGGACATTCCAGGCCGGCCATGCTGGTGGAGACTTGCGCTTGCCGCAACGTCCGTGTCTGATCGTGGCGAGGTCCCGCCGGTTTCGGCGTCGGCCGCTGAACCGACCCGCATCGCCTGTCGTAGACGGGAAGGGGAGAGCGCAATGACCGAATTCGACACCTGGCTGACCGAGACCTATGCCGATGGTCCGCCGAGCGGCTTCACCGCGATCATCGTGCTGGTTTCGGTCGATGCCGACGGCGTCCAGCCGGCGGCCTCGAGCTTCGTCCATGTCAGCGACGGCGAGACGCGCTGGGTCGACATGCTGCTCGTGCTGCAACGCGCCGGCTGCGAGTGGGATGCGGTGGTGTTCTTCCCCGTCCGCGCCTCCGAGGGCGGCGGCCCGGTCGCCGACGATGTCGCCCGCGAACACCGCGCCACCTGCGAGCAGGCGGTGCTGGTCGATCCGCTGTCGATCAACAAGGGCTTCTTCTGCGATCTCACCGGTCAGCGGCTGGTGGTGGAGGAGCAGGAGGAATGACCGGCCCGGCCGGTGCCGCCGGTCGGCCCCGTCAGGTCGTGCTGGTCGGCGGCGGCCATGCCCATGTTCAGGTGCTCGCCGCCCACGGCGCCCGCCCTTTCGGCGATGCTGCGCTGACCCTGATCAGCCGCGAGGCGCTGACGCCCTATTCCGGCATGCTGCCCGGCCACGTCGCCGGCGCCTATCGGCGCGATGCCATCCACATCGACCTCGCCCGTCTTGCCGCCGCCACTGGCGTTCGCCTCATCGCGGCCAACGTCATCGGTCTCGATCGCGCCAACCGCCTGATCTGGCTCGAAGGCGCTCCACCGGTCGCCTACGACATCGCCAGCTTCAATCTCGGCATCACCCCCGATCTCGACGCCATCGCCGGCGCGCGCCGGCACGCGCTGCCGGTCAAGCCGATCGGCGGCTTCCTGGCGCGGCTCGACCGGTTGATCGACGCCGCGCGCCGGCCCGACGGGCCGCGTCGCATCGCCATTGTCGGCGCCGGCGCCGCCGGCTGCGAGCTGGCGTTCTGTCTCGAGCACCGGCTGCGCGCCGAACTCGCCGCCGCCGGCCACGATCCGGCCGCGCTGACGGTGACGCTGGTCTCGGCCGGTCCGCCGCTGCCGAGCCTCGGCGCCGGCATTCGCCGCCGCGTCGATGCCGCGCTTGCCCGGCGCGGCATCGGCCTGCGCTCCGGCGAGCGCGTCACGCGCATCGACGCCGACGGATGCGCGCTGGAACGGGGCGGCACCATCGCCGCCGACGCGGTGATCCTCGCCACGGGCGCCCGCGCGCCATCGTTTCTCGCCGCGACCGGCCTGCCGCTCGCCGACGACGGCTCGATCCGCACCCGGCCGACGCTGCAGGTCGTCGGCGACGACGATCTCTTCGCCGTCGGCGACTGCGCCCGCATCGACGCCAGTCCGCGCGAGAAGGCCGGCGTCTTCGCCGTCCGCCAGGGGCCGGTGCTGGCCGACAACCTGCGCCGTCGCCTCGCTGGCGAGCGCCTCGCGGCCTTCAAGCCGCAATCCCGGTTCCTGGTGCTGCTGGCGACCGGCGATGGCCGCGCCATCGGCGGCCGTCACGGCTGGCCGAGCATCGAGGGCGCCTGGGTCTGGTGGTGGAAGGACCGGATCGACCGCCGTTTCGTCGACCGCTTCAACCGGCTTCCGGCCTGACCGCCTCGGCGACCGCCGTTCCGCCGCTTCACAATCCCGTCAACGCCGTCGGGTTCATGTTCCGGGGTGCGCATTCACGCGTATAGTGCGGCGAAGCATGCCAGAGGAGACGCGCCATGAACGACGGGACCCCGAAGATCACCCAGCCGATGATCAACCTCTATGACGAGTATACCCATCTGACGCTCGACCGCCGCCGGTTCATGGAGAGCCTCACCAAGCTCGCCGGCACGGCGGGCGCGGCGGCGATGATCGCGCCGATGCTGGCCGCCAATTCCGCCAAGGCGGCGATGGTCGCGCCGGAGGATGCCCGGCTGAAGACCTCGACGGTCGTCTGGGCCGGCGCCAATGGCGAGATGAAGGGCTACATGGCGATGCCCGCCGCCGCCACCGGCAAGCTGCCGGCCGTCATCGTCGTCCACGAGAATCGCGGCCTCAACCCGCACATCCAGGACGTCGTCCGCCGTGTCGCGCTCGAGGGTTATGTCGCGCTCGGTCCGGATTTCCTGTCGCCGCTCGGCGGCACCCCGGCCAATGAGGACACCGCCCGCGACATGTTCACCAAGCTCGACGCCGCCGCGACGGCGGCCAACGGCGCCGCGACGGTGGCCTTCCTCAAGGGCCACGCCAGCTCCACCGGCAAGGTCGGCGCCATGGGCTTCTGCTGGGGTGGCGGCACGGTCAACGATCTCGCCACCGCCGCGCCCGACCTGAAGGCCGGCGTCGCCTATTACGGCCGCGCCCCCAAGGCCGAGGACGTCGGCAAGATCAAGGCCCGCATGCTGCTGCACTATGCCGGCCTCGACGAGCGCATCAACGCCATGATCCCGGCCTATGAGGCGGCGCTGAAGGCCGCCGGCGTCAGCTACGCCCTGCACGTCTATGACGGCGTCAACCACGCCTTCAACAACGACACGTCGGAGGCCCGCTACAACAAGGCCGCCGCCGACCTCGCCTGGAGCCGCACCATGGCGCTGTTCAAGGAAGCGCTCGCCTGAGCCGATCGCCGGTCGGGCCACGGCCGCGCGGGCGAGGCTCGCGCGGCCGCTTCGTTCGCGGGCTCTGGCGCCGGCCGCTGGCCTCGGCTATCACGGTCGCCAGTCGTCCAAGCCCGAGAGCCTGCCCGTGCCGTCCGCGCTTCACCTCCTGCTTGTCTTCGCCGGTGCCGGCCTGGGCGGGGTCGCGCGCTATATGGTCAATGTCGCGGCGGTGATGTTCACCGGGCCGCATTGGCCGTGGGGCACCATGACCGTCAACGTCGTCGGCTCGCTGGCGATGGGGCTGCTCGCCCATGTGATTTCGGTGCGGCTCGGCGGTTCGCCCGAGTGGAAGCTGTTCGCCATGACCGGCATTCTCGGCGGCTTCACCACCTTTTCCGCCTTCTCGCTCGATGCCTGGGTGTTGTGGGAGCGCGGCATGCCGGTGGCGGCCGTCGGCTATGTCGCCGCCTCGGTCGGACTGTCGATTCTGGCGCTGGTCGCCGGATTCTGGCTCGGCCGCGTCGGCTTCGGCGCCTGATCCGGCAACGCCCCCTTGCCAAGGGGGCGCGAACGGGGCAGGTGAGGGGAAAGTGAAAGAGATCCCCCCAATGTCCGTGATCAAGACCGTCGCCGTCACCCCCGATGAGGACGGCATCCGCCTGGACCGCTGGTTCAAGCTGCATTTCCCCGGCCTCGCCTTCGGCCACCTCAACAAACTCCTGCGCACCGGCCAGATCCGCGTCGACGGCAAGCGCGTCGACACCGCCACCCGGGTCGAGGCCGGCCAGCAGGTGCGGGTGCCGCCGCTCAACACCGATGCCCACGGCGTCGAGGAACGCCAGCCGACGAGGCTCAAGGCCGGCCCGAGCCAGGACGCCGACTTCCTGCGCTCGATCGCGCTGTTCGAGGACGACGACGTGATGGTGATCAACAAGCCGGCCGGCCTGGCGGTTCAGGGCGGCACCGGCCTGACCAAGCATGTCGACGGCATGCTCGACGCGCTGATGGACGCCAAGGGCAACAAGCCGCGCATCGTCCACCGCCTCGATCGCGACACCGCCGGCTGTCTCGTCATCGCCAAGCGCCGCGCCATCGCCGCCGAACTGGCGGCGTCGTTCCGTTCGCGCTCCGCCCGCAAGATCTATTGGGCGCTGGTCGCCGGCGTGCCGAAGCCGAAGCAGGGCCGCATCTCGACCTTCCTCGCCCGCGACGACGAAAACAGCGAGCGGATGAAGATCGCCAAGCATGGCGAGGACGGCGCCTCCCATGCGCTGACCCACTACAGCGTCATCGATCATCTCGGCCAGCAGATGGCGTGGCTGTCGCTGAAGCCGGTCACCGGCCGAACGCATCAGTTGCGCGCCCACACCGCCCATATCGGTCACCCGATCGTCGGCGATCCGAAATATTTCGACAAGCAGCACTGGGATCTGCCCGGCGGCATGCAGAACAAGCTGCACCTTCTGGCGCGCCGCATCGTCATCCCGCATCCGCGCGGCAAGGGCTTCATCGACGTCACCGCGCCGCTGCCGCCGCACATGGTGCAGAGCTGGAATCTGGTCGGCTTCGATTCGGCCGTCTACGACCCGATCGAGGATATCGACGACAACTGATCCGGAATCGGAAAACGGTGCCGCTCAGGCGGCGCGGCGGGAGCGGACGGTCTCGGTCAACAGATCGAGATCGACGCAGAACCGGGCAACGATGGCGCTGATCACCGCTTGCAGCGTCATCGATCCGTCGTCGAGCGCCGCAAGCACGGCTTCCATGTCGCGGGCGTCGACCAGGTGCGGACGAGTGGAAGAGGGGATATCGAAACTCGGGCGCATGGCGCTTCTACCCTTCGACCTCGAGCCGTCAATTCTTGGCGACTCTCTTCATGACGAAGCGTCAGGCATTATGGTTAACGCTGCGTTAAATAGATTCAAGTTCGGCGAAATGACGCAGTCCCGGAGCGGGAAATGACGGAGCGAACGGTCGCGATCGGCGAGAAAGGCATGCGGCTGGAGCGTTTCGTCCGGCTGCACTTCGCCGAGGCCGCCGCCGAGCCGGTCGCGGCATTGCTCAAGGCCGGCCGCCTCAGCGTCAACGGTCGCAAGGCCCGCCTGACCGACCGGCTGGAGCCCGGGCAACTGGTGGCGATTCGCGCCGCGGACCGAGGCCCGGTCGCGCGCCCGGCGTCGGCGGGGCAGGGGGGCGCCGACGCCGCCCGCGCCGGCATCGCCGCGCTGCTGATCCACGAGGACGCCGCGCTGATGGTGCTGAACAAGCCCGCCGGGCTCGCCGTCCACCCCGGCACCCGCGTTACCGACGATCTCGACACCATGCTTTCTCGGCTGGTCGATCCCGCCACCGGCGAGCGTCCGCTGCTTGCCCATCGTCTCGACAAGGAAACCTCGGGCGTCATCGTCGCCGCCAAGACCCGCGCCGTCGCCGCCCGCCTCGGCAAGGCGCTCGCCGCCCGCGACGTCGACAAGACCTATCTCGCCGTGGTGCATGGCCTGCCTGCGCCGCCGACCGGCAGCATCGACATCGCCCTGCGCAAAGAGCAGACCGCCAGCGGCGACCGCATGGTCGCCGTCGACGCCGACAGCGACGGCGCGCTCGCTGCCTCGAGCGGCTACGCCGTCGTCGGCGCCTCGACCACGGCCGGCTGCGCCCGGGTGCTGCTGCGGCCGCGCACCGGCCGGCAGCACCAGTTGCGCGCCCACATGGCCCTGATCGGCCATCCGATCGTCGGCGATCGCATCTATGCCCGCCGCGCCGATGGCAGCCTGTTGCCGACGCCCGACGGCGCCGAGGGCGGCCGGCTGCGCCTGCATGCCCTGCGCATCGCCTTCCGCCACCCGATCACCGGCGAGCCGGTCTGTTTCGAGGCGCCGGAGCCGCCGGGCTTCGGCCTCGATCTGCGCACCTCGCCGGCGCGCGCGGAAAACTCGGGCGGCGAGGCGATTGAACCATAGCCTTTGCCGCGGCTTTGCCCTAAACCGGCGCCCATGAAACTGGTGATCTTCGACGTCGACGGCACCATCGTCGACAGCCAACACATGATCGTCGCCGCCATGACCCGCGCCTTCGAGGCGCACGGGCTGGTCGTGCCGCCGCGCGACGAGATCCTGTCGATCGTCGGCCTGTCGCTGGTCCAGGCCGTCGGCCAATTGGTCGACCATCATCCCGACGTACCGGTCGAGGCCGTCGCCGGCGCCTACAAGGATGCGTTCTTCTCGCTGCGCGCCGCCGGCACCACCGCCGAGCCGCTCTACGACGGCGCCTTCGAGACGCTGCGGGCGCTGCAGGCGCGCGACGACGTGGTTCTCGCCATCGCCACCGGCAAGTCGCGGCGCGGCGTCGCCCAGTTGATCGAGCATTACGGCCTGCACGGCCTGTTCGCCAACATCCAGACCGCCGACGATCACCCCTCCAAGCCCGATCCGGCGATGATCCTGGCGGCCTGCGCCGAAACCGGGCTGGCGCCGAGCCAGGCGGTGATGATCGGCGATACGGTCTTCGACATCACCATGGCGCGGGCGGCCGGCGCGCGCGCGCTCGGCGTCGCCTGGGGCTATCACGAGGTCGCCGACCTGCAACGGGCCGGCGCCGATCTGGTCATCGACCGGTATGACCGGCTCATCGCCGCCGTCGACCGGCTGTTGGGGTAATTCGGGTTCACGATGCGCGATTTTCTCTCCTACGATCCGGCTGAATTCGATCCGGCCAAGTTCGATCAGGTCCTCTCCCATCCCGATCCGGTCAAGCGCGCCCAGATGTCGGTGCGGCGCGAACTGCCCAAGCGCTTCTACAACGCCGCGACCGCCGAGCCGCGCGACGGCGGCTTCGCCGTGCTGCTCGACGGCCGGCAGGTGAAGACCCCGTCGCGCCGCGCCCTCGTGGCGCCGACGCTTGCCGCCGCCGAACTGATCGCCGCCGAATGGGCCGCCCAGGGCGAGCGCATCGACCCGGCGGTGATGCCGGCCTCGCGCATCGCCAACTCGATCATCGACGGCGTTGCCGACAATCCCGAGCCGGTCGCCGCCGAAATCGTCAAGTATTCCGGCACCGACCTGATCTGCTACCGCGCCGATTCCCCCGCGCGCCTGGTCGAGCGCCAGTCCGCCGCCTGGGACCCGGTGCTCGACTGGGTGGAAGAGCGGCTCGGCGCCCGCTTCCTCATCGGCGAGGGCGTCGTCCACGTCGCGCAGGAGCCCGAAGCGCTGGCGGCCGTGGCGCGCTGCCTCGACGGCGCCGATGCCTGGCGGCTCGGCTGCCTGCAGGTAATGACGACATTGACCGGTTCGGCGCTGCTGTCGCTGATGGTCGCCGACGCCGCCCTCGATCCCGAGGCCGCCTGGCTCGCCGCCCACATCGACGAGGACTGGACCGTCGAGCACTGGGGCGAGGACGCCGAAGCCACCTCCCGCCGCGCCTTCCGCAAGGCCGAATTCCTCGCCGCCGTCACCATGCTGCGCGGATAGTCGCCAACGGTTGGCCGCTTCGACCTCATTCAAGCCCGGTCCGGTTAATTCGCGGCAGCGCGAGCCCTCGCCCCCGACCGTCCGGCACCGCAGGAACGACCAGGCCTGACGGAACACCTTATCCCTGCCGCCCGACCGCTCAAGTCTTGGGACCTGAACGGTCGGCGCTTGTCACCGCGCCTATCAGGCGACGATCAGCAGGTCGATTGCCGACAGTCCGCCGGCGAGGCCGGTTGCCAGGGTAATGCGCGCACCGGCCCCGGAGCCGTCGGCATCGAAATACAGCGTCCCCGTCGTCGTGTTGAAGAGAAAGCGGTCGGTTGCCGCCGTCGCCTGCCCGGCCGAATTGGCGCGGAACAGCGACGGCAGGTCGTCCGCCGTGCCGGCAAGCCCATCCGCTCCGACGCCTCCGCCAACAGTCATACCCGCCAGCAGGCCGGAACCGAACTGCGCCGCCGAGAACTCGAGATGATCGATGCCGATTTCGAAATCGGTAATGCGATCATAGGCACCACTCGGCGCGTTGAGCATGACGAAGGTGTCGGCGCCAACTCCACCGGTCAGGGTGTCGACGCCAAGGCCGCCGTCGATCCGGTCATTGCCGCCGCCGCCATTGATCGAGTCGGCGCCGAGCCCGCCGGTAAGCCGGTTCGCCGCGCTGGTCCCGACAAGCACGTCGCGCTGCGCGGTGCCGATGATGTTCTCGATCCCGATCAGCACATCCCCCGCCGCATCGCCGCCGCTGCAGACCTTGCCGCTCAGATTGACCGTGACGCCGATCGTCCCGCCGGAAAAGTCGGCCAGATCGGTGTCCTGCCCGCCGATCAGACGATCCGCGCCTGCGCCGCCGATCAGCGTATCCGCGCCGGCGCCGCCATCGAGCGTGTCGGCTCCCGCGCCGCCACTAAGGATATTCTTGATGGCGTTGCCGATGATCCAATCGGCATTGGCGGAGCCGACGATCGCCTCGATCTGGGTGAGGGTGTCGCCCTGCGCAAAGCCGCCCGTGCCGGTGCCGAGGTTGAGGTCTACCGTGACGCCGGCCGTGGAGGCGCTGTAGTCGACCGTGTCCCACCCGGATGCGCCATCCATGAGATCTATGCCGAGTCCGCTGATGAACACATCGCCGCCACTGCCGCCATTGAGGCTCACCGTGCCAGTACCGGAATGGGTCAGGCTGTCATCGCCGCCGGCGCCTTGCAGCGTTCCGTCCCGATCGACAATGGTCAGTCGGTCGGCATGAGCCGAGCCGTATACGGCCTCGAAATCGAACAGCGAGTCGCCGGCCGCCGCTCCGCCGCTTGCGGTTATTGCCGTCTGCCCGAGCGTAACCGTCACGGCTGCCGACGACGTGGTGTAGTCGATGATGTCGACACCGGCTCCGCCATCGAGGAAATCGGCGCCTTCGCCGCCGACAACCCGGTCGTTGCCGGCGTCCGCATAGAACTCGTCGGCGCCCGCGCCGCCGGTGAACCGGTCCGCCTCGGCGCTGCCGAAAAACGCCTCGACGTCGACGAAGACGTCGCCAAGCGCCGCGCCGCCGTGGACACCGGTAACGAGATTGATGGTGACCGCGGCGCCGTCTTCGTAGCTGACCAGATCAAGGCCGCTTCCGCCCTCGAAGCGGTCCGTGCCCTCGGCATCGATCAGCAAGTCGTCGCCACCGCCGCCTCGCAACGTATCGTTTCCGCGTCCGCCGATGAGGATATCGTCGCCGTCGTCGCCGGACAGAATGTCGGTGCCGTCATGACCGAACAGCGTGTCGAACCCGAGACCGCCGGCCAGCGAGTCATTATATCGGGTCCCGGCCATCTGGTCGTCGCCGGTTGTCCCGGTCAACGTGTCGCCGTAAGTTCGGGTATCGATGATCCGGCTCCGGACTTCGCTCGACTGCCCGTCGGCGGCAACGACATTCCAGGTGATCATGTACCGGCGGTCACCAAGGTTCACGATCGAGCCAAGCTGATTGGCTGCCACGTTCGACGCCACTTCCATTGGCAGCGAAAACCGCCGGACAAGCGTGTCGTATGTGGCGATCTTCAGCGTCGTTCCCTCGACATAGGCAAAGATCACATCGAAGCCGCCCGTCTGGGTCCAGGACACGCTGGGCGTCGTCGAGGAGGTGATCGTCAGGCTGGTCGTCTCGACCGAGGAGTAGGTCGTGGTCGTGACTTCGTCGACGAGCCGCATCACGATGCGATACTCATCCGGACGCAATGCAGATGACCGCTCCAGCGTCATGATGGCGTAGTCGACGCCGCCAGAGAATATGCCGGACAGGATTTCGGCCTTCAGGATGTCCGTCGAACCGGTCGAATAGAACATGTAGTTGCGTGAGCCGGTGTCGGTCGTCCCATCAAGGAGATGCGTGCGAAGCGACAGGCTCGGCAGCGTGCCCACCCGCCCTTCGACAAGCGCGTAGATTCGGTTGTAGTTCCATGATCCGATATTATAGAGATAGGCCGTGTCGGCGACAGTCGCCAGGACGGCATTGGCCGTGCCGATCGTCAAGCCGGTGTTGGGGTTGATCGCCCGGAAGTTCAGCGTGTAGCCGCCGCCGTTGGTAACCGACCAGGCAGCGCCCATGTAGTAACCCGAGTAGAATGTCAGGTCCGTCGACCGGATACTGGCCGCGTCGCCAAGATCGAGCAACGTCCGTTCCGGGGCGAGAAGATCGCCCGTCACCGGATCCGGATTGGTCAGAACGCTGCGGGCGCGAAATACCGCGTTGCTGCCGGCCAGATCACCATAGATGACCTCCGTGGTGCTGGACGTGAGGTTGACGAAGGCGGACCCGAGCCTGAGCGGTACCTGGCCGCTGTTTGCCGTCTGAATCGGCATGCTGTTGCCGAAGGCATCCACATAGATCATCGACGTGGTGACGTTGCCCACGGTGGCGCCGGTTGGTGCCGCACCCACCGTCGACTGAATGACCGCGACATAGCCACCCGGACCATCCAGACGCGAGGCAAAGCGCGAATTCCAGAACACGCCAGGTGCGCTGAACAGCGTCAGGGCAGTCTCGCTCCACAGATAGATCGACATGCTTCCGGTCCCCGTCCGTCTTCCCGGCATGGCCATGGCCCCGGCAATCCGGCCGTCCGGGCGTGGCATTCAGCCGTTTTGGTCATTCGCAACGCGCGATAGGGACGGCGGCAATCTTGATCCGTCCATCATCGCCATGTCCCACCATCGCGCGCAAAAGCATTTACGTTGGTTGCCGATCTCTTGCAATTGCCCGCAATCGAAAAGTGTATGGTGGGCCGATTATGTGTGAAGGTTGGCGATTGGTGTGGCGCATCTGCACTTCCGCGCGCCGGTCGTTCCGACCAAGACGCGTTCCGCGAGTATCGCTCGCGCGATCGGCGCCGGTGGGCGTTGCATCGCCGCAACAGTTGGCTCTCTGGCTTGGTATGTCGCAGAATCTGTCATATTTGCCTTGTGCATAGGCACAAGAACGGTTCAAAAAGGCAGGCGAGAGGCCTTCAACCGCCTCCATCTTCAGCTTGTGCCGACACGTTCGGCAGGCAGCTCACCCAACAGGCGTTCCGATGAAACTGATTTCCGCCGTCATCAAGCCGTTCAAGCTCGACGAAGTCCGCGATGCGCTCACTGCCATCGGTGTCAGTGGCCTGACCGTTACCGAGGTCAAGGGCTATGGCCGCCAGAAGGGCCATACCGAGGTCTATCGCGGCGCCGAGTACGTCGTGCACTTCCTGCCGAAGCTTCGCCTCGAGATCGTCGTCGCCGACGAACAGGCGAACCAGACCGTCGAAGCCATCCAGAAGGCGGCGCGCACCGGCCAGATCGGCGACGGCAAGATCTTCGCATGGCCGATCGAGCGGGCGATCCGCATCCGCACCAACGAATCCGGTGACGACGCGCTGTAAGGCGCCCCCGCCCGCGCTCGGCACGCCGGAGTCCGCGTCGGTAAGCGCGACCAGCCCGCGCCATCACGAAGTCGTGAAAGTTGATTCCCTAACGGAAACGCCCTTGTTCGCTGCGTAACCTTGGGTGTTAAATCCCAAGGTCACTACGTCGTGACCAATTGCGTCAGGGAGGAGCTTTCATGAAGTATCCGGGCAAGGTGATTGTAATGGGCGAAACCGACGGCGGCATCGTCGTTGCCATCGCCGACCGGTTGACGAAACTCGGCTATCATCCGCCGAACCCGCCGGTGTTCAACGCCAACATGAAGGGCGAGGTGAAGCTGTTCCAGTCGCAGCACTTCGATGCGCTCGGCCGGCCGTTACGGTCCGACGGCGAGATCGGACCACTGACCTGGACCGCGCTTTTCGACGACAAGCCGGCCGCGGCCGTCACCACCGGCGGCAGCGCCTATGCCATGGAAGCGCTGAAGGTCGCCGTCGGCGAGATCGGCAAGATGGAAGTGCCGATCGGCTCCAACAGCGGACCGGATGTCAACAAGTACCTCAAGTCGACCGGCCTTGGCGGCGGCTATTACTGGTGCATGGCGTTCGTGCACTGGTGCTACATGACGGCGGCGGCCAATCTCGGCGTCGCCCATACCTTCCCCAAGACGGCCGGCTGCATCGATGCGTGGAACCGCTCGAAGGGCCATCGCATCACCCGCGCCGAGGCGATCGCCAATCCGACGCTGGTGACGCCGGGCGCCGTGTTCATTCTCGATCACGGCGGCGGCGCCGGCCACACCGGCATCGTCGAGTCGAATTCCGATGGTGCCCTCGTCACCATCGAGGGCAACTCCAACCCGAACGGCAGCCGCAACGGCATCGGTGTCTTCCGGCTCAGCCGCCGCAACGTCATGGATTCGAGCCTGAAGGGCTTCATCATTCTGTGATCATCGCCATCGGCGTCGTGCCGGCAATGCTTGCGGCCGCGAGGGGAAACCCGCGCGGCCGCAAGCCGTTACGGCGGGTCGCGATCGTGGCGCGGCGCCGTCCGCCGCTATCAGCCATTCGGCGCACTAGGCGACCTTAGTCTAGCGTGCTAAACAGCGGCCGAATTGAACGGGTTGGACCAGCCATGGTCCGCTTTTCGGAAGATGGGTGCGGGATATGAAACACATTCTCGTCGAGCTTGAGCGTCGCCGCGATCAGGCGCGCTTGGGCGGTGGGGTCAAGCGTATCGAGGCGCAGCACAAGCGCGGCAAGCTGACGGCGCGCGAGCGCATCGAAATCCTGCTGGACGAGGGGTCGTTCGAAGAGTTCGACATGTATGTCGAACATCGCTGCACCGAGTTCGGCATGGAAGGCTCCGAGGTCGCTGGCGACGGCGTCGTCACCGGCTGGGGCACGGTCAACGGCCGCATCGTCTACGTCTTCGCCAAGGACTTCACCGTGTTCGGCGGCTCGCTCAGCGAGACCCACGCCCAGAAGATCTGCAAGATCCAGGACATGGCGCTGAAGGCGCGCGCGCCGGTGATCGGCCTGTTCGATGCCGGCGGCGCCCGCATCCAGGAAGGCGTCGCGGCCCTCGGCGGCTATGGCGAGGTGTTCAAGCGCAACGTCATCGCCTCGGGCGTCATCCCGCAGATCTCGCTGATCATGGGCCCCTGCGCCGGCGGCGACGTCTATTCGCCATCAATGACCGACTTCATCTTCATGGTCCGCGACACGTCCTACATGTTCGTGACCGGTCCGGATGTGGTCAAGACCGTGACCAACGAGATCGTCACCGCCGAGGAACTCGGCGGCGCCTCGGTGCATTGCACCAAGTCGTCGGTGGCGGATGGTTCGTTCGAGAACGACGTCGAGGCGCTCTTGCAGATGCGCCGCCTGATCGACTTCCTGCCGATGAACAATCGCTCGGACCTGCCGGAACTGCCGTTCCACCATGGCGCCGACGAAATCGACATGTCGCTCGACACGCTGGTTCCGGACAATCCGAACAAGCCCTACGACATGAAGGAACTGATCCTGAAGGTCGTCGACGAGGGCGATTTCTTCGAGATCCAGCAGAACCACGCCAAGAACATCCTCTGCGGCTTTGCCCGCATGGAAGGCCGCACCGTCGGCATCGTCGCCAACCAGCCGATCGTGCTCGCCGGCGTGCTCGACATCGACGCCTCGAAGAAGGCGGCGCGGTTCGTGCGCTTCTGCGACTGCTTCAATATCCCGATCGTCACCTTCGTCGACGTTCCGGGCTTCCTGCCGGGCACCGTGCAGGAATACGGTGGCCTCATCAAGCACGGCGCCAAGCTGCTGTTCGCCTACAGCCAGGCGACCGTTCCGCTGATCACCGTCATCACCCGCAAGGCCTATGGCGGCGCCTATGACGTCATGGCCTCCAAGCATGTCGGCGGCGACATCAACTATGCCTGGCCGACCGCCGAAATCGCCGTGATGGGCGCCAAGGGTGCGGTCGAGGTTCTGTATCGCTCCGAGCTTGGCGATGCCGAAAAGATCGCCCAGCGCACCAAGGACTACCAGGACCGCTTCGCCAATCCGTTCGTGGCGGCCGAGCGCGGCTATATCGACGAAGTCATCATGCCGCATTCGACCCGCAAGCGCGTCACCCGTGCCCTGCGCCTGCTGCGCAACAAGCAGCAGGACATGCCGTGGAAGAAGCACGACAACATTCCGCTCTGAGCGGGAGCGTCATTTGATCGTCGCCAGCGGCCGTGGGGAAACCCGCGGCCGTTTTGCGTTGCGCCGGCCCATCCCTCTGCCGCTCCCGCCGCGATCCGGCGCGAGGGCTGGCTTCCGTCGCGGATGGCGGGGACGAACCGCGCCGCTGCCCGAACAGGCTGCCGCAAGCAAAAAACCCCGCTGGAAGGGCGGGGTTGGGTGAGACTGGAAAGGATAGCGGGTGGCCCTTGCCGATCAAGCCGTCCGCTGGTCAGGCGAGATCGGCGTGCAGGCCTTCCTCGGTCTGCAGCGCGGCGAATTCGACGGCGACGCCTTCCTCAAGGTGGCGGACGACGCGCCCCTTGACCTTGCCGAGCGTGACCGGCGAGCCGATGGCCGGCTTGACTTCCATGGCGAGGCCGGCGCCCGACAGCGAGATATCGATGATGCGGCAGCGATAGGTGCGGCCATCCGTCATCGTCAGTTGGGTAAAGGGGTTGCGCGGGGTGATGCGCTCGTGGCGGCGATCTTCCGGCAGGTTGAGCTCGTGCCGGTTGGCGAGCCAGGTCAGCTGCGCGGCGATCTTCTCGCGCTTGCGCACCGGCGCGTTGATGGTCATGGCGAAACCGCCCTTGATCAGGCGGGCGACCTGCCCCTCGATGCGGCCGATATGGTCGATATAGGCGATGACGCGCTCGCCGAGCATGGCGGTGACCGGCGCGATGATGCCGGCGCCGCCGGGCGACATGTCGATGACCTGACAGGGATATTCGCGCCGGTCCTCCAGCATGAAGCGGCCGATCAGATTGACCCCGACACGTTGATGACGACGCCGGTCCAGCTTGGACAGCGTCGTGCGCTGAGCCTTTTCGGGCAACAGGGGTGCGGGCATCGATTCGACCTTATCCAGCGTTCGCGGGAACTCGGATTGAGTGGCGAAAGCCTAGGCCGATCATGGTTAACATGCGGTTGCCGGGCACCGATTTAAACGGCAATGGTTAAGTGCCCTCAACTCTTGCCGCCCTCGAGCACGACGAGATGACCGACGCGGCGGGCGGCGGCATCGGCGAGGATCGGGTGCCGCGGCTGATGCTCGCCGAAGGTGGGGACGCTCGACAGGTCGTTGCCGGCGCCGGAACGCAGGATCGACGGCACCTCGTTCGGCCAGATCATCCGCAGGCTGCCGATCGCCTGGACCATCAGCGGGTGGACGCCGATCCAGTAGGGCTGTTCCATCGGCGTGAAGCTGCCGAGAATCCGGTTGAACCCCTGGTCGCCCTGGCGCACCGGCAGGAACAGGATCTCGGCGCCGATGGTGCGGCCATGGGCGGACTTCGCCTCGACCCCGACGACAGCGGCGGCGCCTTCGGTCGCGACGGCGGAGAGCAGCGTCGCCAGCGTCTCGCGGTCGCGGCCGGTCCATTGCGACAACAGGTTCCGCCCCTTCAACTCGCGCCCGTAAGCGGCGCAAACCCGTGTTCCGGCAAGGCGATAGGTGTAGTCGGTCGCATCGGCGACAACCTCGAGGATGAAGGTGTCGCCCAGGATGTGCCGGATGTCGGAGGGCTCGATCTCGCTGCGGTCCGGCGCGGTGCGGTTGCCGCGCAGCCTTTGCCAGTAGGCGTAAAGATCCTGCGTGATCCGATGTTTCATCTTGCCCCACCCCCGTTCGGGTTGTCCCGAATCGTTACCACCGAGAAACCGAACTGTGCGAAAACGGCACGGTTCGACCGCCATTTGCTCACCCTCGCCGTTCCGGTCGCAGGCGGCGTGCCAGCGGCTCGCGGGTGAGGATCGCGGCGCGGCGGGCAGGGGCGGGCGGCTCGGCAGGTAAGGTTAACAAGTGGTTTCGATTGCGGTCGTGGATGGGATCGGGCAAGGTCTGCCCATCCACAGTGTCCGAGCGATTTCCTGTCGCTCCTGCAATTCGGGGCCGACCCGATCGCGATCCAGACCAGGTGCCGGACCTACCCGGCGGATTGGAGCGCGAATGGCCCGTCAAGACTTCTCAACGCCTGGGGAGGCGTGACAGATGCCGCCAGTGTCGCGAAAACGCGCCTGGCGGCTTTTTTTTGACCCGACGACGCCCGCGTCGATGAGTCGCGCCGCGCCTGTCCGTGCCGGCGGCGGGCGACTTCCACATCGCTAAAATTAGTTAGATTCGCTCTGCGGCACAGCTGTTGAGGCGCGTCGTTTTGGCCCATTGGATTAACCGCTTCGTCATCAATCGACTTGCGCCTGTCGAAGGACATGCCAATATCAGTCATCATTAAATCGGTTCGAGGCGCGATCACGGGCCACGCATGCCGAAATCACAGAGGAGGTTTTGATGACTGTTGCAGCGATCCTGAAGGACAAGGGCCGTGATGTGGTGACCGTGACCGCCAACCATACCATCGCACAGGTTTGTGACCTGCTGGCGACGCACAAGATCGGCGCCGTGGTCGTGGTCGAGGGATCGGACCTGACGGTGCACGGCATCATCTCCGAGCGCGACGTGGTGCGCGCGGTGGCGCGCGGCGGCGCGGCGGCGCTGGCCTCGTCGGTCGGCGACCACATGACGGCGACGGTCAAGACCTGCATGGAAGCCGACACCATCGAACAGGTGGCGCAGGTGATGAGCACCGGCCGCTTCCGCCACATGCCGGTGACGCAGGGCGGCAAGCTCGTCGGGCTGATTTCGATCGGCGACGTGGTCAAGCGGCGCATCGACAACGCCGTGCGCGAGGCCGAGGACATGCGCGCCTATATCACCGCCGCCTGATCGCGCCGGACGTCGAGTTTCGAAGCGCCGCGCGAGGGGCGCCGGTGCCTCGAAAGAAAGGGCTCGCCGATGGACGGATCGGCGAGCCCGTCTGTTTTTGGGCGTTGCATTCGGGCGACGGCGCGGCGATGCCGCTCAGGGCGTCTTGCCATAGACGCTGGCGGGATCGAACTTCGGCGCGCGCGCGTCGAATTCCAGCGCCGCGTCGCCGGCCGGCTTGCCCAGGTCGACCAGCCGATAGAAGCAGCCGTCGCGCCCGGTGTGGCACGAGGCGCCGTGCCCCTCGACGCTCACCTTCAGCCAGACGGCATCCTGATCGCAATCGACGCGCAATTCCTCGACGCGCTGCACATTGCCCGAGGTCAGGCCCTTGACCCAGATCTCGGCGCGCGACCGGCTCCAGTAGGTGGCGATCCGGGTTTCGATCGTCCGCGCCAGCGCCTCGGCATTCATATGCGCCAGCATGATCACCTCGCCGCTCGCCGCGTCGGTGACCACGGCGGTGATCAGCCCGTGTTCGTCGAAGCGCGGCGCGAGGACGCCGCCGTTTTCGAGTTCGCGCTTGTCGGCGAGGGTAGGGAAGGGGGACATGCTGCTGGCGCTCCCGTCTCTGGCAATGGTTCGGTCCGGATCGCCGGAGCGGCACGCATTGTTTGCGAGCCCGCAAGGCTCTAGCCGATCGGACCGACCGGTTCCAGACCTATCGCATCAACGCCGCGCCATCGGGCTTGGCGGAATGATGCCGGTGCGGGCCGGGAGCGGCGGGCGCGGCGGTGGCGTGGCGGTCGCCGGCGTCGCGGTCTGTTGGGCCGTCGCCCGTCCGGAGGCTGCATCGCCCGTTGCCGCCGCCGGGATGCGCGGTACATGCGGGCCTTCGTGTGTCGTCAGGTGCACGAGCGGTCCGCCGATCATCGAGACGCCGGGCGTGGCAAGGCCGAGCGAATGGCTCGCCGGTATCACGCAGAAGCGTTCGACGCCGAAATCGATGGTGCGGCCTTGCGCGTTGCGGGTCTCGATCTGGCCGCTGATGTAGCCCGACTGGCCGGTGACGCCGACCCCGACGCCGAACGAGGCGCTGCCGGTGCCGAGGGTCGCGCCGTTGAGGTCGCGGGCTGCAAACGGGATCAGCACCGAAAGTTCGGTCCATTCGCGCTGGTTCCCGGCGGCCTGGGCCCCCTGGCTGACGAGACTGCCGACGTTGCCGGCGGTTCCGATCGCCTCCTCGGCCTCGCCGATACTCTCGCCGAACGACGCGAGCGAGCCGCCGAGCCCGCCATTGCTGCCCTGGAACACTGAAAACAGCGACGACAGATTGAGATTGGCGCCGATCTGGCCGCACAGGAACATGAACCGATCGCGATGATCGTTCTTGAACATGAACAGGGTGATCGTCGCCGGCCCTACCGGCGCCGAGGTGAGGGTCGCCATCTTCCAGTGGCGCGAACGGCGGGTATAGGCTGTCATTGCGATCCCCCGAGAACGGTGCCGGACCGAATTGCCTGAAGGACAGCCGGCGCGGACTGCCGCCACCAGACTGGCCGGAAAAGCTCATTCTGACAAACGCGACCACGGCCTGCCGCGTCGCTTCCATGTGGTCGCAAGCAAATGCTGCCCGGTTCAATCCGGGGTTCAATCGACAATGAAAATGCCGCGACGGAAGCCCCGGCAAATCGTCGGCGCCGTCCGTTCAGCGCCCGCCGTAGCCGCGCACCAGCGTCAGGAAGCGGACCTGCTCGTTGATGTCGTCCTCGAACTTGCCGGTAAAGCGGGTGGTGATGGTCTGCACGCCGGTCTTCTGGATGCCGCGCATGACCATGCACATGTGTTCGCCCTCGACCATCACGGCGACGCCGCGCGGGTTGAGATATTCCTGGATCGCACCGGCGATCTGCGCCGTCATCGCTTCCTGGGTCTGCAGCCGGCGGGCAAAAGCATCGACCAGGCGGGCGAGCTTCGACAGGCCGACGACGCCTTCGCGCGGATAATACGCGATGTGCGCCTTGCCCATGAACGGCACCATGTGATGCTCGCAGTGGGAATAATACGGGATGTCGCGCAACAGCACGATGTCGTTGTAGCCCTCGACCTCCTCGAACACCCGGTCGAGAATCTCCGGAATGTTCTCGCGATAGCCCTTGAACAGCTCCGCATAGGCCTTGGCGACGCGGCGCGGCGTGTCGACCAGCCCCTCGCGGTCCGGGTCGTCGCCGGTCCAGCGCAGCAGGGTCCGCACGGCCGCCTCGGCCTCCTCGCGGGTCGGGCGATCGTGGTTCGATTTCATCTGGTTCTCGCCGTCGGCCGCCTGATGGCCGGCCTGCTGCGCCTTGGTGATGGCATCCATTCCCGTATCTCCGAACTCCTCGTCGCCAGTATACGCAGGCGCGGGCCGAACGGACCAGTTTGGCCGGCGTTCGACGGGAATTCGCGCGAAGGCTAAAGGCGCAGGCCAGCCGATGCAAGCCGACAAGCGATCATCTGCGACAGATGGTGGCAAATGACTGAATGGTCGACCGTGCGATCCGCGCGCCTGATAGCATCAGGGTAGGGCGCTTCGTGCCGGCTGCATCGTCACGTTGCCGTGATGACGCCCGGCCTTTTTTCGCCGGCGACATTGCCGTCGCGCCGAATATGGCCCAAAGCAG
Source organism: Hyphomicrobiaceae bacterium (assembly GCA_016793065.1). Lineage (GTDB taxonomy): Bacteria > Pseudomonadota > Alphaproteobacteria > Rhizobiales > Ancalomicrobiaceae > JAEULV01. Next base: position 27,364 of record JAEULV010000085.1, read on the forward strand.
GAAAGACGATTGCGCCGCTTTGCCTATGATGGGACGGTGGCGCGCTTGCCGGCGCCTTGACGGCGGCGGCGGCCCAATTCGGACGAACCGGCGATGATCGACGACATCTACAACAAGCGGATCCTCGAATTTGCCGGCAACATCCCCCGGCTGGGGCGGCTCGCCGCGCCGGATGCCAGTTCGACCCAGCATTCGAAACTGTGCGGCTCGACCATCACCGTCGACCTGACGATGGCGGGCGATATCGTCACCGACTTCGCCCACGACGTGAAGGCCTGCGCCCTCGGCCAGGCGTCGGCCTCGATCATGGCGCGGCACGTGATCGGCGCCAGCGCGGCGGAATTGCGCGCCGCCCGTGACGCATTGCGCAAGATGCTGAAGGAAAACGGCCCGCCGCCGGAAGGCCGGTTCGAGGATTGCAAGTATCTCGAGCCGGTGCGCGACTTCAAGGCGCGCCACACCTCGACGTTGCTCGCCTTCGAGGCGGTCGTCGACGCCATCGGCAGGATCGAGGCGGCGCGGGGCTCGCGCGTCGATCCGGCATGAGCGAAAGCGTCGTCACCGATCGCGGCATGGTGGTCGCCCCCCATGCGGCCGCTGCGCTGGCGGGCGCCGAGATCCTCGGCGCCGGCGGCACCGCGATCGACGCCATGATCGCCGCGGCGGCGACCATTGCCGTCGTTTACCCGCACATGAACCATCTCGGCGGCGATGGCTTTTGGCTGATCGCCGAGCCGGGGCGTCCGCCACGGGCGATCCGCGCCTGCGGGCCGGCCGGCGCCAACGCCACGGTGGCGCGCTATCATCAGGCCGGCTTCGGCGCCATCCCGACGCGCGGACCGCTGGCGGCGCTGACGGTGCCGGGGGCGGTCGGCGGCTGGGCGCTGGCGCACGAGTTCGCCGGCTCGATCGGCGGCGGCCTGCCATTGACCGAATTGCTCGGCGCCGCGATCGGCCACGCCAAGGCCGGTACTCGGGTCAGCCGCAGCCAGTCCCGGCTGACGGCGGAGAAATTCGACGAACTGGCCGGACAGCCGGGCTTTGCCGAGGTGTTCCTGGTCGACGGCCAGGCGCCCCGGCCCGGCGCGGTGCTGCGTCAGGAGCGGCTCGCCGACACGCTTGACCATCTCGCCCACGAGGGGCTCGGGCGGTTCTATCGCGGCGACGTCGGCGCGGCGCTGGCCGACGATCTGCGGCGGATCGGTTCGCCGGTGACGCGAGCCGATATCGAGGCTTTCCGCGCCTCGATGGTGACGCCGTTGTCGGTGCGGCTGAAGGTCGGAACCGTCTTCAATCAGCCGCCGCCGACGCAAGGGCTGGCGTCGCTGATCATCCTCGGGCTCTACGACCGCCTGGGCGTCGACCATCCCGAGAGTTTCGACCACATTCACGGGCTGGTCGAGGCGACGAAGCGGGCCTTCATCGTCCGTGACCGGATCATCCGCGATCCAGCGACGATGGCGGAGGCGCCGGAGACGTTCCTGACGCCGCAATGGCTCGACCGCGCCGCCGACCGCATCGACCGCCGGCGGGCGGCGTCCTGGCCCCATCGCGGCGAGCCCGGCGACACGGTGTGGATGGGCGCCGTCGACGCCAGCGGCGTTGCCGTCAGCTATATCCAGTCGATCTATCACGAATTCGGCTCCGGCGTCGTCAGCCCCCGCACCGGCGTCCTGATGCAGAATCGCGGCGCCAGCTTCGCGCTCGAGCCGCCGGCGGCCAACCTGCTGGCGCCCGGCCGCCTGCCGTTCCACACGCTCAACCCGGCGCTGGCGCGGCTCGATGACGGTCGCACCGTCGTCTATGGCACCATGGGCGGCGACGGCCAGCCGCAGACCCAGGCGGCGATCTTCTCCCGCGCCATCCTGCACGGCAGCGGCAATGGCGGCGACGGCGACCCGTGGGCGGCCATCGACGCGCCGCGCTGGCTGCTCGGCCGCACCTGGGGTTCGTCGACGACGGCGCTGCGACTGGAGAACCGCTTCGATCCCGACCTGGTGCGGGCGCTGGAACGCGCCGGACACGAGGTCGAAGTGCAGGCCGAGGGCTGGTCCGACACCATGGGCCATGCCGGCATGATCATCCGCCGCGCCGACGGCCGCCTGACCGGCGCCCACGATCCCCGCGCCGACGGCGGCGGCGCGGTCGGATGAATAGGGCGTCAAGGCCGGTCGGGGCAGGGGACCCCGGCGGCCGGTCGCCAAAACGCCCGCGCAAGCATCTCGCGCGGGCGTCCTGACGGCTGTTGCGCTGTCGACCGGATCAGTGTCGGCCGGATCGATCAGGCGAAGATGAAATCCCGCGTCCAGTCGATGTCGGCGAGCGTCACGTGGTTGAGCTGCAGCAGCGTGCCGGGGATGCCGATGAAGACGCCGTCATCGGTGTCGGCGCTGAAGCCCTGGACGTCGGTCAGCGTGTAACCCGAGCCGCGCATGTCGATGCGATCCTCGCCGACATGGAAGTCGGTGATCACGTCCGAACCGCCCGAGGCGGCGAAGCGGATGGTGTCGCGGCCGAAGCCGAGGGTGATGATGTCGTCGCCGAGATCGATCACCACGGTATCGTTGCCGGACCCGGCGTTGATGACGTCATCGCCGCCGTCACCGGTGACGATGTCATTGCCGGCGCCGCCATGGACATGGTCATTGCCTTCGCCGCCATAGACGCGATCATTGCCGTTGTCGCCGAACACCCGGTCGGCACCGCTGCCGCCATAGGCGTAGTCGTTGCCGTCGCCGCCCTCGACGCGGTCGTCGCCGTCGTCGCCATAGACGAAGTCGTCGCCGCCCCCGCCACTGACCATGTCGGTGCCGGCGCCGCCGCGCAGGCGGTTGACGGCCATGTCGCCCATCAGCACGTCGCTGGCGGCGGTGGCGATGATGTTCTCGATCGAGATCAGCATGTCGCCATTGGCGTCGCCATTGATGCCGAAACCAATGCCGAGATCGATCAGGATGCCCTCGACCGACTGGGCATAGGACGCGGTATCCGCGCCGATGCCGCCATCGAGCGTGTCGGCGCCCTCACCACCGGTGAGGGTGTCGTTGCCGAAGCCGCCGATCATGTCGTCGTCGCCGCTGCCGCCCGCCATCTTGTCGTCGCCGTCGCCGCCGTCGAGGCTGTCGTCGCCGGCATCGCCGTTGAGCGTGTCGATGCCCATGCCGCCATCGAGCCGGTCGTCGCCATCGCCGCCGGCGAGCACGTCGTCGCCGCCGCTGGCGAACAGGCTGTCATTGCCATTGCCGCCAGTCAGGCGGTTGTTGCCGTAGTCGCCGGCCAGGTGGTCGCCGAAGCCCGATCCGACCAGGTTTTCGATCGCCGTCAGGGTGTCGCCGGCTGCTTCCCCGCCAAGGCCGAGGCCGAAGGCGAGATTGACCGTCACGCCGGACTGCGAGCGGGAATAGCTGGCGGTATCGATGCCGGCGCCGCCATCGAGCATGTCGGCCCCGTCGCCGCCGAGCAGCAGGTCGTTGCCCTCGAAGCCAACGAGCGTGTCATCGCCGGCGTCGCCATAAAGGCTGTCATTGCCGCTGCCACCGTCGGCCAGATCGTTGCCGGCACCGCCGGAGATGGTGTCATTGCCGCCGCCGCCGGCGAGCGTGTCGTTGCCGGCGCCGCCGCTCAGGCGGTTGGCGCCGACGTCGCCGGACAGGTTGTCGGCGAAGGCCGAGCCGGTCAGGTTCTCGATGTCCTGCAACAGGTCGTCCGTCGCCTCGCCGCCGCTGCCGATGCCGAGCACCAGATCGACGGTAACTGCGCCCTGCGAACGCGAATAGCTGGCGGTGTCGCTGCCCGCGCCACCGTCGATGAGGTCGGCGCCGTCGCCGCCGCTCAGCGTATCGTCGCCCATGCCGCCGATCAGCGTATCGTTGCCGCCGTCGCCGGCGATCGAGTCATCGCCGCCGCTGGCATTGATCATGTCGTCGCCGTTGCCGCCGCTCAGGCGGTTGGCGCCGAAGTCGCCGAGCAATACGTCGCCGAAAGCCGAGCCGGTGACGTTCTCGATTGACGTCAGCATGTCGCCATCGGCTTCCCCGCCCATCGCCATGCCGGCGGCGAGGTCGATGGTGACGCCTCTCTGCGAGCGGGCATAATTGGCCGTATCGCTGCCGACGCCGCCATCCAGCATGTCGGCGCCGTCGCCGCCGAGCAGCAGGTCGTCGCCAAGCCCGCCGATCAGGCTGTCATTGCCGCTGCCGCCCGAAATCTGATCGTCGCCCTCGTCGCCGAACAGCTGATCGTTGCCGGTCTCGCCGAAGAGCTTGTCGGCGCCCGTTCCGCCCGACACCGTGTCGTCGCCGCTGCCGGAATGGATGACATCATCGCCGCCGAAGCCATTGATGGTGTCGTTGCCGGCATAGTCCTGAATGATATCGGCCAGCTCGGTTCCCCAAACCGTATCGTCATATCCGAACATCCAGGGATTGAGATTGGCCAGACTGTGCATGAAGATGTTGGCTGGCAAGTTCAGGTTGCTGAATTCGAACAGCGTATAGATGTCCTCGCCGACGTGACCGTAAAACGTCAGGTTGGTGAGCGTTCCGGTATAGACGTCGGTTACGGGATCGTAGTTGAGAGTTCCGTCATAGATCGGAATGGCCGTCAGGCGTGTATAAGGTTCTGGAGCAGTAGCGCTCAAAAATTCGCCATCCTGATAGATCCAGTCGGAAAGCTTCAGGATTTTCGGCAGCTCGATCTTGTCGGCGCCCGGAGCGATCTCGCCGAGTTCAATGAACGGCGCTTGTATAATAGTGGACGGCATGGCTGAACTCCAAGGAATATTTCCTGATACATTGGGTAACTATACGTGAGGGTTGAACGAATGATTAAAAATGGAGGTAAGTCCAAAATTAGATCTTAACCACGTCAGTAATGGTTAACAAATCACTCCGGCGCTCGCAGTGGTGACCACTGCCTCGGGCCGTCGAGGCAAATGGGCAGGACAGCCCCGCCCATCCGCCGCCCACCTCAGCCGAAGCGGGCGAGGTAGCGGGCGAGGCGGGTCCCGACCTTGTCGAGGTAAGCGGCGCGGCTCTGCGGTGTCGAGTGGTCCATGCGGTAGTGGCAGAGCCAGAGCGTGCGGCAGGAGAAGCTGGCGAGTGACTTGAGCCCGCGCAACAGGGTGCGGCGGCCGGGATTGCCGATGACCAGCTCGATCCACCACCACGGCGAACCGCAGGTGGTGATCGCGGCGATGCCCTTGACGTTGGTGAGGTTGGAGCGGATCGGCTTGCCGGGCTCCGGCATCTTGAAGGTGACATGCGGGATGAACACCCGGTCGAGCCAGCCCTTCAGGATCGCCGGCAGGCCATACCACCAGGTCGGATAGACGAAGACCAGCAGCTCGCACCACAACAGGTCGTCGAGATGGGCGCGCAC
>JAEULV010000104.1 GCA_016793065.1 Hyphomicrobiaceae bacterium
CGGATCGGCTGCAACGTCACTTCCACCGCCAGATCCGGCGTGTAGCAAAGATCGAGAAACGTCTTCACCTGCGACCGCGTCGCCCGGTACTCCGGCAGATAGCGCCCGGCCTGTCGCATGATCCAGATCGGCGGGCTGGCCAGCCGCTCGCCCGCCAGCACCCGCATCATCCGCCGCTCGCCGGCCTTTCCGGCCGCAGCGGCGTTCTCGGCTTTTCCACCGTCCATCTCTTAATCTTCTTTCATTTGATGAAGAGCTTGTTTTGACTCTTACACCGTGGATTACCGGGATCCGCTTCGCTCCACAATCAGGTTCACCGCTCAGGCCGTTTGGCGCTGTCGCCGGCGAACGCTGTCCACAGGAGTCGATAACTCGCGTCTTAACGCTTTCTTTACCTATCCTAACAGAACGTTAAAACCGCCTGCTTGATTTTAACCACCTGTGAATCCCGCTGCCGTCGCCATTCCCGCCGCCGCCGTTCCCCCCGCAGTTCCCAACCCCGCAATTTCTTCTCCCGACGGCTTTGCCTGTTGATCGTTTTCCCGCGAGCGGGATAACGTCAGGCGCCGGCCCGAAACCGGTCACCTTATCCCCAGTGACGCCCGCGCCTGGGGACAATAACGGGACCGCCGTGAGCAACTTCTTCCATTTGCACCTGGTTTCAGACTCGACCGGCGAAACCCTCCTGACCGTTTCGCGCGCCGCCTCGGCCCAGTATGAAGACATCGCCCCGATCGACCACGTCTACCCGCTGGTTCGCTCCGACCGCCAGCTCGACCGGGTCCTCGCCGAAATCGAGGCGGCCCCCGGCATCGTGCTCTACACCCTGGTCTCGCGCGAACTCTCCGATCGCCTGATCCGCTTCTGCCGCGACATCGGCCTTCCCTGCGTCTCGGTCCTCGACCCGGTCTTCAACGTCTTCCAGTCCTACCTCAACGTCGCCCAGACCTATCGGATGGGTGCCCAGCACAGCCTCGATCGCGACTATTTCCGCCGCATCGACGCGCTGAACTTCACCATGGCCCATGACGACGGCCAGTTGCCCGACAATGTCGACGAGGCCGACGTCATCCTCGTCGGCATCTCCCGCACATCGAAGACGCCGACCTCGATCTATCTCGCCAATCGGGGCGTCAAGACCTCCAACATCCCGATCGTCCCCAACATTCCGCTGCCGGAGCGGCTGTTCCGGGCGACGAAGCCGCTGATCGTCGGTCTGATCGCCAGCGCCGAACGCATCTCGCAGATCCGCGAGAACCGCATCCTCTCCCTCAACGCCGCCGCCTCCACCGACGACAGCTATATCGATCGTCACATGATCGGCCAGGAGATCGCCTATACCCGCCGCCTCTGTTCCGATCACGGCTGGCCGCTGATCGACGTTTCGCGTCGCTCGATCGAGGAAACCGCCGCCGCCGTCATCGCCCTGATGAAGCAGCGCAAGCCCTGAACCCCTATCGTCCGTTCGCAACCGGAACCGTCAAACCGCCGGAGTATCGATGTCAGACCTGATCCTGATGGCAGGCCACCGCCCGCCGCTGGTCCTCGCCTCCAAGAGCGCCACCCGTGTCGGCCTGATGCGCAATGCCGGTCTCGACTTCATCATCGATCCCGCCAATGTCGACGAGCGCGGCCTTGAAGCGCCGCTGGAAGCCCGTGGCGCCGATGCCGATGAAATCGCGCTTGCGCTGGCTGAAGCCAAGGCGCTCGAAACCGCCCGTCGTCATCCCGATGCCCTGACCGTCGGCGCCGACCAGACCCTGGGCCTCGATCACCATCGCTTCCACAAGCCCGAAGGCCTGAGCGGGGCCCGTGCGCAATTGTCGCAGCTGCGCGGCCGCCGTCACGCCCTGCACTCCGCCATCGCGCTTGCGCGCGGCGCCGACATCGTCTGGCGCCATGTTTCCACCGCCCATCTGACCATGCGCGACTTCTCTGATGCCTTCCTCGATCGCTACCTCGCCGTCGCCGGCGACCGGGTCGGCACCAGCGTCGGCGGCTATCAGCTCGAAGGCCCCGGCTTGCAGCTTTTCGAACGGGTCGAAGGCGACTATTTCACCATCCTCGGCCTGCCGATGTTGCCGCTGCTCGGCAAATTGCGCGACCTCGGAGTCGTTCCCGCATGACCACCCGCATTCCCCACGCCGGCGTCATCGGCTGGCCGATCAGCCAGAGCCGCTCGCCGTTGATCCATCGCTACTGGCTGCGTCAGCATGACCTCGCCGGCAGTTACGAGCGGATTCCGGTCGCCCCCGCCGATATCGTCCCATTCCTTTCGACGCTTCGTCAGCAGGATCTCGTTGGCTGCAACGTCACGGTTCCCCACAAGGAAGCCGCCTTTGCCGCCGCTCGCCGGCTCGATCCGGTCGCCAAGGCCGTCGGTGCCGTCAACACCTTGTGGTTTGACGGCGACACCCTTTGCGGCGGCAACACTGATGCGCCGGGTTTCCTCGCCAATCTCGACCAGCGTGCCCCCGGCTGGTCCCACGCTTCCGGCCGCGCCGTCGTGCTTGGGGCCGGCGGTGCTGCCCGCGCCGTCATCTGGGCGTTGATCGATCGCGGCTTCAAGGTCGCCATCGTCAACCGCACCCTCGCCCGCGCCGAGGATCTCGCCAGCCGTTTCGGCGCCGATTCGACCGCCCACGCCTGGGCCGATCTCGGCGCCCTGCTTCCCGCCGCCCGCCTTCTCGTCAACACCACCTCGCTCGGCATGGCCGGTAAGGACGATGGCGAAATCGATCTGACCGGCTTGCCGATCGACGCTCTCGTCACCGACATCGTCTATGTGCCGCTGATCACGCCGCTCCTCGCCGCCGCCCGCGCTCGAGGCAACCGCATCGTCGACGGCCTCGGCATGTTGCTGCATCAGGCCGCCCCCGGCTTCGAACACTGGTTCGGCGTCCGCCCCAGCGTCACCGCCGAACTGCGCCAATTGATCCTCGCCGATCTCGGAGTGGTCGAATGATCCTGCTCGGTCTCACCGGTTCCATCGGCACCGGCAAATCCACCACCTCGGCCCTGTTTGCCGCCCGCGGCGTCCCCGTCCACGATGCCGATGCCACGGTGCACGCCCTCTATCGCGGTCCGGCCGTGCCGTTGATCGCAGCCGAGTTCCCCGGCACCGTTATCGACGGCATCGTCGATCGCACCCGCCTCGGCGCCGCCGTGCTTGGCGACGCGCTAGCGCTGCAGCGGCTCGAGGCGGTCATTCACCCGCTGGTGCGCCAGGCCGAACTATCGTTTCGCGCCCGAATCGCTGCCTCCGCCCACCGCCTCGCCGTCATCGATGTGCCGCTGCTGTTTGAAACCGGCGGTGACTTGCGCGTCGACGCCACCGTCGTCGTCACCTGCGATGCCGTCACCCAGCGCGCCCGCGTGCTGTCGCGTCCCGGCATGACCGTCGAGAAGTTCGAGAACATCAAGGCCAAGCAGATGCCCGACGCAGACAAGCGCCGGCGCGCCCACTTCCTCGTCGATTCTGGCCACGGCTTCGACAGCGCCGGCCGCCAGGTCGATGCCATCCTGCGCGCCTGCGCCGGCATGCTGCGCTGATCCGCCCGACGACGCCAAGTTTGCGGGGATATCCCGTCCGCCGGATTCACTTCCCGAGTCAAACGTGATTCGCTCCCTTGCGGGGGACCAGTCATGCGCCGCGACATCATTCTCGACACCGAAACCACCGGCCTTGATGCCAATAACGGCGACCGCATTGTCGAAATCGGCTGCGTCGAGATGATCAACCTCTATCCGACCGGCAAGACCTTCCATGTCCAGATCAATCCCGAGCGCTCGGTGCCGAAGGGCGCCTCCGATGTCCACGGCCTGACCGACGCCGTTCTCGCCGACAAGCCGAAATTCCGCGAAATCGCCGAGGACTTCCTCGCCTTCATCGGCGATTCCACCCTCGTCATCCACAATGCCAGCTTCGACATCGGCTTTCTCAATGCCGAGCTTCACCGCCTCGGCCGGCCGAAGCTGACCGACGACCGCGTCGTCGACACTCTGATGCTGGCCCGCCGCAAGCATCCCGCCGGCCCCAACAGCCTTGACGCCCTCTGCTCGCGCTATGGCATCGACAATTCCAAGCGCAAGTATCACGGCGCCCTTCTCGACAGCGAATTGCTCGCCGAGGTCTATGTCGAATTGCTCGGCGGCAAGCAGGCCGATCTCCTCGCCGGCGGCGGCGCCACCAGCCAGAAGGACGCCCGCGCCCAGTCCGGCTCCACCCGTCGCGCCAGAAAGCCCGCCCGCACCCGTCCGGCCCCCCTCGTTCGCCCGGATTTTGCCGCCGATCGCGCCGCCCACGATGCCTTCGTCGCCAAGATCGGCGATGCCGCGATCTGGACCAAATACGCCGCCAAGCCCGACCCGTCGCCCGCCGACTGAGATCGCCCCCGCGCATGGCCGGCCTTCACTTTCCCGCGAGACCGGCCGGGCGATAAGCCCCCGCCCGCGTTGTCGCCGCATTCGCCTGCCCTAGCTTTGCGATCGCATGGGCTTTTCCCCGATGCGGCGTTGCCGTGCCGATGGGAATTGCTCTAGCTTGGTCGACAATCGCGAGCGGCTCGCCGCACCTTCCGCCATAACGCCGAGGACCCAGACCCGATGCCGGCACCAGCCCGTTTCAGCACCCTGATCGCCGCCGTCTGCCTCACGACCGGTCTTCTCGCCGCCGCGCCGGTCCGCGCCGCCGAGCCGCAATGGCACCACGGCGGCTCCCTCACCGGCGAGGTGAAATACCCGCCGGACTTCAAGCATTTCGACTATGTCAACCCGAACGCCCCCAAGGGCGGCGTCGTCCGCTACAGCGCCGAGGGCACGTTCGACACCTTCAACGACCTCATCCCCCAGGGCAATCCCGCCGCCGGCCTCAACCTCATCTACGACAACCTGATGTCGCCCGCCGCCGACGAGATCAGCAGCGAATATGGCCTGATCGCCGAGGCCTTCCGCTATCCCGACGATTTCGGTTGGGTCGAATACCGGCTGCGCCCGCAGGCGCGCTGGCATGACGGCGCCCCGATCACCGTCGACGACGTCATCTGGTCGTTCGAGAAGTCCGTCGCCCTCAACCCGATGCAGAAGCGCTACTACGCCAACGTCAAGTCGGCCACCAAGGTCGCCGCCGATGTGGTCCGCTTCCAGTTCGACGAGACCGGCAACCGCGAACTGCCCAAGATCATGGGCCAGCTCACCGTCTACCCCCGCCACTGGTGGGAGGGGATCGGCAAGGACGGCAAGCCGCGCGACATTGCCCACGGCACGCTCGAGCCGCCGCTCGGCAGCGGCCCCTACAAGCTGAAGAGCTTCACCGCCGGCCGCTCGCTGGTGTTCGAGCGCGTGCCCGACTATTGGGGCAAGGACCTGCCGGTGGCGATCGGCCAGAACAATTTCGATGAGCTGCGCTTCGAATATTACCGCAACGACATCGTCGAGCTTGAGGCCTTCAAGGGCGATCAGGTCGACTGGCGCACCGAAAGCTCATCGCGCAACTGGAACACCGCCTACGATTTCCCCGCCCGCCGCGACGGCAAGGTGGTGCTGGAGAAATTCGCCCGCCGTTCCTCCGGCGGCATGCAGGCCTTCATCCTCAACCTGCGCTTGCCCAAGTTCCAGGACCCGCGCGTCCGTCAGGCCCTGAACTATGCCTTCGATTTCGAGGAGATGAACAAGAACTTCTTCTTCGGCGAATACGAGCGCAACAACAGCTACTTCGCCCCGACCGAACTCGCCGCCACCGGCCTGCCCGCCGGCCAGGAACTGGCGATCCTCGAAACCGTCCGCGATCTCGTGCCGCCGGAGGTGTTCACCCGGGAATTCAAGAACCCGGTCGGCGGCTCGCCCCAGGCCGTTCGCGCCAACCTGATCGAGGCCGTGCGCCTGCTGAAGGAAGCCGGCTACGAGCTGCGCGGCACCCAGATGATCGATCCCAGGACCAATGCCCAGCTCAGCATCGAGATCCTGACCACCAGCCCGGCCTTCGAGCGCATCATCGTACCCTATCGCGAGAGCCTGAAGCGCATCGGTGTCGACATGGTGGTGCGCTCCATCGACCAGTCGCAGTTCATCAACCGCGTCCGCAATCGCGATTTCGAGATGCTGGAGGCCTCGACCATCGCGCAATCGCTGTCACCCGGCAACGAACAGCGCAACTTTTTCGGCTCCGCCGCCGCCGATCAGCCCGGTTCGGGCAACAATGCCGGCATCAAGAACGCCGCTGTCGACAAGCTGATCGACCGCATCATCTTCGCCAAGGATCGGGCCGAGCTGGTCGCCGCCACCAAGGCGCTTGACCGGGTGCTCCTGTGGAACCACTTCGTCATCCCGCAATGGACCTTCGGCTATCAGCGCACCGCCCGCTGGGACCGCTTCGCCCATCCCGAAAAGATGCCCGAATACGGCGCCGCCAGTTTCCCCACCATCTGGTGGTGGGACGCGGAAAAGGCGGCCCGGACCGGCAATCGCTGAAGCCTGGCTCCCGCCCGCCGCCCGTGGAGGTTCCGATGCCGCAACTCGATCGCCGCCAGTTCCTCGCCGGCTCCACCGCCGCGCTTGCCGTCGCCCTGCTGCCGACAACGAGCGCCAACGCCCAGGCGGCGGCGAGCCACGGCCTGTCGGCCTTCGGCGACCTCAAATACCCAGCCGGCTTCACCCGCTTCGACTATGTCAACCCGGATGCCCCCAAGGGCGGCGTGCTGTCGCGCACCGTTTCGTCGTGGATGACCAACCAGAACCCGACGACCTTCAATTCCCTCAATGTCTGGATCCTCAAGGGCGACGGCGCGGCCGGCGTCGAGCGGACCTTCGCCACCCTGATGGTACGCGCCGAGGACGAACCCGATGCCGTCTATGGCCTCGCCGCCGAAACGGTCGAGGTCTCGCCCGATCGCCTGACCTATCGCTTTCGCCTGCGCCCCGGCATTGTCTTTCACGACGGCTCGCCCATCACCGCCGAGGATGTCGCCTGGAGCTTCATGACGCTGAAGCAGAAGGGCCACCCGACCATCGCCGCCACCATTGCCGACATGGTCGCCGCCGAGGCCGACGGAACCGATGTCGTCGTCGTGCGTTTTGCCCCCGAGCGCTCCCGCGACATCCACCTCGCCGTCGCCGGCCTGCCGATCTTCTCCAAGGCCTGGTATGCCGGCCGCGATTTCGCCGCCAGCACGCTGGAACCGCCGCTCGGCTCCGGCCCCTATCGCATCGGCAGCTTTGAACAGGGCCGCTTCATCGAATTGATCCGCGTCGCCAACTGGTGGGGCAAGGACCTGCCTGTGTCGGTCGGCCACCACAATTTCGATGTGCTGCGCATCGATTTCTACCGCGACCACAACGTCTCGTTCGAGGCCTTCACCGCCGGCAACTATCTGTTCCGCGAGGAGTTTTCGAGCCGCATCTGGTCGACGCAGTATAATTTCCCCGCCCTTGCCGATGGTCGGGTCCGCCGCGAGGTCATCGAGGATCACACCCCCTCCGGCGCCCAGGGCTGGTTCATCAACCTGCGCCGGCCGAAATTCGCCGATCGCCGCATTCGCGAGGCGCTGTCCTATGCCTTCGATTTCGAGGCGGTCAACGCCACCGTCATGTATGGCCTGCGCCAGCGAACCCATTCGTTCTTTCAGAATTCCGACATGATGGCCGAGGGCCTGCCGAGCCCCGAGGAACTGGCGCTGCTCGAACCGCACCGGGGTCGGCTCGATCCGGACGTGTTCGGCAAGCCCTGGTCGCCGCCGGTCTCCGACGGCTCCGGCTCCGATCGCAGGCTGTTGCGCGAGGCCGACCGGCTGTTCCGCGAAGCCGGACTGACGCGCAAGGACGGCAAGCTGGTATTGCCGACCGGCGAACCCTTCACCATCGAATTCCTCGACGACGGTCCGACGCTGGAGCCGCATACCAGCGGCTTCATCCAGAACCTCGCCCGTCTCGGCGTCAGCGCCACCATGCGCCATGTCGATGCCGCCCAGTACCGCGCCCGGGTCGAGGATTTCGACTTCGACCTGACCTCCAACCGTTTCGCCCTTGGCGCCACCCCGGGCGAGGCCGCCAAGCTCTACTGGAACAGCGCCGCCGCCCGCACCCCCGGCAGCCGCAATCTCTCCGGCATCAGCGATCCCGTGGTCGACGCCCTCGTCGACCGGATGCTGCGGGCCGCCACCCGTGCCGAACTGACCACCGTCTGCCGTGCCCTCGACCGGGTCCTGCGTGCCGGCCGCTACTGGGTGCCCCACTGGCACACGCCCGCCAACTGGTTCGCCTATTGGGACGTCTATGCCCACCCGGCCGCCAAGGCCCGCTACGCCCGCGGCATCGAAACCTGGTGGCTCGACCCCGCCAAGGCCGCCCGCCTCGGCAAGGGCCTGCGCGGCTGATGGCCAAGTCGGCTTCCGGCCGGCCAGGACCCGAACCGTTCGACCTGCGTCGCCAAAACTGGCAGAGTCCGCCGGCGAAGGCCGAATCGCTTCATCTGATTCCCTACCCGAAGGACCGGAAATGGGCGCCTATATCCTCCGACGCCTGCTCCTGATCGTTCCGACCGTGCTCGGAATGCTGCTCGTCAGCTTCGTCGTCATCCAGTTCGCCCCCGGCGGACCGGTCGAGCGCATCATCGCCCAGGTCACCGGTCAGGATACCTCCGCCACCAACCGCATCTCCGGCGGCGGCTCCGACATCCAGCAGCAGGCGCAGGCCCCCCAGGGCGGCGACAGCGGGCTTGCCTCGAAATATCGCGGCGCCCAGGGTCTCGATCCGGAATTCATCAAGCAGCTTGAAAAGCAGTTCGGCTTCGACAAGCCCGCCCACGAACGCTTCATCCTGATGGTCGGCAACTATCTGCGCTTCGATCTCGGCCAGTCCTATTTCCGCGACGTGCCGGTGACCCAGCTGATCGTCGAGAAGATGCCGGTCTCCATCTCCCTCGGCCTGTGGGTGACGCTGCTGTCCTATCTGATCTCGATCCCGCTCGGCATCCGCAAGGCCGTCGCCGATGGCTCACGCTTCGATTCCTGGACCTCGGCGGTGGTGATCGTCGGCTACGCCATCCCCGGTTTCCTCTTCGCCATCCTGCTCATCACCCTGTTCGCCGGCGGCTCCTTCTGGAACATCTTCCCCAATCGCGGCCTCTATTCCGACGATTGGGCCAGTCTCAGCCTGATGGGCAAGGTGATCGACTACGCCAAGCACATGTTCCTGCCGCTCATCGCCATGTCGCTCTCGGCCTTCGCCACGCTGACGCTGCTGACCAAGAACTCGTTCCTCGACGAGATCCGCAAGCAATATGTCGTCACCGCCCGGATGAAGGGTCTGAGCGAGCGCCGTGTCCTCTACGGTCATGTCTTCCGCAATGCCATGCTGCTGGTCATCGCCGGCTTTCCCGGCGCCTTCATCGGCGCGTTCTTTTCCGGCTCGCTGCTGATCGAAAACACCTTCTCCCTCGACGGTCTCGGCCTGCTCGGCTTCGAGAGCGTGCTCAACCGCGATTACCCGGTAGTCTTCGGCACGCTCTATGTCTTCGGCCTGATGGGCATGATCGTCGGCCTGGTTTCGGACGTGCTCTACATGCTGATCGATCCCCGCATCGACTTCGAAAGCCGGGAGGTCTGAGCCGATGACGACGACGCTCGCCCCCGCCGCCATCCCCGCCGCAACGCCACGGCCGAATCGGCCGCTCCTGTCGCCGCTCAACCAGCGTCGCTGGCAGAACTTCAAGGCGCACCGGCGCGGCTACTATTCGCTGTGGATCTTCCTCGTCCTGTTCTTCGTCTCGCTGTTCGCCGAGTTCATCGCCAACGAGCGGCCGATCGTCGTCTCCTACAAGGGCGAGATCCTGTTTCCGGTGTTCAACGACTATCCGGAAGAGAAATTCGGCGGCTTCCTGCCGGTCACCAGCTTCCGCGATCCCGTCATCCGCGATGAGGTCAACGCCCATGGCTGGATGCTGTGGCCGCCGATCCGCTATTCCTATAACACCGTCAACAACGCCATCCCCATCGGCTCCGCCGAGAACCCCAAGGGCGCGCCGGCCAAGCCGTCGTGGAGCTACAGCCTCGAGGAGCGCTGCGCCCGCTACACCCAGGGCCCGGCCGACCCCGATTGCGTTCTCGGCAACTGGAACTGGCTCGGCACCGACGACCAGGCCCGCGACGTCGTCGCCCGCCTGATCTATGGCTTCCGCATCTCGGTGCTGTTCGGCCTGACGCTCGCGATCCTCTCCTCGATCATCGGCGTCGCCGCCGGCGCGGTGCAGGGCTATTTCGGCGGCCTGACCGACCTGCTGTTCCAGCGCTTCATCGAGATCTGGACCTCGGTGCCGCAGCTTTACCTGCTGATGATCATCTCCTCGGTGCTGGTCCCCGGCTTCTGGATCCTGCTTCTGGTGCTGCTTGCCTTCTCGTGGACCTCGCTTGTCGGCGTCGTCCGCGCCGAGTTCCTGCGCGCCCGCAATTTCGAATATGTCCGCGCCGCCCGCGCCCTCGGCGTCGGCGACACCACCATCATGGTTCGCCACCTGCTGCCCAACGCCATGGTGGCGACGCTGACCTTCATGCCGTTCATCCTCAACGGCTCCATCACCACGCTGACCTCGCTCGACTTCCTCGGCTTCGGCCTGCCGCCCGGTTCGCCGTCGCTCGGCGAGCTGGTGTCGCAGGGCAAGAACAACATCAAGGCGCCGTGGCTCGGTCTCTCCAGCTTCTTCGTCATTTCGATCATGCTGAGCTTGCTGATCTTCATCGGCGAGGCGGTTCGCGATGCCTTCGACCCGCGCAAGACCTTCGCCTGAGGAGTCGCCCCGCATGACCGAACCGCTCCTCTCCGTCCGCGATCTCTCGGTGGCCTTCCGTCAGGCCGGCCGGGAAACCCTCGCGGTCGATCGCATCTCCTTCGATATCGCCCGCGGCGAGACCGTGGCGCTGGTCGGCGAATCCGGCTCCGGCAAGTCGGTCACCGCCCTGTCGATCGCCAAACTGCTGCCCTATCCCCCCGCCAGCCACCCCTCGGGCGAGATCTGGTTCAAGGGCCAGAACCTGCTCGCCGCGCCGGAAGCCGAGTTGCGCAAGGTGCGCGGCAACGACATCACCATGGTGTTCCAGGAGCCGATGACCTCGCTCAACCCGCTGCATTCGGTCGAGCGCCAGATCTCCGAGATCCTCGAACTGCACCGGGGCATGGGCCGTGCCGCCGCCCGCGCCCGTGTGCTCGAACTCCTCACCAAGGTCGGCATCAACGATCCCGCCTCGCGGCTCGATGCCTATCCCCATCAGCTGTCCGGCGGCCAGCGCCAGCGCGTCATGATCGCCATGGCACTCGCCAACGAGCCGGAACTGCTGATCGCCGACGAGCCGACGACCGCCCTCGACGTCACCGTCCAGGCCCAGATCCTCGACCTGATGGCCGGCCTGAAGCGCACCGACGGCATGTCGATGCTGTTCATCACCCACGACCTCGGCATCGTCCGCAAGATCGCCGACCGCGTCTGCGTCATGACCAGGGGCAAGATCGTCGAGCACGGCCCGACCGAAACCGTGTTTCGCGATCCCAAGCACCCCTACACCCGCCAGCTGCTCGAGGCCGAGCCCAAGGGCCTGCCGCCCGTCGCCGACGCCTCCCGCCCGGTCGTCGCCTCGGTCGACGACCTCAAGGTCTGGTTCCCGATCAAGCGCGGCCTAATGCGCAAGACCGTCGGCCATATCAAGGCCGTCGACGGCGTGTCGATGCAGGTACGCGAGGGCCAGACCCTCGGCGTCGTCGGTGAATCCGGCTCCGGCAAGACCACGCTCGGGCTGGCGCTGTTGCGGCTGATCTCGTCGGAAGGCCGCATCGTCGTGCTTGGCCGCGACATCCAGGGTCTTCGGCAAAAGGATGTCCGCGCCCTGCGCCGCGACATGCAGATTGTGTTTCAGGACCCGTTTGGCTCGCTGTCACCGCGCCTGTCCGTCGCCGACATCATCGGCGAGGGCCTCGAGGTCCACATGCCGGACCTGAGCCCCGAGGAGCGCGACGACCGCGTCTGCCGGGTGCTCGGCGAGGTCGGCCTCGATCCCGAGACCCGTCACCGCTACCCGCACGAATTCTCCGGCGGCCAGCGCCAGCGCATTTCCATCGCCCGCGCCGTGGTGCTTGAGCCGAAATTCATCATGCTCGACGAGCCGACCTCGGCGCTCGACATGTCGGTGCAGGCCCAGGTCGTCGATCTGCTGCGCGACATCCAGACCCGCCACGGCATCGCCTATCTGTTCATCTCCCACGACCTGCGCGTCGTCCGCGCCCTTGCCAACGACGTCATCGTCATGAAGAACGGCAAGGTGGTCGAGCAGGGCCCGGCCGAGGAGGTGTTCGAACGCCCGCGCCAGCCCTACACCATCGCCCTGCTACGCGCCGCCCTGCACATGGAAGCCGTCGACGGCGGCGTGCGCCAGTAGGACGATCCACGTAACCGCCCTATCCCAGCATCCGCGCCCGCGCCGTCTCCAGCCGCGCCGCGTCGATCTCGACCAGGACCGGCCCGGCGGAATAGACCAGCGCCGCCTTGACCGCGCGGCCCGGATAGATCGCCGCCATCAGGTGGGCATAGATCGCCAGCTGCGCCACATAGTCGTCCGAGACGTCGCCCGCCGAGGCCGCCGCCACCCGGTTGGTCTTGAAATCGACGATCAGCACCGCGTCGGCCGTCACCGCCAGCCGGTCGATCCGGCCCGACACCTGATGCCGCCGTCCCAGCCGGTCGGTGATCGTGCCCGAAACCGCCACTTCCGCCCGGCTGCCCTCGGCGAAGACCGGCGCGAACCTCGGGTCCTCCAGCAGCGCCAACACCGGGCCGATCAGCCTTGCCCGCTCCGCCGCATCCGCCCCCGGCAGCAATCGCTCCGCCAGCTTGCCGGCGACCGGCGCCCGCTGGTCGCTTGCCACGTCCGGCAGCAGTTCCAGGAGCTTGTGGACCGCGCGGCCGAGGACCAGCGCCGCCGCGTCATCGGCCAGCTGCTCATCCAGCGCGTTGCGCGCCGCCGCCCGCGCCCGCGCTGCTTCCGCCTCCAGCAGATCGACCGCGCTGGAAGGTTGCAGGATTAGCGGCATCACCGGCTTTTCGGCATCGACATCGAGCCAGTCCGGCATCGCGACCGCCGTCTCCGCCGCCACGTCGACCGCCTTTGCCGGCAAGGCCGGCTGGTGTTTGGCCCGCCAGCGCTGGCCGATCGCCGCGCCGTCGTCGATCACGACCGGCTCGAGCCGCTCGGCATCGGCCTCGAGCGCCCGGGCGATAATGGCGTGCCATGAGCGCTCATGCGCGCCGTTGCCGCCGGCAAAACCGCAGACATAGAGCCGGTCCGCCGCCCGCGTCATCGCCACATAAAGGAGCCGCCGCGATTCCTCGTCCTGCGCCTGCTGCCAATCGTCGATCGCCGCCGCGACCGCCCCCGGCTTGCCGCGACCGCCGGTGCGCAACGCCAGCGCCGGCGCCGCCTCCGGATCGTCCGGCGCGGCAAGCGGGATCAGCACCGGCAGATGCGACGAATGCGTCGGCGCCGCGCCGCTGTCGACCAGGAACACGACCGGGGCCTCCAGCCCCTTGGCACCGTGCACGGTCATCACCCGCACCTCGTCGCGCGCCGCCTCCGTCTCGCGCTTGACGTCGGGTGCCTCACCTTGCAACCCCGCCAGGAACGCCTCCAGCGTCGGTGGCCCGGACCGCTCGAATGTCAGCGCCAGCGCCAGGAACTCGTCGATGAGATCCTCGGCCTCCACTCCCAGCCGTTCGACAAACCGCCGCCGACCGCCCTCCGGCCCCAGCACCCGGGCATAGAGCTCGAACGGCGCCACCGTCTCCGCCAGCGCCTTGAGCCGCTTCAGGCTGTCGAAGGCATGCCGGGCATTGGCCTCAACCGCGCCCTCGGCCTCCAGCATGTCCCACAGGCGCCCCGGTCGCGACTGTCCGGCCCGACCGTGGGCGAGCGCCATCAGCCGCTCGTCGTCCCAGCCGTAGAGCGGCGATTTCAGCACCGCCGCCAGCGACAGGTCATCATCCGGCAGCAGCAGCACCCGCCCCAGCGCCATCAGGTCCAGCACCGCGATATGCCCGGTCACCGCCAGCCGGTCGGCGCCGGCGACCGGAACGCCGTATTCCTTCAGCGCCCGCGTCACCGCCGTGACGAACGGCCCGCGCTTGCGCACCAGGATCAGGCAGTCGCCGGCCCGGATCGGCGCGCCGGTGCCGTCGAGCCGCTCCCCCGCTCGCAGGAAATGCGCGATGGTCTTGGCAATGCAGCCCGCGACCCGGGTTTCGGCCGGTTCGCGCAGCGGGCTGTCGAGCGGGATCAGCCAGTCTTCCGGTTCCTTGTCGGTATTCTTCGTTTCCGCCGGCCAGATTTCGACGAAACCCGGCGCGGTGAAGCGGTTGGCGGTGTGGTCCTCGTAGTCGCCGGGATTGGCGACGACGCCGGCTCGCACGTCGAGATCGGAGAACACCCGGTCGACCGCCGCCAGCACATCCGGCGTCGAGCGGAACGACACGCCGAGCCGCACGCTTTCGAACGCCCGCCCGGCGCCGCGCGCCTTGGTCTCCAGCGCCTGGCGTTGCAGCCCGAATTGCCGGGGCTCGGCCCCCTGGAACGAATAGATCGACTGCTTCTCGTCGCCGACCGCGAACACCGTCCGCAGCACCCCGGCGCGGGCGCCGTCGCCGGCGAAGAACTCGTCCGCCAGCGCTCGCACCACCTGCCACTGGCGCGGGCTGGTGTCCTGCGCCTCGTCGACCAGGATATGGTCGATGCCGCGATCCAGCTTGAACTGCACCCACGCCGCCGCCTCGGCATTGGCCAGCAGATTGGCAGTGCGCACGATCAGGTCTTCGTAGTCGAGCGCGCCCCGCGCCGCCTTCGCCGCCTGGAACCGCGTCAGGATCGCCTCGCCAATGACAAACAGCGCCCCGCTGAGATCGAGTGTGTCCGCAGCCGCGATCGTTTCGTTCAGCGCCGTCATCCGCGCCTGTTCCTGCGCCAGCACGTCTTCGAGCCAGCCGAGCGGCTTTGCCACTGCGGCGGTCGCGAACGACCGCATCGTCCGCGGCTCGCCCTTCTGGGTGAAGAGCGCTTCCTGCCAGCTGCCGAACCGGGCCTGCGGCTCCGTCGCCGCGAAGGCCGCCGCCAGTCGTTCGAATGTCTTCTGATCGGTCGTGGCGGACGATGCCCGAAGCGCCGTGAGCAACACCCGCCGCCGCTCCGGCGTGAACCAGCTAGCGTCCAGCGCGGTGGCGATCATCGTGTCGGCGTCGACATCGGCGGCGACCCCAAGCGATCGTGCCAGTGCCGCCCGCAGGCCGGCGGCGACATCATCGCCGGACTTGATCGCCCGATCCTTCCACGCCTGAAACCCGTCGCGCTTCTGGATCAGCTCCTTCAGCGCCTTGCTGAACGCCTGATCGCTCATCCGGTCGAGCAGCAGCGTCAGCGCCCGTCCCAAGGGCGAGCCCGGCGCCGCCGAGGCGATCAGCAGCACCTCGTCCTGCGCCGCCTGCAACAGCCGTTCCTTCGGCAGCCCTTCCAGCACCTCGAAATGCCCGGCGACATTCGCCTCCAGCGGGAACTGGTGCAGGATCGCCTCGCAGAAGCCGTGGATCGTCTGGATCTTCAACCCGCCCGGCGTTTCCAGCGCCCGGGTGAACAGCCGTCGCGCCGTCGCCAGCCGCGCCTGCGACGACGCCACGCCGTCCATCTCGGCGATCGCCTTGCCCAGTTCCGCGTCCGACAGCGTCGTCCATCGCGCCAGTTCGCCGAACACCCGGTTCGACATCTCCGCCGCCGCCGCCTTGGTGAAGGTCAGGCACAGGATCTTCGCCGGATCGCAGCCCGACAGCATGAGCCGGATCACCCGCCGCGACAGCACATAGGTCTTGCCCGAGCCGGCATTGGCCGAAACCCAGGCCGAATTGCCCGGATCGCCGGCCAGCCGCTGGCGCCGGCTGGTCTCGGAAAGCGGCAGCGCGATCTCGGTCATTCGGCCTCTCCTGGATCGTTCCCGTCATCCGGCGCGCCGGCCCATTCCGCCACCCGCGCCAGATGGTCGTAGGGACCATCGCGATCCCGCGCGAACTGGATGCGCGGCCGCGACGGATAGCGGGTCGCCGGATCGGCATAGGCGTTGACGAGCTCGGCCAGCTTCGCCTCGGCCTCGCCGGCGAGATCATCGGCCGACTTTTCCTCTCCCTGGCCTCCGCGTGGTGGTTTCAGCGGCGCCCGCGCCTCGATCCGCCCGCCCTCGGTTGATCCCGAAAGGTGCCAGTATTCCAGTCGCCCCAGCGGCGCCGTGGCGTCGATGCCGTCAAAGGCGCCGTGCCGCGCCATTACCGCCTCCAGCGCCAGCTGCGGACTGAGTCCGACATAGACCTGCGCCGCCGATGGCGGCGAGCCGGTCTTGTAGTCGATGATGTCGATCATGCCTCCCGCCCGGATGTCGATCCGGTCCGCCCGTCCCGTCAGCCGGAACGGCCGCGCCACGCCCGGCAGATCGAACCGCCCGCCGATTTCCACCCGGCGCGTCAGGATATCGTCGCGGCTCGTCTCGGTCGCGAGGAAGAACCGCGCGATCCGCCCGAATCGCGGCCACCACAGCGCCGCCACCTCGGGGAAGTCAGCCAGCCGGGCGAAATGCGCCTGCCCGATCGCCTCCAGCGCCGGCAGCGCCCGCAGGTCCCACGGCCCGTTCCAGCCGGCGACGAATTCGGCAAGAATGTCGTGAATGAGACTGCCCCGGTCGGCATGGCCCGGCGGACTGGCGACCGGCTCGATCGCTTCCAGCCGCAGGATATGCTTGGCGTAAATGGCATAGGGATCGCGGATCAGCGTCTCGATCTCGGTCACCGACAGCTTCACCGGCCGCGTCTCCACCGCCGGGCATGGCGCCGGCCGGTCGACCGGCCGCGCCGCCGCGTCGACGCGACGGTCGACCCGCCGCGCCAGCCGGGCAAATCGCGCGCCCCGCCCGGCGATCGCCTTCATCTCGTCCGGCCCCAGCAAGGCGCCGAGCCGCTGCAGCCAGCGCGACGCCACCGTCGGCGTGCCGCCGCTGCGCTCCGCCCGCGACAGGATCACCTCCTCGGCGCCGAGCCCCTGGGCGAAGTCGTGGGCGGCAAGGCCGATGCGCCGCTCCGGCGGCTCCAGCGCCAGCCCGGCCCGCATCGGCCGCGATAGCCACGGGTCCGACCGCGTCGTCATCGGCCAGGTTCCCTCGTTCAGCCCGCCGAGCACCAGCCGCCCGACCCGCTGCAATCGTGCCTCCAGCGGACCCCAGATGGCGATGCGCGGATCCTGTCCCTGCCGCCGCCGCACGGCGCGCCCGCTCATGAACGCCGCGAGAAAGCCCGGATAATCGCGCCCGGCGATGGCATAGTCGCCGGCTTCCCGTTTCACCGCCTCGATCAGATCGGCGAGGAACGTCGCCAGCGCCTCGCCGGTTTCGCCGGCATAGAGCGCATCGTCGCGCCCGGCCGTATCCGTCGCCATCGCCCGGATCGCCGCCACATGCGCACCGATCAGGTCCTTGACCGGCACCGCCTCGGCGTCGGCATAGGCTTCCAGCCCGCCGATGGCTCGCGTCAGCCGCGCCGCCAGATCCTCCGCATCGGTCCACGCCCAGGGCGAAATCCGCGCCCGCGCCAGCGGCGGCCGGGCATTCGGCGTCGCCAGCTCGGCCTTGCGCGCCGCCAGCGCCGCGCCGATGCCGGCAAGCCCCGGCCGTGGCCGCGGGCCGCGCAAGGCCGCGATTTCCAGCGTCTGCGCCGCCCGCAGCGTCGCCGCCCGCGATTTGCCGAGCGTCGTCAGCGGGTGCTTGATCAGCGCCAGCACGGCAACCGGATCGGCGCCTGCCAGCGCCACATCTGCCACCAGCCGGGCAAGGCTGCCGGCCGGTGTCGACCCGAGCGGCACGCCGGCCGAATCGTCGACCGCCAGCCCCCAGCGCGTCAGTTCCGCCGCCACCCGCCGCGCCAGCGTCCGGTCCGGCGTCACCAGTGCCGCCGTCCGGCCGGGGGTCTCGATCGCCTCGCGCAGCGCCAGCGCGATCGCCAGCCCTTCCTCCTGATCGGTGCGCGCCGTGATCAGCCCCATGCCGGCGAACGCCGCCGCCACCGCGTCGCGGTCGCCGGCGATCTCCCGGTCGTGGAAATCCCGCCACGCATCGGTCGTATCCGACGGCCGCAGTGCCGCGTGCACGATCGCCTCGCGCTTCGCCAGCGCCGGCGTCGGCGCGCCGAGCGCCACCACATCGCGCCGGTCGACGCCGATCACCCGCAGCAGATTGGCCAGACCGAACTGCGGATGCCCGGGCACACCGGCCTGATCGGCGGAAAACCGCATTTCGCCGGCGGCGAGCGGCGCGCCGCCGCCGCCGATCGCCGTCCACACCGCGTCGTCGCTGATCTGGTCGAGCCCCGGCAGCACGATCGCCCCTTGCGGCAATCGCGCAATCGCCGAAAGCAGCCGCGCCGTGGCCGGGATCGAGCCGGTCGAGCCGGCGGCGATGATCGGCCCGCGCGGCGGCGTCCGTCGAAGCCGCTCCACCTCCCGGTCGATCAGCAGCCGGCGCCGGTGGGTCGGATCGACCGCGCCGCGTTCCGCCAGCATCGCCGGCCAGATCTCGGTGACGATCGACAGGAATTTCAGCGTCAGCTGCCAGTAGCCGGCGAATTGATCCGCCACAAGCCCGGCGAGCCGGCTCCAGTCGATCTCCTCCGTCGCCGCCTGGTCCATCAGCCCGATCAGCTCGGCGGCGAGGTGAACCGCGTCCGCCGGCGAGGCCGGCACCGCGATCGGCTCGCCGCTGGCGGGATGGACCACCGCCTCGATCAGCAGCTTCCGCCAGCCGGCAACCAGCTGCGTCAGGATCAGCTGCCGTTCCATCCCGGCGATCGCCGGCGGCACGTCGATGTCGCTGGCAGCAAGCCCGGCGACCATGTCGCCCACCGCCAGTTCGTCCTCGTCGACATCGCCGATCGGCTGAATGCGCGGCAGGATCGCCGCCCGCCCGCCAAGTTCCGCCAGGATTTCGTCGCGCAGCGCCCGCGCCGCCCGGCGCGTCGGCACCAGCAGTGTCACATCGGCGAAGCTCAGCGGATCATCCGGATCGAATTGCCAGCCGTCGATCAGCCGGCCGCTGACCAGCGTCGCCACCAGCGTCCGCAGGAACGGCAAGCCGGGCGCGATCGTGAAGACATTCGGGCGGTCGAGCGGCATGGGTCCACCGGTTGGGTTGGCCGGCGCCGCGTTGCCCGCAACGGACCCCGAGGTCGGCCGTCCTGTCGTTTCGTCCCGGTCGCGACCGATCGCGGCGGCGAGGCCGCCGGCTCAGGCCGCGCTC
Source organism: Hyphomicrobiaceae bacterium (assembly GCA_016793065.1). Classification (GTDB taxonomy): domain Bacteria; phylum Pseudomonadota; class Alphaproteobacteria; order Rhizobiales; family Ancalomicrobiaceae; genus JAEULV01. The sequence continues at coordinate 19,342 of JAEULV010000104.1, forward strand.
GCCTGGATCGCCAGCTCGGCTTCCCGGATCGCTTCCGGCGTGCCGACATGCAGCCAGGTGCCGTCGAGCCGCAAGCCGCACAGCCGGCCGGCCTCGATCGCCTTGTCGAACAGCACGTTCAGCGAATACTTGCCGCTCGGCGCGCCGGCGAACAGCCGCGGATGCAACAGCGCCACGCCGCAATAGACGAAGGCCGACACCGTCCGCTCGGTCCGCCGCTTCAGCCGTCCCTCGGCATCCATGGTGAAATCGCCGATGCCGTCATAGCCGACCGAGCTGACGGTGGAGGCGAGCAGCAGCAGCCCGTCCATCTTGCCGTCATCCCAGCTTTCCGCCATCCGCGACAGGTTGGACGAGGCGCCCTCAATCCAGAAACTGTCGGCGTTCCAGCTGTAGAACGGCGCCTCGCCGAGGAGCGGCAGCGCCTTGGTGATGCCACCGCCGGTTTCCAGCAGTTCGGCCCGCTCGTCGGAGATGATGATGCGCGGCGCCGCCCGGCGCTTGACGTGCACTTCCACCAGATCGGCGAGATAGTGCACGTTGACGATCGCTTCCTCGACCCCGGCCTTGGTCAGCGTCGTCAGCGCATGGTCGATCAAAGACCGTCCGGCGACCTCGATCAGCGGCTTCGGCGTCGTCGCCGTCAATGGCCGCATGCGCTTGCCAAGTCCGGCGGCCAGCACCATCGCGCGGGTGGGACGCGGGGCAGGGGAGGGGGATTGCGACGACGACGTCATCCGGTGCTCCGGGGCGGGTTGATCTCGACCCCGCGCCGTCGAACCTCCCCCGGCAGCATCCGCCCGAACCAGTCGGCCAGCGGCGCCAGCGCCTCTTGGGCGAGGCAACGGTCGAGGTAATCCGACGTGCGCGGATAATGCCTCAGATAACCGGACTTGCCGTCCCGCCGCAACAGCCGCGCCCACAACCCGAGCAATCTTGTATTGCGCTGCGCCCCGAGGATCGCGTAGCCGCGCCGGAAGCCGGCCTCGTCGAAACCGCCATCATGCGCCCGCCGCCCGGCGACATAGCGCTCGACCAGCGCCGTCTCCAGCGCCGCCGGCACGGTGACGCGGGCGTCCTGCGCCAGCGAGGCGACGTCATAGGCCGGATGGCTGAGGATCGCGTCCTGATGGTCGATGATGCCGAGCCGGCGAAACCCCTGCCGCTCCGCCAGCCACATCAGGTTGGGCGAATGGAAGTCCCGCAGCGACCAAGTCAATGGCCCGCTGGTCACCTCGGCGAACAGCGGCGCCCAAAGCGCGAGAAACGCCGCCTTCTCGTCGCCGCCCAGCTCGCGCCCGGTCAGATGGCCGAAACCCCAGTCGGTCAGCACCATCACTTCATTGCGAAAGATCGTCGCGTCGAACGCCGGCAACCGGTAGCGCCCGCCCGCGCCATCGTCGATTTCGCTCGGCAAGGCCTGCGCGTGCAGCTCCACCAGCACGTCGATCGCCGTCTGGTAGCGCTCGACCATCGGCGCCGGCGGATCGCCCGCCACGCAGAATTCGTCGCCGAGATCCTCAAGCAGGATCAGCCCCCGCGCCGTGTCCGCCGCCAGGATGTCCGGCGTCGAAAACCCGCGCTCATGCAGCGCCCGTCCGATCGCCACGAAGGGTCGCGTGTCCTCCGCCAGCCGCGCACCGCGATAATAGGCGAGCCGCGCCCGACCGGTCTCATCGTCCGGCTCCGGCGGATGGTTCATCAGCACCCGCCGCCCGTCGCCGCTGCCGATCCGCTCATAGGCCCGCGTCGAGGCATCGCCCTGCAGATAGCGCCGCGTCGCCCCGGCAAGCCCGGCTTCGTCGAGAAAATCCCGCACCAACAGGCTGCGACGCAGCCGCGTGCCGGCAGCTGCGTCGGCGGTGGCGATCGTCGCCTCGCGCGAGTCGTTGCCATCGGCGCCCTGGGTCAGGCTCAATTCGATCGTCCGCCCGCGCGGCAGGGAACCCTCGCCTCGCTCCGGCCACTCGATCAGCACCGCTCCGGTCGCGACCGCCTCGTCGAGGCCGAGTTCGTCGACCTCCTCCGGCGCGCCAAGGCGATAGAGATCCACATGCGCGACCGGGAATCGCGGCAACTGGTATCCCTGCACCAGCGTGAAGGTCGGGCTCGGCACCTCGAGCCCGGCATCGTCGGCCATCGCCCGCAGCATCGCCCGCGCCAGCGTCGACTTGCCGGCGCCGAGATCGCCGTGCAGCAACACCACATCGCCCGGCCGCAGCGCGATCGCCAGATCCTCGGCGAGGCGGACCGTTGCCGCCTCGTCCGTCAGCGTCATTCGCCGGGAAAAGCCGAGTTCCTCACCCATGCGCCGCCTTGCCCGCCGGCGCGGTGCCCGGGAAGCGGCAGGTCACCGCCGTGCCGCGCCCCTCTTCGCTGTCGATCTGCACCCGCCCGCCATGCAACTCGACGAAGCTCTTGACCAGCGCCAGCCCCAGCCCGGCGCCGCCGCGCCGCGCTCCTTGCCGGCGGGCGAAGAACCGGTCGAACACCTGGTTGATCTGGTCGGCCGGGATTCCGGCGCCCTGATCCTCGACGGTCACCACCACGTCGCCGCCGTCGCGCCGCGCGCTCAGGGTGATCGTCCCGCCCGGCTTGGAATAGCGGATGGCATTGGAGGTCAGGTTATAGAGCACCTGTTCCAGCCGCGCCGCGTCCGCCGGCAGTGCACCCACGTCCGCCGCGATGTCGATCGCCAGCCGCGTCTCGGCTTCCTTCAGCCGCTTGTCGAGCGCGCCCGCCACCGCGTTCGCCGCCTTGGCGAGGTCGACCGGCGCGATATCGAGCTTCATCATCCCCGCATCGATCGTCGCCAGATCGAGAATGCCGTCGACGAGGCCGGCCAGCTGCTCGCTCGACGAGGTGATGTAGCCGGCATATTCCCGCTGCTTCGGCGTGAGCTCGCCCATTTTCGGATCGGTCAGCAGGTGGGTGAAGCCGATGATCGTGTTGAGCGGCGAGCGCATCTCGTAGGAAACGCTGCCGACGAAGTCGGTCTTGACCTTGTCGGCCTCCACCAGCGCCTCGTTCTTTTCCCGCAGCGCCTGCTCGACATTGACCGTGTCGGTGATGTCGAGAAACGTCACCATCGTCGCCCCGTCCGGCAGCGGCACCGAGGCATAGTCGAGGATCGAGCCGTTGCGGCGGATCATCCGGCCTTCGGTCCTGGCGCGGTTTTCGGCGAGCCCGGTCACCGCCCCCTTCAGCCGCGCCCAGGTCTCGGCGTCGTCATGCAGCCGCTGGCAGACCGCGATCACCTCGCCGATATGCGGCGTCGCCGCCACCATCGCCGCGTCGAGCTGCCACAACTGCCCGAATGCCGGGTTCGACAGCCGCAGCTTGCCGTCCGAGCCGAACACCGCCACGCCTTCCGACAGGTGGTCGAGCGTCTCGCCCTGCACCCGGATCAGCGCGTTGTAGTTCTTTTCCAGCTCCAGCCGCTCGGTGACGTTTTCGTAGATATAGGTGACGCCGCCCTGCGGATGCGGATTGGCCAGCACCCGGATCGTCTGCCCGTCCGGCAGATACCACCAGTGCTTCCGCGTCTCCAGCGACGTATAGGACGACAGCAGATCCCGCTTCCAGCTGCGCCAGTCGGCCTGTTCCGGCAGTTTGCGCTGGCTGCGCAACTGGTCGAGGATCTGGCCGTCATCCGGCCGGCTGTCGAGGAAGGTGGCGTCGAAGCCCCAGAGCTCGCGATAGGCGGCATTGTAGAACGACAGCCGCTTGTCCGGGCCGAAGATCGCCACCGCGGTGGCGAGCTGGTCGACGGTCCGGGCATGGAACTCGATCGCCCGGGCGAGGTCGGCGCGCATCTGCTCCTGTTCGCTGACATCGATCGCCAGGCCGACCGAGCCGTCGCGCATCGGCATGTCGAGCACGTCGAAGATCCGCCGGTTGCCGGCGACGACGATCGGCATCCGCGCCTGCAGCGTGGTGTTGGCCATTCTCGCCTTGGTGACCGCATGCCGCCCGGCGCCGTCGAGCAGTTCCAGGTTGCGTTCGACCGCGACGCCGGCATCGGCCACTTCCAGCGCCCGCGCATAGGCACTGTTGGTCCAGGTCAGCCGCCCGGCGGTATCGCGCATCCAGGCCGGAAACGCCGACGCTTCCAGCACCGCCTGCAGGGCTTCCGCCTCGCGCTTCAGCTTGGCATGAGCGCTGACCAGGGCCGCGTGGTCGCGCCGTTCCGCCGACAGGTCGCGAAACCGCACGATCGCCTGCCCACCGGCGACCCGGCCCGAGGCTTCGATGAAATGCCCGATCTTGGTGGCGAGCGGCAGCAGGAAGGTCTCGCCCTCTGCCCTGAGCCGCTCCACCGCCCGGTCGAGCCCGCTCGCCGCATCCGGCGCCAGCCAGGTGCCGAAGCTCAGGAACGCCGACTTGGAGCGCGGCGCGCCGGTGGCGTCCGCCAGCGAACCGGCAACGATCGGCGCGTCACCCGCCTTGGTCCAGGCGACGACCCGCTGGTCGTCGGCCTCGATCAGCGTCTCGATCCGGTCGAGATCGGCGCGCATCGACGTGGTTTCGCGCATCAGGCGCTGCGACAGCTCTTCCGCCTGCCGCCGCTGCCGCATCAGCGCGAAGGCCGAGGTGAAGGCAATGGCGACGACGCCGATCAGGATCGCCGAGCTGACCACTTCATAGGAGGGGGCGATCTCGCCGAAGCCCAATCCCGCCGCCGCGCCGGCCTCCTCGGCCCGCGCCGCGCCGATCGTCAGGGCGGTCGAGGCAAGGAGCGCCGCGAACCGCCGGGACAAACCCTTGCCGTAGCCGCTCGTCGCGCTGGCAAGCGCGCCGAATCCGGATTGCAGGCCGGATCGAATCCGCCCTTGCCCTCGCCCCGACATGGTGAAGGTCCCCCAAAACCCGATCCGCAAGAAATGATCGCCCCATGGCCAAAGGCGATCCACGTCAACCCCAAACGCGCAAATCACCTTGATTCGCCAGACAATAGCGAATTCGCGAATCCCTGGGGAGAGTCCTTTGGGACACGCCCGTCGCAATTACCGC
>JAEULV010000058.1 GCA_016793065.1 Hyphomicrobiaceae bacterium
CGGATATCCGAGGCCGGCAACCGCCCCCCAAAAACACCAGAACCTCGCCACGGCTGAGCCGGCGAGGTTCTGGGTTTGCCCGTGTCCTGTCGTGGTGCCGGGGAGTGCCTCAAATCCGAGCGATTGAAAGTGCCTCACACAGGAGAGCGATCTCGCTTCGGTATTTTGCCTCGCCTTCCGGACCAATGGTTCGGGACTTGTTTCGACTTCAGCTGTTCCTGCTCCGTCTTGGCTCGGATGCCGATTTCTTCTGCGTCAAATGCCACCTCCAATCAGCATCGCGAAAATAGCGATCGTATCGGCGGTCACTCCGCAAGACAAGACTTTCAGGATTTTTGTATTCAATTGATGTCGGAGACTGTCATCACGCTCGACGACCGAAGGAGATCATTGACCGCGACGACTTGATGCTAGCCGGTGGTGTCATTTTCTTAGACCTCCATGATTGGATGTTTGAAGTGTGCTCCCGGTTTCGAATCCTGTCAACGGCCTTCTGCGTCGATATGACGGTTTTACGAAGGGTGGCCTGCCGGTCGGCGAATATGGTTTCGAAGCGGTGAACCGGAGGCGGTCGGACATGGGCGAGGGGGGCGCCTCCGCCAAGGCTGGGAATCGTCGCGCATCGACCAAACCGGATGGGCATCGGCGGGGGAATCAGGCCAGCGATTCGACATCCGACCTTGACAGGCACAACAATCGCCATGGTGCAGCGCGTTAACAATTCAATCGCATGTGTGAACGAATATTGCGTTCGATGACGGTGTATTAGCAACTTATTTAGCTCGAATGGCTCTATCTAGCGCATAAAATGCATAAATATGAAGCATGAGCCCATATTCAGGGCGCAGCATAGACGCGAAAATGGACCTGAAATCGCCGAATTCCGTCATATTCACGGTATTTATACTGTACCTAAATGCATTTGCTGGGAATCTCTCGATGTCGTGGTCCGTTATTATGCGATCATTGTTCAAAGTCATGTTACTGTCGTAATGTTCAATCATGTTGCGATGCAACAAAAAACAGGTGTCAGTGATCCCATGAATGACATGGCTACGACTGCCGCCCTGACGACCAAAGCCGTCTCGGCGACCCCAACCCAACCCCAGCACACCGTTGCGTTTGCCGGTTATGACCGGCTTCTGCACGCTTCCCTCGCGATGGCGACCGGCGGACTTTCGCCGATCCCCGCCACGTTGGCCTGGGTCGACTTCTCCCTTCACGCCGCGCTTTCGCCCGGCCGCACGCTTGACCATCTTGTCACGGGCGCCCGCGATGCCGGCGGCTGGGCCAGCCGCCTCAACTCTTCCTGCATGGCCAACCCGGCCAAGGCCGATCCGCGGTTCAAGGCCGATGCCTGGTGCCGTCACCCGTTCGGCGCGATGGCCGACGGTTTCGTCACGATGGAAGCCTGGTGGGACCGGTATCTGACCGGCCTGCACGGGGTTTCCACCCAGAACGAAGCGCTGGTGCGCTTCTGGACCCAGCAGCTCCTCGACGCCTTCGCTCCGTCGAACGTGCCATGGCTTAACCCGGAAGTCATCGACAAGACCCGGTCGAAGATGGGCACCAATATCGCCCACGGCCTGGCGACGATGATCTCCGAGGCGACGCAGCCGCAAAAAGGCGCGGTCCCGACCGACCGGCTCGGTTCGTCGCTGGCGCCATCGAAGGGCAAGGTCGTGGTTCGCACTCCGATCGCGGAAGTGATCCAGTACGACGCGACCACCGAAACCGTGCATCCGGAGCCGATCGTCATCGTCCCGGCCTGGATCATGAAGTACTACATCCTCGATCTGAACGCGAAGTCGTCGCTGGTGAAGTATCTCACCGGCCAGGGCTTCACCGTGTTCATGATCTCGTGGAAGAACCCGGACGAAAGCGATCGCGACGTCGGCTTCGAGGACTATCGCCGTGGCGGCGTGGTCGCGGCGCTGGACGCGGCGCTGGCCATCACCGGCTCGGCCAAGGCGCATCTCGTCGGCTACTGCCTTGGCGGCACGCTGGCGACGGTGGAAGCAGCGACCCGGGCGCGCGACGACAACAACTCGATCGCCTCGCTGACGCTGTTCACCGCCCAGTCGGACTTCACCGAGGCCGGGCCGCTGAAGCTGTTCACCAGCGACGATCAGCTGGCCGCGCTCGACGACATGATGTGGGTGCGCGGGACCCTGTCGGGCGACCAGATGGCCGGGGCTTTCCGGCTGCTGCGCTCGCGCGACATGATCTGGTCGAAGGCGGTCAACGCGCTGCTGACCGACGAGAACGGCGCGCCGATCGATCTGGCGGTCTGGAATGCCGATACCACCCGGATGCCGTTCAAGATGCATTCGGAATATCTGCACCGGATGTTCCACGACAACGACCTCGCCGAAGGCCGGTTCGTCGTCGAGGGGCACCCGATCGCCACCGAGGACATCGAAGTTCCGGTGTTCGCCGTCGGCACCGAGACCGACCACGTGGCGCCGTGGCGCTCGACCTACAAGATCCACCGGCTCGTGACCGGCGAGGTCACCTATGTGCTGACCAGCGGCGGCCACAATGCCGGCATCGTCTCGCCGCCGGAGAAGTCGCGCCGCCACTACCGGATCCGCACCCAGCACCTGCACGACCATCACCTCGATCCCGATACCTGGGTCGAGAAGACCGCCTCGGTCGATGGCTCGTGGTGGCTCGCCTGGTCGAAGTGGCTGGAAGAACGCTCGGGCCCGCTCGGCGCCCTGCCGCCTGTCGGCAATGCCGGGCTCGGATTCGAGCCGATCTGTGATGCGCCCGGCGCCTATGTGCTTGGGTGAGGAGGTTGAAAATGGCCGGACTTCTTGAAGGCAAGGTGATCCTCGTGGTCGGCATCGCCGACGAGCGCTCGATCGCTACCGGGTGTGCCAAGGCATATGCCGAGGCAGGAGCGACCGTCGTTGCCACCTACCTGAACGAAAAGGCTCAGAAGTATGTCGAGCCGATCGCCCGGCGCTACGGCGCCGAGCTGGTGCTGCCGCTGGATGTCGAGAGCGACGAGGCGATGGCCTCGGTGTTCGAGGCGATTCGCGAACGCTACGGTCGTCTCGACGGCCTGCTGCATGCGATCGCCTTCGCGCCGCGTGAAGACCTGCACGGCCGCGTCGTCGATACGTCGCGCCAGGGCTTCTCCAAGGCGCTCGACATTTCCTGCCACTCGTTCATCCGCATGGCGCGGCTGGCCGAGCCGCTGATGCCCGATGGCGGCTCGCTCGCCACCGTGTCCTATTACGGCGCGGAAAAGGTGGTCGAGAACTACGGCATCATGGGACCGGTCAAGGCGGCGCTCGAGGCTTCGGTGCGCTATCTCGCCTCCGAGCTCGGCGCCAAGCGGATCTCGGTCAACGCCCTGTCGCCTGGGCCGATCCATACCCGCGCCGCTTCCGGTATCGACCATTTCGATGCCTTGGCCGCCGCCGCGATCGAACATTCGCCTGAACACCGCCTGGTTGGCATCGACGAGGTCGGCGCGCTCGCCGCCTATCTCGCCGCGCCGATCGCCCGCGGCATCACCGGCGAAATCATCCGCGTCGACGCCGGCTATCACGTGAGGGCCTGATCATGCACATTCACATCGAAAACCGTACCTTCGACGAAATCTCGCTGGGCGACCGCGCGGAACTGACCCGCGTGGTGCAGCAGTCGGATATCGAGCTGTTCGCGGTGCTGTCGGGCGATATCAACCCGGCGCATCTCGACGAGGAATACGCCAATGCCAGCAAGTTCCAGGGCGTCATCGCCCATGGAATGTGGGGCGGGGCGCTGGTTTCGACCCTGCTCGGCACGCAGCTGCCGGGGCCGGGCACGATCTATCTGCAGCAGTCGCTGCAGTTCAAGTATCCGGTGCGTCCGGGCGACGAGGTGACGGTCAGCGTCGAGGTGCGGGAAAAGCGCGACGAATACCGTCACGTCCTGCTCGACTGCCAGGCGGTCAACCAGGCCGGCAAGGTGGTCATCTCCGGCGAGGCGCTGGTGATGGCGCCGAAGGTCAAGGTCCGCCGTCCGGTGCCGCAGGTTCCTGAAGTGCTGCTGCTGCACGCCGGCGAGCAGATTGAGGATCAGGCCGCGGCCGCCCCGCCGCGGGTCGAGGTCTTCCGCGCCGCGTGAGCGGGCGGTTGCGATGACTGGAGACGGCCGGGCTCGCGGACGAGCCCGGCCGTTTTCGTTTTCGGCCAATGTCGTCGCGCGACCCGTGGGCCATCGGCAAGCGCGGCACTGTCGCCGCGCCGGCAAGCGAGCCGCTCGATGCCGGCTGCATGGCTGACTACATTGCCGGCCGCGGGGGGAGGCTTGGCGCCCTACCAGGTCGCCAGCGCGCGCAGCGTCGGCGTCTTCTTGTGAACGTGGTCGTTCATCCGCCGCATCAAGCGGTCGAGCAGTTCCACCGCGGCGCCGACTTCTGGTCCCTTGTTGAGCATGACGCATTCGGCCCGCGCCGCCATGGCGGCATCGGTCATCTCGCCGCGCGACGGCACGCCGTCCTTGACCAGATCCTCCAGCACCTGTGTTGCCCAGATCACCGGGACGCTGGCGGCCTCGCCGAGCCAGAGGATTTCCTCCTGCATCTCGGCCAGCCGCTCGAAACCGATCTCGGCGGCGAGGTCGCCGCGCGCGATCATGATGCCGAACGGGCGGCTGCCGCTGGCGCGGGCGATCAGGGCGGGCAGGTTGCGCACCGCCTCGGGCCGCTCGATCTTGGCGATGACGCCGAGCCGGGCGCCGCGCGCGCCGAAGCGGGCAAGGTCGCGGTCAAGCAGATCGAGGTCGCCGACCTCGGAAATGAAGGAATAGCCGAGCATGTCGGCGACTTCGACCACCACCGCCAGATCCGCCTCGTCCTTGGCGGTCAGTGGGGCCAGGCCCAGGGCGGTGTCGGGCACGTTGAGCCCCTTTTCCGGCTTCCACTTGGCCCCGCCGGTCTTGGCATGGTCGACGCGGATCAACGCATCGTTGGCGCCGCGCGCCTCGACCCGGCCGGAAACCTTGCCGTCGTCATAGAGCACCCGGTCGCCGAGGCGCAGGCGCGTCACCAGCTGCGGCAGCGACGCCAGCGCCGCGAAGGGGGCCTCGGCGTCGGCATGGGGGGTGCCCTCGGCGATGAGCCGGAAAGCCATGCCCGGCTCGATCTTCGCCTTGCGCTCCAGCTGATCGACGGCCGCGGTGCGGATCTTCGGGCCGGCAATGTCCATCAGCACCCGCACCTCGCGCCCCTGCGCCGTGCCGGCGGCGCGAACGTGGGCGGCCATCGCCCGCCAGGCGTCGGGCGTGTCGTGGGCGCAGTTGATGCGGGCGACATCCATGCCGCGGGCAACGAGATCGGCGACGAAGGCCGCATCGTCGGCGGCGGTGCCGGGCAGGGTCACCATGATGCGACCCCGCCGCGTCACTGCGTCACCGGCGCCGAACAGGCTCCCCGCGCGGTCGGCAAGGGCGGTTTCGCCGCGAAAGAACCGCCGGGACGACGGGCGGGCGGCAATTGCCGGCGCGGCCCGACCGGCCATGGCGGCCAGCGCGTGGATGACCGCGTCGATCGTCGCCAGGACGCGCCCCTCCAGCCGGCCGAGCGACGACAGGCCGACGAGCATCAGGCGCCGCTGCAGATCGCGGATGTCGTGATGGCGCAGGGCGAGGTAATGGCAGAGGTTCAGCACCGAGGCGGCGGCGGCGGGCGAGCCGATCAGCGGCCGCAACGCCGCGAACGCGGTGGCGCCGTCAGTGGCGACGGCGCGGCGCAACGCCGTCAGGTCGTCGAGCAGCGCGGCCGGGTGATTGCCGGCGGTCGGAACGAATTCGGTCATGGAGCCCTCCGCAGATGGCCGAAGGCACCGGAGCGGGTGGAGCCGGGGCGCCACCGTTTCCTGCCATCGCGGCCGTCCGCCAAGGGCTAGGCGCGACTTGTGACGATCCGATGACGGGCGGCCGCGACAGTCCGCCGTGCCGTTCCGTCACCGATCGGGCGCGATGCCGTCTCAGCAGTCTATGGTATAGGTGCGTTCCCAGGTCGACGCATGCGCCATGAACGAGCGCCACTCCTCGTGCTTCAGCTTGGCGTAGCTGTCGACGAAGGCATCGCCGAAGCCGGCGCGGGCGACCGACGACTTCTCGAACAGTCGCAGGGCATCGAGCAGATTGAGCGGCAGCTTCCTGACGTTCTTCACCTTGTGGCCGTCGGTATACATGTTGATGTCGAGGCGCTTGCCCGGATCGCGGCTGTTGGCGATGCCGTCAAGGCCGGCCATCAGCAGCGCGGCGGGGGCGAGATAGGGGTTGGTGGCGCCGTCCATCAGCCGGAACTCGAAGCGGCCGGCCTCGGGAATGCGGACCATGTGGGTGCGATTGTTGCCGGTATAGGTGATGGTGTTGGGCGACCAGGTGGCGCCCGACGCGGTGACCGGGGCGTTGATGCGCTTGAACGAGTTGATGGTCGGGTTGAAGATGGCGCAGAGATCGGCGGCCGAGTGCATGACGCCGCCGAGGAAGCGGTAGCTCAGGGCGCTCATGCCGAGTTCGCCGGAGGGGTCGTCGAAGACGTTCTCGCCATCCTTCCAGACGCTGACATGCATGTGGCAGCCGGAGCCGGTGAGGTTGTTGAACGGCTTCGGCATGAAGGTGGCGCGATAGCCGGCCTGCTCAGCCAGCGTCTTGGTCATGTACTTGAAGAAGACGTGGCGATCGGCGGAGACCAGCACGTCGTCATATTCCCAGTTCATCTCGAACTGGCCGTTGGCGTCCTCGTGGTCGTTCTGGTAGGGGTTCCAGCCGAGCGTCAGCATGCCGTCGCAGATGGCCTTGATCAGCTCGTATTGACGCATCAGCGCCATCTGGTCGTAGCAGGGCTTGGGGTATTCGTCGGCGGCATCGCCGATCGCCTTGCCGTCCGGGGTCAGCAGGAAGAACTCGCACTCGACGCCGGTCTTCATCTGCAGCCCCAGCGCCCTGGCCTTGGCGATCTGGGCCTTCAGCACGTTGCGCGGCGCGTCCGGCACCGGCTCGCCGCCGCAATAGAGATCGGCCGCCAGCCAGCCGACCTCCGGCTTCCACGGCAGCTGGATCAGGCTGGCCGGGTCCGGCACGGCGAGCGTATCGGGATGGGCCGGCGTCATGTCGAGATGGGTGGCGAACCCGGCAAACCCGGCGCCGTTCTTCTGCATCGCCTTGATCGCGGCGGCCGGCACCAGCTTGGCGCGGAGCATGCCGAACAGGTCGACATAGGAAATCAGGAAGTAGGCAATGCCGCGTTCCTTGGCGATTTTGGCGAGATCGGCAGACATGAAGGCCTCGATTTGGATGCCGGGACGAAAATGAGTTCCGTTCAGACGCTGGCGCCCCGAGCGGAGAAGGCAGGCGATGACACCCTTGCGCGCGCGACCCGGAGCCGAGCCGACCGGGCCACAGCAGGCATCGCGACACGCGCCGCCGGGTCCGGCATGCACCCGTTTCGCGCATGCCCGAATTCTAAGCGCCATCGTTCCTTGTCACCCTACAAGAAACAAAAATTCCGCAAAGGATATTTTTTGAGCAAATGATGGGCACCAGGGTCGCAGGGATGGCGATCAGTTGACGAGGTGCGGTCGATCCGGCGCCCGACAAGTCGAGGGGCTTGTGACAGGAGAATGATAGTTGCGGGGAGGGCACCAGCGACACCGGCGGGCGACGCCGGCGGCAGCGCTGTCGCGTGCAAGGGCCGGCGATGGGTCTTACCTGATCAACCCCTTGCGTCGCAGGCGGTCGCACGCCCCTTCTTCCTTGCGGGCGGGTGTGAACCAGATGGCATCGTAGACGGGCCGTTCGCCATCGAGAGCCTGCGGCAAATAGGCTTGCGGCGGCTTGCGGTCGGAAACTTCCATCAGCGCCAGTACGAAACTCTTGCGCTCGGGCGCCAGATGCAGTGGCACCGAACGGTCGCGTCGGATGTGGGACAAGCCGGCGACGAGGATGACCGGCTTGCCATCGTGCAGGGCGCTTTCCAATGCACTGGCCATGGAGCGATCGCGCTCGACCTGAAGACCGGCAACCCGCGTCAGATCGGGTTCCGGCAGCAGGCCGCAATGGGCGGCCAGCATGGTCTCGCGCCAGGACTGCAATATGGACCCCGAAACGGGCGGCGGCTGGAGGCGTCCGGATCTCAGGTCGTCCTGCCGCGACTTGGGCAGGTCGCCCGCGATGATCGGCAATTTCGCGTCATAGGCCGCCTGAAACAGGTTGCGATAGAATTCGAAGGCAGGCCACCCCGTCGCTGCCCAGTTGAGCGCGACTGGCAATGGCGCGACCGACTCGGGTGACCTCTCCCGCGAACGCGCCAGCGCCTCGGCCTGGGATGCATCGAGCATTTCCAGCACCACGGCCGGATAAATCCGGCGATCGGCCAGGGCCTGGACGAGGAAGGTTTCCCGATCCTGGTGAGCATGATGTCCATGCGATTCGCCGATGACGAAGACGTCGGCCGCCGCTGCCATCGCGGTCAGCCAGGCAATGTCGACGAATTGGCTCTGCGCGGTGCTCCAGATTTGTCCTTCCACAGCAAAATTGTCCGGATTCGCTTGGGCGGATATCGACGAATTCCCGGCGCCAGCCGCCGATTTCCCTGCCAGGAGCAGGATCAGGGCGACGAGCCAGACAAGGGAGTGAAGGCCGCGGCGATACCGAGAACGGGGCAACAGTGCCATTTTGAACCAAACCATAGCTTGTACCAACAAGGCCATTCTGGTATCCGAACATCCGAAAGATGTCGAGTATCCCGCTGGGTCAAGCAATTGATGCGGGAGAAATTCCCTGGATGGCTTTGGTGCGGTTGCAGCCGTGGGTTTCTTTGATGTCGGCCATGGTCGTGTCGTTGCAGTGATCCTGCATCGACCGAGCGAAGGCCGCAGACCCAACCGAAATACGGCCGGATCGTTCAACTCCGACCTCGGTCAGCATCACCCCGGATGGTCATGCCACCGTTCGGATCGCGCCCGCCGACCCGGCGGGCGTCAGCGTCAACCGCTATGACCGCTTCGATGTCGGCAGCGGCGGCGCCACGCTCGACAATGGTTCGGCGGGCGCGCGCTTGATCGTCAATGACGTTCGCGACACGCGCGCCAGTCGGATATACGGTCGAGTGGCTGTCGAGGGCGTCGCGGCAGGGATCATCGTCGCCAATCCTCACGGCATTCAGGTCAATGGCGGCCGGTTTGTCGGGGTCTCCGGCGTGACGCTCGGTGCCGGCATCGCCAGCCGCGGGACGAGCGGCGCGGTTCGGCTCGAACCGGGCAAGGGAACTCTCTCGGTTGGGCCGGCCGGGATTGAGGCCGACGGCGATATCGCCCTGATCGGCGGCCGCGTCGAAGTTTCCGGTCGTGTCGAGGGTCGAACCATCGACCTCGTCGCCGGGCGGGGAGCGGTCTCGATCGATCCGTCGACAGGCGGCATTGCCGGCATCGCGGCGGGGCGTTCCGCCGGCGACCGGCTGATCGAGGTGTCAAGCGGCGCGGTCCTCAACGGCGGGGCGGTCCGGGTGCGGGTGACGGATGCCGGTGCCGGAGTTCGGATTGCCGGGGCGGTCAACGCGGGCACGGGCTCGGTTCAGGTCGCATCGACCGGGTACATTGCGATCGGCGGCAACATCGATGCCGCCCAGTCGATCGTGCTGGTCGGGTCGAGCGTTTCGATTGGCACGGATCAGGCCATCGGACTGCAGGCGCGCGACCGAAGCATCAGGGCAACCGCCACTGCCGGCAACGTCCGGATTCGCAATGCGGTGCTGCGGGGCAAGTCCCGCGATACGTCCAGCTTCGATGCCCTCGGCGCAATCACGCTGCAGGCATCCGGCGACATCGACATTTCCGGGCGGCCTTCCTCGCGCGTGGTTCTGCATGGGGAATCCGATGGCGTCGTCACGGCGTCGGAGGGCAATACCCGGCTGAACGGCGTCGACGTGCAATCGCCGGCCGGCTGGACGGCTTCCGCCAACGGGCACATCACGGCGCGGGATCTGCGTGCCGACGTCGCGTCGCTTGCCGCTTCGAGCCTGATGTCCCAATCGTGGGACGGCGTCGACATCGCCGCCGGCGATTTCGTCCGGCTTTCCGGGCCGGCCGTCGAAATGCTCTCCTCGGCGGATCTGCGCCGAACGCGGATTGTGGTCGCCAATGGCGGCATGAGCATCGCCGCCGACGCTGGCGACATCCGCATCGAAGGGGCAGCGATCGACGTCGCTCGGGCCATTGCCTCCGATCCCGATGCGCGCGGTGCCCTGACCCTCACGGCAAGCGGCTCGGTTTCGCTGCTGTCGATCGCGCCGGACCGCCTGTTCGATGTACTCGCCCGCAACCATGACGTCTCGATCCGGTCGGGCGCCGACATCATCAATGATGGCGGGTCGATATCGACGCCCGACAATCTCGTGATGACGGCCGGCGGGCTTGTCCGCAACGCCGTCAGGCTTGCGGCGTCCGATGGCGACGTCCAGCGCGGATCGTTTTCGCGGCGTTTCGGCCAACAGCGAATGACGTCGACGTTCGGCAGCCTGCTGTTTCCCGACGCCGCGACGCGGTTGCACGCGGGGCTTGGCTTCACCCTGGTCGCGCGCGAATTCCGCAATCTCGGTGCCGAGGTCGATGCGCGCACCATCGATATCGCGGTATCCGGGGAGATGGAAAATCGATCGTTGCTGATCGGATCCTTCGCCGCGCGGCGGACGTGCCTCGTCGTCTGTTTCGGGTACCGGGCGAGCAGTTCGATTGCTATTCAGCGCGCCAGTCTTGCGGCTGATGACCAATTGTCGGTTCGGGCCGGTGGGCAGCTCCTCAGCACCGGAGCGCGGATGACGTCGCTGACCGACATGTCGGTGCTGGCGCGGGAGATCACCTTCAACTCCCTGATGGTCCCGCAGGTTGTGGTCCGGCGTGCCGGTCTCGGCAACCTGTTTCTCGGCTCCGGCGGCTGGGTTGGCCTTGGTTGGGACGGCGGCTTGGTCGGAGCCCTTGACGGCCGGCTGCACCTTCAATCCGACGGAACGATCCGGTTCAGCGGCATCGCGCCGATCTCGGCTCTTCCGCTTTCAATAGCCGGCGCTCGTCTCGACGAAGCCCGGCCTGCCGGCGTCGGCCCCATCGGCGCCAACCCGATCGGATGGCTGTCATGGCTGCCGCAGTGACCCGTCGCGCCAGGGGCGGCGTGATCGGCGCGTTTGCGGCAATGCTGGTTGTCCTGTCGTCTGGCTTGGCGCATTCGACACCGCCCGATCCCGGCGCCGAACTGCTGCGCCAGCGCGAACAGCAGCGGCGCCTCGAGCGACTGGAGCGCGATCGCCCCGGAACCGACCTGTCGAAGCCCGGTCAGAGCGAACAGGTCGCCAGCGACTTCTGCTTCCCGATTCGCTCGATCGAGGTCGAGGGAATGGCGACCTTCGAGGCGGGCGCACTGGATTATCTGACGGCGCCGCGACACAAGACCTGCATGGGACAGAAGGAAGTCGAGGTCCTGCTCGACGGCATCAAGCGCCATTATGTCACGCGCGGCTTCATCACGGCGCAAATCGTCGTGCCGCCGCAGAATCTCAAGTCCGGGACCTTGCGGCTGCGCGTCGTCGAAGGTCGGGTCGAGGCGATCCGTCATCGGATCGTCGATGTCGATGGCAACGAGGCCGATGCGGCCAAATCCGGCACATGGACGGCGTTTCCCGGCCTTACAGGGCATCCGCTCGACCTCAGGCGGGTCGAGCAAGGCATCGCCCAGATAAACCGCCTGCCGTCGTCGCGGGCAACCGTCGATCTCGAGCCGGGAACTGCCGCCGGCGATACCGTGCTGGTGGTCAAGGAAACCCGCGGCCGGCAGTGGAGGGCCTCGACCGGTTTCGATTTCGACGGATCGCAAGCGACCGGGCGGGCGCGGCTGCGCGCCAATCTCGACTTCGACAACCTGCTGCACCTAAACGACACATGGTCGGCGTCATTCGCCGGGGCGCGGGCGAGCAATTCGCTCGTCGGATCGTTCTCGATCCCGTTCGGGGCCTGGACATTCGCCGTAAACGGCTCCTATTCCGAGAGTGTCAACTGGATATCGCCCATGGCCGACCTGTGGTCGGAAACAGTCAGCGGTGGGCTGTCGGCGGAACGAGTCGTCTATCGCGATGACAGGTCGATCGTACGCAGCTCGATCGGCGCATCCTGGCATCGCAATGTCCGGCTGATCGGGGCAACCGCGCTCGATCCGACCTACACCTCGTCGCTTCGGGTCGGCGCGGAGGTCGAGCATTTCTTCGAGAATGCGCGCGTCATCGCCAGCTTCGGCGTCGCCCATGGAGTCCCCGAGTTGATCGGGCAGTCGGGAGACGGCACGCGAGCGCCCGGTGTGGTCGATGCCCGCTTCACCAAGGTTTCCGCCGATTTTACCTTGATTCACGACTTCAGCGCCGCGCTGCGCGCCCAGTTCAACGCCTCGGCGATCTATTCGGTCACGACGCTGCCGGGTTCGGAGCGACTGTCCGTCGGTGGCTGGTCCAGCGTCCGCGGCTTTCGCGATTTCGAGATCTCCGGAGATCGCGGCGCCTATCTGCGTGCGGAGTTGCAATGGACGGTGCCGGACGACTGGTTGAAGCCGGTATCGGGCGTCAAGCGCGATACGCCCTGGCGCGATGCACCGGTAGGGCGTCTCGGCGCGGCCGTGGCACGGCAGGTCAGCCTCTATTCGTTTGTCGATGGCGGCGTGGTCGCCAGTGAGGTCGCGGCCAAGGCCACGGGTCTTGCGTCCGTCGGCGTGGGGGTGCGGTTGAGCGGCGACAACTTGTCGATCGATCTCGCATTTGCCCGCAACGTTGTTCATCCCGACCGGTCCGCACCCGCCTATCAAGCCTATCTCGCCGCCACGCTGCGGTTCCAATAGAGGTTGCCATGCGTTTCACTCACGTAACTGCCCTTCTTCTCGGTTTGCTGCTGGCGTCCCCGGCCGATGCCGAGCCGCTTGCCGACGCATTGAAGGCGATCGACGATCAGGACTATGCCAAGGCAAGCGAATTGCTTCGCAAGGCCTTCGAGGCGGGCGACGGCGATGCGGCGTTCTACATGGGCCGGATGGTTGAACTGGGCCTGGGCGGGCAACCGGATATGAACGCCGCGGTTGCCGCCTACGTAGCCGGGACGGCCAAGGGCAGCGCGGTGGCAAAAAACCGGCTTGGCCTGCTGCATCTCGAAGGGCAGGGCGTATTGCAGGATTTCGAGCGCGGCGCGGAGTTGATCTGCGGCGCGGCGGCGCAGGGCGAAGTCAACGCCCTGTTCAATTGCGGCGTGATTCATGACGAGGGGCGGGGCCGACCGAAGGATCGCCAGCAGGCACTCGAATACTATCGCAAGGCCGCGGATCTGGGGCATGTCGGCGCCCGCAACCTGCTCGCGGCGGCATTGGCCGATGGCAAGGACGTGGCTGCCGATCCGCGCAAGGCCTTCGAGCTTTGGCAACAGACGGCGGCGCAAGGCAATCCGGTCGGCCTGTTCAAGCTCGCCGAGGCCTATCGCAAGGGGCTTGGCGTTGCCGCCGATCCGGTGCGCGCCCATGCCTATTTCAATCTTGCCGCCGCACGCCAGCATCCGGAAGCCGCGATCGGGCGCGCCGAGGTGGAGAAGGCGCTGACACCGGAGCAGGTGACGGAGGCACAGCGAATTGCCCGCGCCTGGCGGCCGACCGAGGCGGCATCGCCCGCGGGCGCGCTGGCAAAGGCGCCGGCCATCGCCAAGCCGCCACAACCAGTCGCTCCGAAGGCGGCTCCAGCCGCCGCCGCGCCGGCGCAAAAGCCGACAACCCCGCCGAAACCCTGACAGGCGCGGCCGGAGACGCCCGCGCGATCGCGGATCCGGAAACCATCCGCGCGGCACGCCTTGGTCGGCCAGAATGGGTAAGAGGCTGATTTAATGCCCCTTTTGCCGGCTTGACGGGCCATCGCGTCCCCGTCGGCCGGAGGTGGACGATAACGGCAACGCGGGGTGATGGGCCGGAGGTGCGGGCATCTGGATGTCGGCAAGACGCGGCCTGCCCGTCATGAACGGGCATGTCTGTGGTTGTGCTGCAACAGTCGCCGGGACAAGCCGCGATCAGGCAGCAAACAGGGTTGCGGCCATACTCGACAAAATCTAAAGAATAATATCGTTAAGGAATCGCATCGCGCGGTTGTGTTCGACTTTATCCACCGAGAGACACCATGACCGTCAACGATCGTCGCCCATCTCGAGTGTTCACGACGGCCCTCCGAAAGCCGGCACTCGCCGCCTTGATGGCACTCATCGGCATTCTGGCGGCTCCCGGGTTGGTCCCGCTGCCGACATGGGCGCAACAGGCGACGACGGTGGTGACACCGGACTCCGCCGCGTCGTCGAGCCAGCGGCCGACGATCGGAACGACGGCCAATGGTCGCGTCCAGGTCGACATCACCCGGCCAGGCGCCGGCGGCGTGTCGGTCAATCGTTACCAGTCGTTCCAGATCGGCCGGGACGGTTTCGTCCTCAACAATTCCGCCGTCGACGGCGACAGTCGTATCGGCGGGCGCGTGCGCGGCAATCCGAACCTCACTGGCGGCGCCGCCAATGTGATCGTCAATCAGGTTCGCACGGCGACCGGCTCGCGGCTGGAGGGGCCTGTCGAGGTACACGGCACCACCGCTGACGTCATCGTTGCCGACCCGAAAGGCGTCACCTGCGACGGCTGTTCGTTCGTCAATACGCGAACCGGGGTGCTGACGTCGGGCTCGGCCTCCGTCTCCGGCGATAAGGTCCGCATCGACAATCGCTCAGGCGTGGTTTCCATCGGCCGCGGCGGCGTGGATGCCGACGGCAACACCTTGTTGACCGGACGTCGCGTCGTCATCGACGGCCCGGTCCGGGCGGCCAACCAGCTGACGATTTCCGGCGGAACCTCGATCATCGACGATGTGGTCGGCAACGGGCTGGCCGGCGGCGTCGCCTCGACGACCACGACCGGGACCAGCGCGCCCTATGCGGTTGATGCGACGGCTTTCGGTGCCATGGAAGCGGGCTCGATCCGCATCATCGGGCATGATTCCAGCTTCGGCGTGCGCGCCATCGGCGATATCACCGCGCGCGACAGCATCGCCATTCGCTCGGAAGCCGACACGATCGTCAAGAATGTCCGCGCCCCCGGCGCGATCGACATCAGCGCTCGCCAGCGCACGCGCATCTACGGCAATGTCGGCACCACCACGCCCCGCACCCGCGCGGCCACGTCGACCACCGTGGCGGACCCCTATGCCACGGCGACATTGCCGGCATCCGTCGTGCTGTCCGATGTCAGCATCCGGGGCAACGAAGTCTATATTCCCGGTGGACGAACTGTCGAAGCCACTCGCGACGTTCTGATCGAAAGCCAGGGCAAGGCTGTCGTCGGTGCCGAGGTGATCGGGCGCAACATCACCATTCGCGCCGGCGACCTGCTCGCCAATACCGGGTTCCTCGCCGCCACCCAAGCGCTCTCCGTGGACGCCGGCGCGATCAGCAACCAGCGGGAAAAGCTGATCGTCTACGAGGGTCAGGACTGGGCCGATGCCTGGCTCAAGGCCTATGAGGGCGTCTTTGCCGAATGGGGCACCGGCGCTGATCCGAATGCCGTCTATTGGGGCAACGAGTATCTCAACTGGACGCAAACCCGCATCGTGGACGAATACCTGCTCGCGGGCGGCTCGATCACCGCCCGCGACATCACGCTGAAGGCGACCGCGGCCGATATCGCCAACAACGCCGGCTCGATCGCCGCCACGCGCGACGCCCGCATCGAAGCGGCGCGCGACGTACTCAACACACCGGTCTCGACCTTGCTGACCCGGGCCGACGAGAATTGCGACCAGACCGTCACCGTCTGCGGTCAGCGTACCGTCTGGCGCGGTTCCGATCTGGTTGCCGGCCGCGACCTGACGGTGATCGCCGGGCGCGATCTCGTCAACCGCGCCAGTCTGATCGGCGCCGGCCGCAACGCCTCGATCACCGCCGCAGGCACCATCACCGCCGATGCGTTCATCAGCGAGCACGCGGCCAGACTCTACCGCAAGATCGTCGATGCGCCGAACGATGTGACGTATCTCCGCGATGACTGGAACAACGTCACTGCGGCCCTGCGCGACATCGGCGACGTTTGGGAGACCGACAACGGCAACCGGGCCGTCATCGCCAATGCCCGCTTCATCGCCCTCAATGGCGACCTGCGCGTCAGTGCCGGCGGCGACCTCCTGTCGATCGGCGCCGAGTTTTCCGCCGGCGCCACCGCGCGCCTGCGCGCCGGCGGCACGATGCGCCTCGCCTCGCTCGTCGATGTCAACAGCCGCGACTATACCCGGACCCAACGCGTTGTTTCGGCGACGACGCACACGCAGTGGGAAGGCAACAGCGACAACGGCATGTATGTCACCCACACGACATATAGCGCGGTCGACGGCATTCTCGAAACCCGGGTCTATTCCGACATCAAGGCGGCGCTGTCGACCGTCGTCGGCGCCACGGTCGATATCGAGGCCGAGCGCATCAATATCCTCGGTGGGCGCATCCTCTCGTCCGGGGATCTGACGGTCGCCTCGCGATCCGGCTCGATCGTCGTCGATTCGGCCCTGTCGGTGCTCCCGTCCGACGAACGGATCCTTGAGCCGAATTTCGCCGCCTGGGATGCGCTCAACGCGCTCGGCACGACGATTCCCGTCGCCCCCGCCGCCGACGCGACCGACGCCGAGAAGGCGGCCTTCGCCACCTATCTCGCCTATGAGCGGATGCTGCGCGACAACCCCGACTACCGGATGCTGACCCGGCTCGGGGCGTTGCGCGACGGCTGGTCGCTGTTTTCCTATGCCGACGATATCGGCGCGCGACCGACTTATACCGAAATCGAGCTGAGCCCGGCATTCGATCGCATTGCGTTCCAGGCCTGGGTCGGCGATGCGTCTCAGCCGTCGCATAGCGCTACCTATTCAGCGGCTGTCATCCAGATGCAGTCCGGCAATCCCGGTCCCCTGAACGCGCTGATGGCGCAGTTCATGCGCGCCCCGCGTCTGCCCAAGTTCGCCATGCGCGACGGCAAGCAGAACCTGACCGACGCGATCCTCGACCGACAGACCGGCACCGCGAACCTGATGAGGACCGCCGACGTCAGCGTTGCCATGCGCAATGCCATGGCGGCCCGCTTCGTCCTCGATACCGGCGAGCGGTCCCTCGGCGGCTCCACCCGCACGCTGCTGATCGCCCACGGGGATCTGACGCTGGAAAATCGCCTGGCCGCGACCGGCAGCGATCCGGCGCCGGTCGGATCCGGCGACATCATCCTTGCCGGGGGCACGGTGGCGACCGCCGGCGGCGCCATCCGCGTCAATGCCGATCGCGATCTCGTGCTGTTGTCGCTTGCCGGCACCGGCCTTGCCGATGGCTCGGATCTGCTGTCGCGCCAGGAAGACTTTCGCGCCGGACTGATGTGGCGCATTCCCGATCTTGCCTCGAAGCCGGCCGGCTGGGCGCCGAGCGAAGCCGACTGGCAGTCCGCCACCATCACCTCGGTGCCGGCCACCGCGCTTGTCGGCAAGGGCGCCGTTACCCTCACCGCCGGCCGTGACTTCGCCAATTTCGGCGGTTCCGTCAGCACGGAAAGTGATCTCATCGTCTCCGCCGGCCGCGACGTCCGCAATGACGCGATCCGCTACAACTACATCCTTACCGCCGCTGACGGCTGCATCGGCGGTGCCTGCGGCCAGTATGGCCATGATTATCGCGGCGCCGAGCTTCTGTCCGGTCGCGGTCTGATCGTCTCCGCCGGGCGCGACCTCATCAATGGCGGCTCGCAGATTGCCGGTGCCGGCTCGGTTCTGCTCGAGGCCGGCAACGACATCATCAACGAAGCGATCTCGTCGCAGTTTCTCTCGACCTATGTCTACAAGAAGGGCTGGTTCTCGAAGAAGGTCATCATCGAATACACCGGCGTCATGCAGGACTCGGTCGTCGCCTCCGAGTTTGGCAGCGTTTCCCTGATCGCCGGTCGCGACATCCTCAACGACGGCTCGACCCTGTCGTCGGGCGGCGCGCTGTCGCTCGACGCCGGTCGCGACGTTCAGCTCTACGCCAATACCCAGGAACTGCACAACGTCTACAAGAACCGCGGCTTTTCCGGCCTCGGCTACGGCATGCGCAAGGTGCAGTGGAACAATTTCGTCACCGCCTATTCAAACATTGAGGCTGCCTCGCTCGTCATCACCGCCGACCGTGATTTCAAGGCTGTCGGCACCAAGATCGCCGCCACCGAGGACCTGTCCATCGCCGCGCTGCGCGATCTCACTTTCGATGCGCAGCAAAACGAGTATTATCGCCGCGAGAGCGGCTGGTGGATCGGCTTCCAGGCGCCGCTGTTTGACATGATCGGCGCCATTGCCCGCGGCGACGGCGCGGCGCTGTTGCAGCAATATGCCAGCCAGAATCCGCTTCTTGCCGCAGTGCACGATCTCGCCACCGGGCGTTCGCGCGGCGTCAGCGGCGCGCTGTCGCTCGCCTTGGGCTCCTTGCGGACACTCGATGCCGCCGGCAAGGCGGCGATGGGTCCCCCAACGCTGACCGACGGACTGGTCCAGCAGTTCAACATGAGCAAGACGCTCGGGTTCGACCCGATGCAGCTTCTCTCCGGCAATACTTCGGGCTTCACCAGCGCCGCCGCCGGCTGCGTCAGCGACCCGACGTCGTGCACCTTCCTCGGCGGCGTGTCCTTGCGCTTCACCGCCTGGTCGTCGCAACGCACCTGGACCGAGACGACCGTCAGCCGGGTTCTCGCCGGACGCGACATGTCGCTGTCGGCGGGTCAAGACGCGGCGCTCGTCGGCGGCACCGTGGTGTCGGCCGGCCGGGACCTGTCGGTCGTCGGCGGTCGCAATCTCGGGCTGGCGGCGGTGGCCGACAATACGCGGACGCGGGCGTGGTCGTGGGGGCTGACGTTCACCATCGGCCAGAACGGCGTTTCGGTCGGCGCCGACGGGTCGCGGTCGCTCGCCAACTCGACCATCTTCTCCAATGCCCAGGCATCGGCGGTTCGCGATGCGGTGTTCATCGCCGGGCAGGACATGAACTTCTCCGGCGCCAATGTCGCGGCGCGGACGATCCTGATCGATGCCGGTCGCGATCTGATCGTTGCCTCG
>JAEULV010000093.1 GCA_016793065.1 Hyphomicrobiaceae bacterium
GGGCCGGCGCCATCGCATGACCAATCCGATCATCTTCATTCTCGAGGACGACAACGACGTCGCCGAAGTGATGCGGCGCGCGCTGGAGGCGCATGGTTTCGCGGTGGAGCGGTTCTCGCGACGGGTCGAACTCGGCCGTCGACTGGCGGCCAAGCGTCCGGCGCTGTGCCTGATCGATCTCGGCCTGCCGGATGGCGACGGGCTGAGCGTCATCGGCTCGATCCTGCGCGATCTCGACATCCCGACCATCATCGTCACCGGACGGGGTGATCTTGCCGACCGGGTGATCGGGCTGGAGCTCGGCGCCGACGACTACATCGTCAAGCCGCTGGAGCCGCGCGAACTGGTGGCGCGGATCCGCTCGGTGCTGCGGCGCTCGGGCAAGGTGGTGCAACCGAAGGGCAATCCCGGCCAGCGGGTTGCCCGCTTCTCCGGCTGGCGGGCGGATTTCGACGCGTTCGTGCTGACGACGCCGGAGGGCGAGGCGCAGCAACTGAGCGCGGCCGAGGCCGATCTGCTGCGGGCGTTCTGCGCCGGGCCGGGGCGGGTGCTGAGCCGGTCGGTACTGCTCGACCTGAAGACCCATGACAGCGCCGATCCGTATGACCGCTCGATCGATGTACGCATCTCGCGGCTGCGGCGAAAACTGCGCGACGATACCAAGAACCCGACCGTGATTCGCACCGTCTATGGCGCCGGCTATGTGTTCACGCCGCAGGTGGAGTGGGAGTAGGCGCCGGCCGACGGCCGAATTCGGGGTGGCGGCAGCGGGCGCCATCAAGCCGCCGGAATTGCCGGGCTCCATCGGGGTGTCTTTTTCCTCGCGCGTCGGCCCATGGACATTGATGCCGCCCCCCAGGCCGGGTCCGCCCAGCCCGTACCCGACCACCTCGCGCTCGCGGCGGCGCGGGGCGACCGGCGGGCGTTCGAGGCGCTGGTCCGGGCCGAATACGACCGCATTCACCGTTTTGCCTGGCGCTGCTGCCGCGACCACGACCGCGCCGACGATCTGGTGCAGGACGTGCTCTTGAAGCTGGCGCGGACGATCGCCGGCTATCGCGGCGACAGCCGGTTTTCGACCTATCTCTATCGGCTGGTCGTCAATACCTGGATCGACAGCCGGCGGGCGGAAAAGCGGTTTCAGGCGGCGATTACCGAGGTCGGCATCGCGGCGGCGATCGAGACCACCGGCGACGACGACGCGCTCGACCGGCTGGTCGAGGCGATCCATCGGCTGGGGCCGCCGCTGCAGGAAACCGTGCTGCTGATCTGCGGCGAGGGCGTGACCCAGGCCGAGGCCGCGCTCATTCTCGGCCGGGCGCCGGGCACCATCGCCTGGCAGATGGCCGAGGCGAGGAAGCGGCTGAAGAGCCTTTTGGCGGAGGATGCCGCATGAGCAGCGACCGGCTCGACCAGTTCGGCCCCGAGGCGCCGCCAACACCGGCTTCGGCGCGCAAGGAGGCGCATATCGCCGCGGCGCTGGCGGCGTTCGACGCGGCGCGGGTGGAGGCTGAAAAAAATTCGGGCGGGTCCCAAGAATCGGGAGAGGTGGTGCGTCTCACTTCCCAGAAGGCCGCCGCCGCTGCGGCGCGGCCACGGGAGTCGGAAACCATGACCACATCCGCCGTGCTTCGTCCGTCGTTCTTCGTTCGCCATCGCGCCGCGCTGGCGGCCTCGGTTGCCGCCATCATGGTCGGCTCGGCCAGCCTGATCGCGGTCGAGACCGCCCGCGACTTCGATCGGCGCGATGCCGTCTCACCGGCGGAGCCGGTGGTCACCGCGCCGGCCCAGCCGGCCCGGACCGAGGCGGTCGCCGCCACGGACGAAAAGGCCAAGGGCGAGCGCGAGGCGGCGTCCAAGGTCGACGATGCCAACCGGGTTTCCGCGCAGCAGGCGGCCGAGGCGGCGCGCCCGGGTGGATCGGCGGCACCGGCGTCAACAGTGGCGCGACCGGTGACGATGGGCGAAACGGTGGCGGTGCCGCGCCCGGCCGCGCCGCCGGTGCCGACCGCCATGGTGGCGCCGACGCCTATGGCCGCCGCCAAGGCGCCGGCGGTTGCCGGGGGCAATTTCGCCGCGATGCCGCCGATCGCCGATCAGCTGGCCCGGGCGCCGGAAAGCGGCGACAAGTTCGAGGCGGGCAAGACCGAGGGCGTCAAGGTGGTGGCGAGCGATCCGCTATCGACCTTCTCGGCCGATGTCGACACGGCCGCCTATGCCTTCGTCCGCTCCAGCCTGCGCATGGGCGTGCTGCCGCCGCCGGAGGCGGTGCGGATCGAGGAGATCGTCAACTATTTCGACTATGGCGTGAAGGGTCCGAGCGACCGCGCCGTGCCGTTTGCCAGCGACGTGTCGCTGGCCGATCACCCGTTCGCCGCCGGGCACAAGCTGATGCGGGTGTCGATCAAGGGCTACGAGTTGCCGGCCGGCGAGCGGCCGTCGGCGCGGCTGACCTTCCTGATCGATACGTCCGGCTCGATGAACGGTCCCGACCGGCTGCCGCTGGTGATCGCCTCGCTGAAGCTGCTGCTCGATAGCCTGACGCCGGATTCGACCGTGGCGATCGTGACCTATGCCGGGTCCTCGGCGGTGGCGCTGGAGCCGACAAAGGCGAGCGACAAGGCGCGGATCGCGGCGGTGCTCGACGGGCTGATGGCGGGTGGATCGACGGCGGGCGCCAACGGCATCGCGACCGCCTATGCGCTGGCCGAGAAGGTCTATGACAAGGCGGCGACCAACCGGGTGATCCTGGCGACCGACGGCGACTTCAATGTCGGCGTTGCCGACAAGGACCAGCTGACGCGGATGATCGAGGAAAAGCGCAAGAGCGGCATCTTCCTGTCGATCCTCGGCGTCGGGCGCGGCAACTACAACGACGCGCTGATGCAGCGGCTGGCGCAGAACGGCAACGGTCAGGCGGCCTATATCGACACGCTGGCCGAGGCGCGCAAGGTGCTGGTCAAGGATGCCGGCGGCACGCTCCACACCATCGCCTCCGATGTCAAGTTCCAGGTCGAGTTCAACCCGGCGCGGATCGCGGAATACCGTCTGGTCGGGTATGAAACCCGGGTGATGGCGGCGGCCGACTTCAACGACGACCGCAAGGATGCCGGCGAGATCGGCGCCGGGCATGAGGTCACGGCGTTCTACGATCTGACGCCGGTCGGGGCGGCGACGGCGGTCGATCCGTTGCGCTACGGCCAGGCGTCGGCGACGAAGCCGGCGGCGGCGGGTGACGGCGAACTCGCCTTCGTCAAGATGCGCTACAAGCGGCCGGGCGAGAGCACCAGCCAGCTGACGACCCGTGCCGTCACCCATGCCGACGATCGCGGACCGCTCGACAAGGCCGGCGAGGCCGATCGCTTCGCCGCCGCCGCGATGATCTTCGCCGAGACGCTGAAGACCCGCCCGGCCGACGCCAAGGCCCGGCTGGCGGAAGCCCGCCGGCTGGCCGCCGGCGCCAAGGGCGGCGATCCGGACGGCTATCGCGCCGAGTTCATCCAGCTGATCGACATCGCCAGCGGCCTGATGCGGTAAGTTCGACGATCCGGGCGCGCCGACGACAGGCGCGCCCGTCCTGCCGCAAGGGGGCGGATCCGGTTGGCGGGCGAGGTATCGGCGGGAAGTTCCGGCCAGCTCGGCTCAGAGATTTTCCGGGCCGAACGAGGCCGGCAGCAGTTCGGCGACGGTGAAGGTGGCGAGGATGCCGGTGGCGCCGGCGATGTGGATCCTGACGTCGGGCCGGGCGAATTCGCGCAGTCGCTGGCGACAGCCGCCGCAGGGGGTGCACAGCGGCGCGGCGGTGCCGTCGGCGGCGCGCGGCCAGCCGAGGACGACGGCCTCGCGGATCTCGCTGGCGCCCGACAGGCACAACGCGGCGATGGCGCCGGCCTCGGCGCAGGTGCCGACCGGGTAGGCGGCGTTCTCGACGTTGCAGCCGGCGTGGATGGCGCCGGTCTCGTCGAGAAGGGCGGCGCCGACGAGGAAGTTGGAATAGGGCGCATAGGCGCGCGCCCGCGCCGCCAGCGCGGCGGCGAACAGGCGGTCGAGGGGCGAGGCCCCGGCGTCGATGTCGGCGTCGGCGTTGGTTGGCGCGTCGGGCATCAGCGGTCCTTGCTGTAGGGGATGCCGTCGGCCTTGGGCGGGATCGCCTTGCCGATGAAGCCGGCGAGCAGCACGACGGTGAGGATATAGGGCAGCGCCTGGAACACCTGCACCGGGATTTCGCCGATGCCCGGCACCACCGTTCCCTGCAGGCGCAGGGCGACGGCATCGAGCAGGCCGAACAAGAGGCAGGCCCACATCGCCGGGACCGGGCGCCACTTGGCGAAGATCAGCGCGGCGAGGGCGATGAACCCCTTGCCGGCGGTCATCTCGTTGAGGAAGCCGGCGGATTGGGCGATCGCCAGATAGGCGCCGCCGAAGCCGCAGAGAATGCCGCAGATGATCACGGCGGCGTAGCGCAGCCGGGCGACCGAGATGCCGGCGGTGTCGACGGCATGGGGGTTCTCGCCCACCGCCCGCAGCCGCAGGCCGAAGCGGGTGCGATAGAGCACGTACCAGGTCAGCGGCACGGCGGCGAAGGCGGCATAGGTCGGGATCGACTGGTTGGAGATCAGGTTGGCGTAGATGGAGCCGAGGAACGGCACGTCGCGCAGGCTGTCGGCGAACGGCAGCGTCACGTCGAGAAAGCGGGCCGATCCGGGCAATTGCGGCGTGCGGCCGCCCTCGTTGAACCAGGCCTGGCCGAGCAGCGCGGTGACGCCGAGGGCGAGGAAGTTGATGGCGACGCCGGAGACGATCTGGTTGCCGCGATGGGTGATCGAGGCAAAGCCGTGCACCAGCGACAGCGCCACGCCGATGGCGATGGCGGCGCCGAGCCCGGCCCAGGCCGAGCCGGTGACGGCGGCAACGGCGCCGGCGGCGAAGGCGGCGCCGAGCATCTTGCCCTCGAGCCCGATGTCGACGACGCCGGAGCGTTCGGAATAGAGCCCGGCGAGACAGGCAAACAGCAACGGCACCGACAGGCGGATGGTCGAGGCCAGCACGTTGATCAGTTGATCGAACAGTTCCATCGCCATCCCCTCACGCCGTCGCCGCGCGGGCGGTGATGAACATCCGCTCCAGCGCCGGGCGGAACATGTGCTCGAGCGCGCCGGCGAACAGGATGACGAGGCCCTGGATCGCCACGATCATGTCGCGGGTGATCGTCGGCTTCTCGAACGCCAGTTCGGCGCCGCCCTGATACAGCATGCCGAACAGCAGCGCCGCCAGGGCGATGCCGATCGGGTGCGAGCGGCCCATCAGCGCCACGGCGATGCCGACGAAGCCGGCGCCGCCGGTGAAGCCTAGGAACAGCCGGTGGTGGGTGCCCATCACCTCGTTGATGGCGATGAGGCCGACGAGCGCGCCGGAGATGATCATGGCGATGACGGTGATGCGCTTGGGGTCGATGCCGGCATAGAGCGCCGCGGTCGGATTGGTGCCGACGGTGCGCAGAGCATAGCCGAGCCGGGTGCGCCAGATCAACAGGTAGACCAGCACGCAGGCCGCGGCGGCGATGAGGATCGACAGGTTGAGCGGCGACTGGCCGAGATCGTAGCCGAGCGGGGTGATGTAGTCCTTCATGAACGGCAGGCGGGTGGCGACGTCGAAGGTGCGGGTTTCCGGCGCCATCTGTCCCATCGGCTTCAGCACGTGGGTCAGCAGGTAGACCATCGCCGAGGTGGCGATGAAGTTGAACATGATGGTGTTGATGACGATGTGGCTGCCGCGATAGGCCTGCAAGGCGCCGGGCACATAGGCCCAGGCGGCGGAAAACACCATGGCGGCGACGATCGCCAGCGGTGCCACCAGCCACCAGGGCTGGCCGTTGAGGGCAAGGCAGACGAGGGCGACGCCGAGGCCGGCGATGGTCGCCTGGCCCTCGCCGCCGATGTTGAACAGTCCGGCGTGGAAGGCGACGGCGACGGCAAGGCCGGCGAAGATGAAATCGGTGGCGTAGTAGAGGGTGAAGCCGACGCCCTCGCCATAGCCGAGGGCGCCGCGCAGCATGATGCGCACCACATCAAGGGGGTTCTCGCCGATGGCGATCACCACCAGGCCGGCGACGAAGAAGGCGATGGTGACGTTGATCAGCGGGATCAGGCCGTAGTCGACCCACCGCGGCAATTGTCCGTTCATGCGCCGGCTCCCTTGCCCTGCCTGTCCTTGGCGACGCCGGCCATCAGCAGGCCGATCTCGCCTTCGCCGGTGGAGGGCGCCACCTCGCCGACGACCTTGCCGGCAAACATCACCAGCACGCGGTCGGAGAGCGAGCGGATCTCGTCAAGTTCGACCGAGATCAGCAACACCGCCTTGCCCTGGTCGCGCAGGTCGATCAGCCGCTTGTGGATGAATTCGATGGCGCCGATATCGACGCCGCGGGTCGGCTGGCCGACGACCAGCACCTTGGGATCGCGCTCGATCTCGCGCGCCACCACGATCTTCTGCTGGTTGCCGCCGGAAAACAGCGAGGTGCGCAGTCGGGGCGTCGGCGGGCGGACGTCATAGGCCGCCATCTGGGTCTCGCAGGTCTTCAGGATGGCGCCGGCGTCCTGCATCAGGCCGGAGCCGTAGCGGGGATCGTCCTGATAGCCGAGAATGGCGTTCTCGCGCGCCTCGAACGGCAGCACCAGCCCCATGTGGTGGCGGTCCTCCGGCACATGGGCCAATCCGAGATCGCGGACCTTCGCCGGATCGGCCGGCACGGGCTGGCCGTTGACGGTGACGGTGCCGCTGGTCGGGGCGCGAATGCCGGTGATGGCCTCGATCAGCTCCGACTGGCCGTTGCCGGCGACCCCGGCGATGCCGACGATCTCGCCGGCGCGGACCTGGAAGCTGACATTGTCGACCAGAGTGACGCCGCGCTTGTCGCGGACGCTGACGCCGCTGACGTCGAGCAGCACCGCGCCGGGATTGGCCGGGCCCTTGTCGACCTCGAGCAGCACATGGCGGCCGACCATCGCCTCGGCAATCTTCTCCATGCTGGTCTCGGCGGTGGTCAGGTGGGCGACCATCTCGCCGCGCCGCATCACCGAGACATGGTCGGTGACGGCCATGATCTCGCGCAGCTTGTGGGTGATCAGGATGATGGTCTTGCCCTGGTCGCGCAGCTGGCGAAGGATGCGGAACAGGTGGTCGGCCTCGGACGGGGTCAGCACGCCGGTCGGCTCGTCGAGGATGAGGATCTCGGCGCCGCGATAGAGCGCCTTGAGGATTTCCACCCGCTGCTGCAGGCCGACGGACAGGGTCTCGACCACGGCGTCGGGGTCGACGGCGAGGTCGTATTCGGTTTCGAGGCGGTGCAGCTCGGCGCGGGCGCGGGCCTCGGCCTTGGCCACCAGCCGGCCGCCCTCGGCGCCGAGAATGACGTTTTCCAGCACGGTGAAGACGTCGACCAGCATGAAGTGCTGGTGCACCATGCCGATGCCGGCGGCGATGGCATCCTGGCTGGAGCGGATGGCGACCGGCTTGCCGTCGACGCGGATCTCGCCCTTGTCGGCGGAATAGAAGCCATAGAGGATCGACATCAACGTCGACTTGCCGGCGCCGTTCTCGCCGACGATGCCGTGGATCGTCCCCTTGGGGATGACGAGATTGATGTCCTTGTTGGCGTGCACCGCGCCGAAACGCTTGTCGATGCCGACGAGTTCGATCGCCGGCGGGGCGGATGTCGGGGGAGCGGAACCGGATGGGGCGGGGGCGGTCATTTCGTTCGCGACACTCGATGCTTGCCGGCCGGACCGGCTCTGCCGCGAAGTTGGCACGACGGCGGCGGGAAGGCTAGCAGGTTAACGAAATATGACGGGGATGGGTTTGGCGTGCCGCATCGCGGCTATGCCGCGCTTGCAACCTGCATCGCGGCTATACTGCTCAGGCACCGTCGTGCGCGGGCAAGCGCCGTTCGCATTGGCAGGTGTGTTGCCGGACGCGGGCGGGTATCATGCACGGCGTTGCTGATTTGCTCGCGATTCCCGGCCGGATCGAAACCGCGCCGGGCGGGGGCGCGTTGGATCGAAGGGCATTTCATGGATCGTCGCTGGCTGCCGCTCAACGCGTTGCGCGCCTTCGAGGCCGTCGGCAAGGCCAAGAGCTTTACCGCGGCGGCGCAGACGCTCCTGGTATCGCAGTCGGCGGTGTCGCGGCACGTGATCGGGCTTGAGGATTTTCTCGGCGTGCCGCTGTTCGAACGGCGGCGGTCGAGCCTGGTCCTGACCGAGGCGGGCGCGCGGCTGCTGCCGGTGGTATCGAAGGCGTTCGACCGGATCGACGAGCAGCTTGACGAGATCGTGCGCGAGCGCGGCACGCCGCGCCGGGCGCTGCGGGTCAACCTGCCGGCGACGTTCGCGCATCAGCTCGCGGTGCCGATCCTGAAGGATTTCCGCGCCGAATTCCCCGACATCGCCATCGACATCGACACACTGCCGACGCTCGGCGGCGACCGCGACGCCGATGTGGCGGTGGTGTTTTCCGAGCCGAAGGTGACCGACCGGGTGCTCGACCTCCTGTGGATGGTGCGGCTGACGGTGCTCTGTCATCCCGACATCGCCGCCAAGGCCGATCCGGCCGATATCGGCGGCTTCCTCGCCGCCCACGACCTCTTGCATGTGCGCCTCGACGGGCATCCGCGCACCTATCTGTGGGACATGTTCATCCGGCAGGCCGGATGTCCGGGCGCGCGCACCGATCGCGGCCTCGTTTTCGATACGGCCCAGCTCAGCGTTCAGTACGCGTTGTCGGGCGAGGGGCTGGCGCTGGTCGATCCGCATCTGTTTCGCGCCGAGATCGACGCCGGCCGGCTGGTGGCGCCGTTCGATATCGCCGTCGATGACGGCTATGGCTATTACCTCGCCATTCATCCCGACGATCTCGGCACCACCCAGGTGGCGGTGTTCCGCTCCTGGCTGATCCGGCGCTTTGCCCATGAGCGGGCCCTGCCGCAGAGCGGCCATGCGGCGCGCGGCCATGGTCTTGCCGCGATTGGCGACGACGACGGTCCGCAGCCGCGCCTGCCCTCCTGACAATCGTTGCGCCGATCTCGACCGCATCGGTCGATCTCCTTACTGAACCGATTAAAAGAAGGCTCCAATGCCCACCACGTCCGCCATTCGCGCCATCGTCTCGCTGTTGATCGCCGTGTTGTTCATGGTGACGGCGAACGGCCTGCTCAATACGGTCGTGCCGGTTCGGGCGCGGCTTGAAGGCATGTCGGCGGCGGAAATCGGCCTGATGAGTTCGTTCTATTTCGTCGGCATGCTGGCCGGCGCGATGGGGTCACCGTGGCTGGTGCGCCGCTCCGGCCATGTGCTGGCGTTCTCGGTGTCGGTGGCGCTGTGCGCGGTGGCGGCGCTGGCGATGGCGTCGATCCTGACGCCGCTGGCGTGGATCGGCGCGCGCGGCGTCATGGGGTTCTCGTTCGCGGTACTCTATTCCACGGTCGAGAGCTGGCTGCAGGGCAAGGCCGAGGATTCGGTGCGCGGCCGGGTGCTGGCGATCTATTCGGTGATCCAGTATGGCGGCATGGCCACCGGCAATGCACTGTTCGGCTTTTCCGAACCGACGTCGTTCAAGGTGTTCTCGCTCGCCGCCGCGATCCTGTGTCTCGCCATCCTGCCGCTGGCGCTGTCGACCCAGGCGCCGCCGAGCGGACCGAATTCGCATTCGCTGCGGCTGGCTTGGTTCTTCAAGCTGTCGCCGGTGGGTTTCGTCGCCTCGATCTTCATCGGCATGGCCAATGGTCCGCACTGGTCGCTGTCGCCGATCTTCGCCTCGGATGTCGGCCTGACCCAGGTCGAGGTCGGCACGTTCATGACGGCGATGACGGTCGGCGCGGCGGTCGGGCAGATCCCGATCGGGCGGCTGTCGGACTATCTCGACCGGCGCCTGGTGCTGATCCTGATCTGCGGCGTGGCGGCGGTGATCGAGGTGGCGATGTGGCTCGCCGGCGCGCGGGTGCCGCACTATGCGCTGTTCGCGGCGTTCTTTCTTCTCGGCGGCTTCCTCGCGACGCAGTATTACGTCGTCGCCGCCCATGCCAATGACCGGATCGGCGCCGAGCACGCGGTCACCGTCGCCTCGGCGCTTTTGTTCCTCTATTGCCTCGGGGCGATCGTCGGGCCGCTGACGGCGACGGCGCTGATCGGCGTGCTCGGGCCGGGGGGCCTCTTCGCCCACAATGCCATCGTCCACACGGCGATGATCGGCTTCGTCGTCTGGCGCATGCGCGTCAAGGCCCGGCCGCTGCCGGTGGAAGTGCACGACGAGATGCCGCGAAAGCCGATGGCGTGACCGGTGCCTGAATGACGACTGCCGGCATGACAACGCCGCCGGATCGGTCGATCCGGCGGCGCATTGGCGGTCAGTCCGGTTCAGCCGGCGATCACGGGCACTTGCTGTCGGACATGTAGTCGTGGACCTTGACCGCGCCCGACTTGATGTCGGCTTCGGCCTTGGCGACGGCGGCCTTCATGTCGGCGGAGATCAGCGCGGCGTTGTTGTCGTCGAGCGCCCAGGCGACGCCGCCCTCGGCGAGGCCGAGGACCTTGAAGCCGGCCGACCACTTGCCGGCCTTGGCATCGGTGAAGGCGTCATAGACGGCGACGTCGACGCGCTTCAGCATCGAGGTCAGGACCTTGCCCTTGTGCAGGGCGTTCTGGTTGGAATCGACGCCGATGCCGAGCTTGCCGGCGTCGGCGGCGGCCTGCAGCACGCCGATGCCGGTGGCGCCGGCGGCATGATAGATCACATCGGCGCCGCGTTCGATCTGCGAGCGGGCCAGTTCACCGCCCTTGACCGGGTCGCGGAAGGCCTGGCCGGTGGTGCCGGTCATGTTCTGCAGCACTTCGACCTTGCCATTGCCGGCCTTGGCGCCCTGGACGTAGCCGCAGGCGAACTTGCGGATCAGCGGGATGTCCATGCCGCCGACGAAGCCGACCTTGCCGGTCTTGGAGGCCATGCCGGCCAGCAGGCCGACGAGGTACGAGCCCTCGTGCTCCTTGAACAGGATCGAGCGGACGTTGGGCTTTTCCACCACCATGTCGACGATGGCGAAGCGGGTGTTGGGGAACTCGCCGGCGACCTTCTCCAGCGCCGAGCCGAACGAGAAGCCGATGGCGACGACCGGGTCATTGCCGGAGCGGGCGAAGTTGCGCAGGGCCTGCTCGCGCTGGGCGTCGTTCTGGATTTCGAAATCGCGATAGGCGACGCCGGATTCCTTCTTGAACTTCTCGGCGCCGGTATAGGCCGCCTCGTTGAACGACTTGTCGAAACGACCGCCGAGGTCATAGACCACGGCCGGGACTTTTTCCTGGGCGAGGGCGGGCGAAGCCAGCACGAGAGCCGCGACGGCGGCCCCAAAAAGCTTACGCATGAGCACGGATCAATTCTCCTCTTGTCGCGCAACCCGCGCCGCCGGCTGTTGTTGTTCCGGTCGAACGCGCGGGCCGATGGTGGCAGTTTGGCACGATGCGCGGGAAATTCCATGGGTTTCTGCGTCATCGGCGCGAGCATTTTCGCGCGACCCGCCTTCCCGTCCGAAGGATGAGTTCAGTGACCGTCATCGCCGGCAATTGTCTTTACCAATCCTACACCACACGGGCGCACACTTCGATCTCAAGCGATTAAACCGTGGACATTGCGGTTTCGGTCAGCTTGGGCAGAGAAAAACCGCAGCGGAATACGCTGTGGCAACGTTGGTACCGGTGCGTAAACGACGCCGGACGCGGCATTTTTCGAGCTGCATGGCAAATGAACCATGCGGAACGGGCGCGCGAGCAACGAAAACAGGGACGTGGCGGAGCCGTCGAGGCAGCATCATCGGCAGGTCGATCCAGGAGGTTCGCCATGCTTTTTCGCCTGACCCGCCGGCTGCGTCCGGTCGTCCGCCTTGCCGCGCTGATCGGCGTCGGCCTCGTCGCCCTGACATTGCGGGCCCATGCGGGTGTTCCCGATCGCGGCAACGCGGTCTTGATCGTCGGCGGCACGGCATCGAAGCTGTCGGCACAGGACCAGTGGTCCGGCGCGCCGTTCTCCAGGGTGGGCGACCCGACCAGAGTGGAATGATGCCTGATCCGGCCGGGGGCGGGATGGGCCGTTTGCTGCGATGCGAACGGGTGTGACGGGGCATGGCGTCGTCTGCAATCGCCGGGAATTCCCGCCTGTTTCGTTCATCACGGAGTGACTTGTTACAGTTTGGCAACAGCGCCTTGCTGCAATGCAGCATCGAGGTTTTCGCGCATTGACTATAATCTGGGCGCGGTCAAACTTTCGGCATTCGATCGATGCGCGGGCGCTTCGCCGCCGGTGATCTCGATCCAAGGATCCGTTCAAGGGTCCAAGACAGACGCACGAGGAGGCAGCCCAAGGACACCGACCTGGAGGCCTGCCGATGTTCGCATCCGACCTGCTCGCCCGTTGCCCCTCCCGCATCGCCGCGGCTCTCCTCGCCGCCGGGCTGTGGCTGACGCCAGATGCCGCCGCCGAGGCGACCGAACTTGCCCGCCTGCCGCCGGGCGCGGAGGTCGACGTCATGCTGGTGCTGGCGGTCGATGCGTCACAGTCCATGGACGAGAGCGAACAGCGGGTGCAGCGCAACGGCTATGTCGAGGCGTTGACCTCGCGCGAGGTACTCGACGCCATCGCCATGGGGCCGAACGGCAAGATCGCGGTGGCCTATTTCGAGTGGGGCAGCAGCGACAACCAGTCGCTGATCGCGCCCTGGCAGATCATCGACGGCGCCAAGACGGCGGAAAACTTCGCCAACCGCATTGCCGCCGCGCCGCTGCAGAACCTGGAAAAGACCTCGATCACCTCGGCGCTCACCTATGCCGACCGGCTGTTTGCCGCCGCCGATATCGAGGCGGGGCGCAAGGTGA
The DNA here is from genome assembly GCA_016793065.1 of Hyphomicrobiaceae bacterium. GTDB lineage: Bacteria > Pseudomonadota > Alphaproteobacteria > Rhizobiales > Ancalomicrobiaceae > JAEULV01. The sequence continues at coordinate 12,915 of JAEULV010000093.1, forward strand.
TCGACATTTCCGGCGACGGTCCGAACAATGACGGACCGGCGGCGACCAATATTCGCGACGCGCTGGTCGACAAGGGCGTCACCATCAACGGCCTGCCGATCCTGATGGGCCGCACCGAGGACTCGGTGTGGAACCAGCCGGCGCTCGACATCTACTATCAGGACTGCGTCATCGGCGGCGCCGGGGCGTTCCTGGTGCCGGTCGAGGGCATGGAGAACTTCTCCAAGGCGCTGAAGATGAAGCTGATCCTGGAAATCGCCGGCCTCGTCGTTCCGGCGCCGGCGAATGGCGGCATCATCCCGGCCGCCGGCAAGGCGCCGACCGACTGCCGCAGCGTGCCGTGACCGGGGCGGGCGCCGGGCCGGCGCCGGTTTCGCCGGGCTGCGTCCTGGCGACGGGGCTCGCGGCCGGAGGGCGATACTCCCTTGCGCGCCGGGCGGCGGCGACCCATATTCGGCCTTGCGGGTGCCGATGTCGGGTCCGTGGGTTTGAAAAAACCAGGTCGCTTGGTGACGAGGGCTTGCGGATGTCGCGTATTTCGGGGTTTTCCAGCCCCTTTCTGCTTGGGTTCGACGAACTCGAGCGCGTGCTTGACCGGGTCAGCAAGGCGGCATCGGACGGCTATCCGCCCTACAATATCGAGCGCATCATGCGCGAGGACGGGCGCGCCGACATCCTGCGGATCACGCTCGCCGTCGCCGGCTTCACCCGGGCCGAACTCGATGTGGTGCTGGAGGAGAACCAGCTGGTCATTCGCGGCCGCCAGCACGAGGAAGATCGCCAGCGGATGTTCCTGCATCGCGGCATCGCGGCGCGGCAGTTTCAGCGCGCCTTCGTGCTCGCCGAGGGCATCGAGGTGATCGGCGCGGACCTGAAGAACGGGCTGTTGTCGATCGATCTGGCGCGGCCGGAGCCCGAGCGGGTGATCCGCCGCATTGCCATCAGCGCCGAGGATTGACGCCGGCGCGGCGGTTGCCGCCATGGCGCGCGGACCGGGAAACCGGGTCCGGACAAGGCAGGACTCCGTGCCGGACGGTCGAGCGGAGTGTCGAGACGGGATCCGGACGCGGGCGGCAAGGCCGACGCGGACGAGAGCGCCGAAGGAGACGATCATGAATCACGAAAGCGAAAAGGCCCGCCGGTTCGAACCGTTGGCACCGGAGCTGCTGGCGCGACTGGGCACGGGTGAGGTTGCCTATCTGCGCGCGATCACGCCGGAGGGCATCCGCGTCATGTTTCCACAAGCGCCGCAGATGCCGGACGGCGCGCGGTTCTGGTCGCTGCATGCGGCCGACGGCACGCCGATCCTGCTGGCCGACAGCCGCGAATTGGCGCTGGCGCAGGCGAGCGCGGCCGATCTCGTCACCGTGGCGGTGCACTGACGGGCGAAGTGGCCCGGCGAAGACGCCCAAGGCCGGGCGAGGCAATAGCCCGGCGCGGCGCGCGGGCGGATCGAAACGGCGCGAAGAGCGGCGAATGACCCTTCGCGCCGGATCGATCAGGCGGCCTTCTTCAGGATTTCCGCCAGCTTGCCGATCAGTTCGTCGATCTGCGCCTTGGAGATGATCAGCGGCGGCGACAGGGCGATGATGTCGCCGGTGGTGCGGATCAGGATGCCCTGCTCGAAAGCGGTGAGGAAGGTCGAGAAGGCGCGCTTGGTCGGCTGACCGGCGATCGGGTCGAGTTCGATGGCGCCGATGAGGCCGATCGAGCGGGTGTCGATGACATGCGGCAGGCCGTTGAGCGAGGCGATGGCGGCCGACCAGTAGGGCGCCAGCTCGCCGGCGCGGGTCAGCAGGCCTTCCTCGGCATAGGTGTCGAGGGTGCCGAGCGCGGCGGCGCAGGCGACCGGGTGGCCCGAATAGGTATAGCCGTGGAAGAACTCGATCATGTGCTCGGGGCCGGTCATGAACGCGTCGTGGATCTTGCCGCTGGCGAAGACGGCGCCCATGGGAATGACGCCGTTGGTGATGCCCTTGGCGGTGGTGATGAGATCCGGGGTGACGCCGAAATAGTCCGAGGCGAAGGGCTGGCCGAGGCGGCCGAAGCCGGTGATGACCTCGTCGAAGATCAGCAGCACGCCGTACTTGTCGCAAATGGCGCGCAGGCGCTCGAGATAGCCCTTGGGCGGGATCAGCACGCCGGTGGAGCCGGCGACCGGCTCGACGATGACGGCGGCGACGGTCGAGGGATCGTGCAGCAGGATCACCCGCTCGAGATCGTCGGCGAGCTCGGCGCCGTGGTCAGGCTGGCCGATGGAGAAGGCGTTCCGGGCGAGATCATGGGTGTGGCGGATGTGGTCGACGCCAGTCAGCAGCGTGCCGAACATCTTGCGGTTGGAAACGATGCCGCCAACCGAGATGCCGCCGAAATTGACGCCGTGATAGCCGCGCTCGCGGCCGATCAGGCGGAAGCGCGAGCCTTCGCCACGGGCGCGATGGTAGGCGAGCGCCATCTTCAGCGCGGTTTCGACCGATTCCGAACCCGAGTTGGTGTAGAAGACGTGGTCGATGCCGTCGGGCGCCAGCGCCACCAGACGCGAGGCCAGTTCGAACGCCGCCGGATGCCCCATCTGGAAGGCCGGGGCATAGTCGAGCTCGGCGATCTGGCGCTGAACCGCCTCGACGATCTTCGGGCGGGCATGGCCGGCATTGCAGCACCACAGGCCGGCGGTGCCGTCGAGGATCTGGCGACCGTCCGACGTCGTATAGTGCATGTCCTTGGCGCCGACGAGCATGCGCGGCGTCTGCTTGAACTGACGGTTGGCCGTGAACGGCATCCAGAAAGCTTCAAGGGAATTGGTCAGTGGCTGCGAGCCAGGGCGCGTCGGGGCGTTCATGGGGCGGGGTCTCTCGGGGTGGGTGACCGGCGGTCACTTTGCATAAACGTTGAACCGATCAGAACGACCGGTCAAGATGGCGGCGTGAATGTGATCACAAATTCGCTTGATGGATCGACCACGAAAATTGAAGGGTTTCCGGCGTTGCCCGGGGCGATGCCCGGGGGCGGCCATGTTGGCGGGCGTGACCGTTGCGGCTGGACAGGCGGGCGGCGGGCGATATGGTGGCGGCGACCTTGTCGATGGACCGAGACATGACCGACATTCCCCTGGATCTGCGTGGGCTGAAATGCCCGTTGCCGGTATTGAAGGCGCGAAAGAAGCTGGCGACGCTGCCGGTCGGCGCGGTGGTTGCGGTCGCCTGCACCGATCCGATGGCGGCGATCGACATTCCGCACATGTGCCGGGAGGACGGGCACAGGCTGGAAGCGAGCGGGCGCGACGGCGAGGTGCTGTCGTTCCTCATCAGGCGGGGGCCTGATCCGGCGGAGGCGAGATGAGCATCACGGCGGCGATCCTGCTGGTGGCGCATGGCGATCGCGGCGAGACGGCGCGCAACGGGCCGATCGCGGCGATGTGCGCGCGGCTCGGCCGGCGCTGGCCAGAGGCGCGGGTCGGGTTCGGGGTGATGAACGGCGAGCCGTCGCTCGGCTGCGGGCTGGCGGGGCTCGACGTCAAGGCCGGCGAGTGGCTGATCGTGGTGCCGCTGTTCATGGCGGATGGGTTCTTCACCCGGGTGAAGCTGCCGCGCGATCTGGCGGCGCAGGGAGCGGGAATGGCGGAGATCCTCGCCGCCGCCGGGCTCGATCCCGGCGTGGGGGATCTGATCGAGGCGCGATTGCGCGAGGCGCTCGGAGCGCCACGGGCCGATGGGTCGATCCTGATTTGCGCCCATGGCTCGCGCTCGGGCGTGCCGGATTCGCGACTGGCGGCGGAGGCGATGGCCGGGCGGTTGCGGGCCGCAGGCTGGGGCGAGGTTGCTTGCGCCTATGTGGAGGAGGCGCCGTTCATCACCGACGGGCTCGACGCCGACCGGCGCGACGCGGTGATCGGGCTGTTCGCCAGCCTCGGCACCCACGCCATCAACGACGTGGCGGCGGAAGTCGCTGGCCATCCGCACGTGCGGCTGTTCATCCCGGCCATCGGCGCCGAGCCGGAGATGGCGGAGGTGGTGGCGGCGATGGTGGAACGGCGGGTGGAACGGCCGAGCGCGGAGGAACGACGCGCGGCCATTGTCGCGCTGCGGCGCAAGGCACGGCCCTTGCCCGGTCCGGACGCCGCGCACTCGCAGGATTTCCTCTATGGCGACGATGGCTTGCCCATCTGACGGCGTCGCCGGCAAGCGACGCTCCGGCCTTGCCGGTCAGGCGGATTCGCGGACCTGATAGTCCTTGACGTCGGTGAACTGGATCTTCTTCCAGCGGTCGGCCTCGTAGCCGAGGGAAAATTTCGACGAGGCGAGGAAGACCGGGGCGCCGTCGAGGTCGGCGGCGATGGCGTCGCGCTGGGCGGTCTTGAACTTTTCCAGCTCGGCCTTGTCGTCGCTGGCGATCCAGCGGCAGACGGTGAAGCGGGCGGGTTCGAAGCCGACCGGCAGGCCGTATTCGACCTTCAGGCGTTCGGTCAGCACGTCGAGCTGCAGGGCGCCGACGACGCCGACGATGGCGGGGGAGCCGTCCTCGGGCAGGAACAGCTGGACGACGCCTTCCTCGGCCATCTGGCGCAGGGCTTCCTTCAGCTTCTTGGCCTTCATCGCGTCGTCGAGGCGGACGCGGCGGAGGATTTCCGGGGCGAAGGACGGCACGCCGCGGAAGACGATGTCCTCGCCCTCGGTCAGGGTGTCGCCGATGCGCAGGGTGCCATGGTTGGGGATGCCGACGACGTCGCCGGCGAAGGCCTCGTCGGCGAGCAGGCGGTCGCGGGCGAAGAAGAATTGCGGCGAGTTGAGCGCCATCGGCTTGCCGGTGCGCACCAGCTTCGCCTTCATGCCGCGCTGCAGCCTGCCGGAGCACACGCGGACGAAGGCGATGCGGTCGCGGTGGTTGGGGTCCATGTTCGCCTGGATCTTGAAGACGAAGGCGGTCATGCCCGGTTCCTCGGGCTTGATCTCGCGCAGGTCGGCGACCTGGCCGCGCGGGCTCGGGGCGTGCTCGGCAAGGGCGTCGATCAGATCGCGGACGCCGAAATTGCGAAGCGCCGAGCCGAAGAACACCGGGGTGAGGTGGCCTTCGAGGAAGGCCTGGCGGTCGAACGGCTTCAGCGCGTCGCGGGCGAGCTCGATCTCGCCGAGCCAGGCCTCGCGCTCAAACTCCGGCAGCTTGCCGATGACGCGCGGATCGTCGGGACCGGTGACGGCGATCGGCTCGGCGTCGCTGTCGAGTTCGCGGAAGCGGTTGGTTTCCAGCGCGTAGGTGCCGGCGAAGGACCGGCCGCGACCGACCGGCCAGTTGACCGGGGCGGTGTCGAGGGCGAGGGTCTGCTCGATTTCGTCGAGCAGTTCGAACGGGTCGCGGGTCTCGCGGTCCATCTTGTTGATGAAGGTGACGATCGGGATGTCGCGCAGGCGGCAGACCTCGAACAGCTTCTTGGTGCGGGCCTCGATGCCCTTGGCGCCGTCGATGACCATGATGGCGCTGTCGACGGCGGTCAGGGTGCGATAGGTGTCCTCGGAGAAGTCCTCGTGGCCCGGCGTGTCGAGCAGGTTGAAGATGCGGTCGGCATATTCGAACGTCATCACCGAGGTGACGACGGAGATGCCGCGCTCGCGCTCGATGCCCATCCAGTCGGAACGGGTGTTCTGCTTGTCGCGCTTGGCCTTGACCTCGCCGGCGAGCTGGATGGCGCCGCCGAACAGCAACAATTTTTCGGTCAGTGTCGTCTTGCCAGCATCCGGGTGGGAGATGATGGCGAAGGTGCGCCGGCGGGCGACGGGAGAGAGGGCTTCGGACATGGGGCGCGGCGATCCTCGAGCGGCGATCAAGGTCCGGGTTCTAGGCCAGGCTTGCCGGTGGACGCAACAGGCGGTGGGGCGGCGAAGGGCGGTTGATGGCGAAATTCGCCGCATTGCCGGAAAAAGCGACGATGCGGGGGTTCCCATGACAGTCGGGAATGACTAGACAGGGCGCCCTTTGCCGCCGGGACGATCGTCGCCGGCGGCTTTTGCTTGGGAAGGTGTGAACATGGCGCGGGCGCTCGGACTGGATTTTGGCACCACCAACACGGTGCTGGCCATGGCGGATGCCGGCGCGCGGGTGCATCCGGTGTCGTTCAATCGCGGCGACGAGGTGGTGGAGAACCTGCGCACGGCGCTGTGCTTCTGGAAGCACGGGCGGGCGAAGGCGGAAACGGTGACGGTGGAAGCCGGACCCTGGGCGATCGCGCAGTATATCGACCATCCGATGGACTGCCGGTTCCTGCAGTCGATGAAGTCGTTCGCGGCCAGCCGGCATTTCCAGGGCACGTTCATTCACGCCCGCAACTACAGTTTCGAGGACCTGATGACAGCGTTCCTGCGCCGGCTGGAGGCCTATGCCGGCGAGCGGCTGGCGCCGCGTCCGGGGCGGCTGGTGGTCGGGCGGCCGGTGGAGTTCGTCGGGGCGGCGCCGGACGCAGAACTGGCGATGGCGCGCTACGACACGGCGCTGCGGCGGCTCGGCTTCGAGGACATCCTCTATGTCTACGAGCCGGTGGCGGCGGCGTTCTACTATGCGCAGACGCTGCAACGCTCGGCGACGATCCTGGTCGCCGACTTTGGCGGAGGCACCACCGACTATTCGCTCATTCGCTTCGAGGTCGGCGGCGACCGGCCGGAGGCGCAGCCGCTGGCGCGCGGCGGCGTCGGCATCGCCGGCGACACGTTCGACTACCGCATCATCGACAATGTCATCCTGCCGGCGATCGGCAAGGGCAGTCACTTCAAGAGCATGGGGCGGACGCTGGAACTGCCGGGGTCGCTGTTTGCCAATTTCGCCCGCTGGAACCTGTTGTCGGTGCTGAAGACGTCGAAGGAATTCCGCGAACTGACGCGCACGCTGCATCTGTGCGTCGAGCCGGACAAGATCCAGAAGTTCATCGACATCGTCGAGTATGACGAGGGCTATCCGCTGTACAAGGCGGTGTCGGATGCCAAGGCGCGGCTGTCGACGGCGGAAGAGACGGAATTGCGGTTCGCGCCGATCGGCGAGGATTTCAGCGTGACGATCCGGCGGGCGGATTTCGAAACCTGGATCGCCGACGATCTCGAGAAGATGCGGGTGGCGCTCGACCGGACCATCGCCGAGGCGGGGCTTGACGACGGCGCCATCGACAAGGTGTTCCTCACCGGCGGCACGTCGTTCGTGCCGGCGATCCGGCGGATGTTCACCGAGCGGTTCGGGGCCGGGCGGATCGAGTCGGGCGACGAGCTTCTGTCGATCGCAAACGGCCTTGCATTGATCGGCGAGCGCGACGATGCGGCGAAGTGGGCGGTGGCGACCTGAGAGCCTGTCTCAAAAAGTCGGACGGGTCGGCTCGGCGGGTCTTTTCCCCTCCCAACGCGTCGAATATCTCGCCGATATCTTGATATTGGCCTCGATCTTCTCCTCGCGGGCGGGAAAAATCCTCCGGCGATCCTCTGCCGCCGACTTTCGAGACAGGCTCTGAGCGCGGGGCGGCCGCCTTCCGGGGCGGCTCTCAGCGCCGGCCGAGGCGGCCGAGGAACAGTTCGCGGCGGCCGACGGCGCGGGGCGCCGGCGGGCTTGCCGAGGACGCCTGCGGCGCGGCGGCGGATGGCGCGTCGGCCATGGTCAGCAGGATCGACAGCGAGGTGGCGCCGAGCGTGCGGGCCTCGTCCTGATGCAGCACGTCGAGACAGGGTGTCTTGACCGGCAGCACCCGGAACATGCCGACGGCGGGCTCGCCGACCCAGTTGAAGACGCGGACGCCGGCGGGGAAGGGCAGGGCCTGGGTCTTGCCGATGCGGGCGTGGTCGTAGGTGTCTTCCTCGAGCGCCAGCATGACGATGTCGATCGACCAGGGGGTGATCAGCGTGCCGAGCAGGTCGCGGGCGCTGCCGGCGGGGCCGACGAGGCGAAAGCCGGTCGCCTCGACATCGAGCCGGTCGTTGTAGGTCGGCAATTCCGACATGCGGGCATCGTAGGAGCGCGTGATCGCCTCCAGCGCCATGACGCGCTGGCTGGCGGCGGCATCGAGGCCGGGATAGGGGCCGGGCAGGCCGGTCGGAATGGTCATGAGGTGCGGGGTCCGGAAGCGAAATCGCCGATCCGGGGAGTTTTCCCCGAACCGGCGATGAAGCGCAACTGGTTCGATCGCCGCCGACGCGTGGGGCGCGGCGACGTTTGCCGGTCAGGCGGCCGTCTTCGGGTGACGCTGACGCTCGTAGAGGAAGCTCAGGACGGCGGTGCGGGCGCGGATGTATTCGGGATTGGAGGCGAGTTCGAGGCGCTTGCGCGGGCGGGGCAGCTTGACCTCGCAGATTTCGCCGATGGTCGCCGACGGGCCGTTGGTCATCATGACGATCTTGTCGGAGAGCAGCACCGCCTCGTCGACATCGTGGGTGATGATCATCACGGTGTTGCCGAGCTTCTGCTGGATGTCCATCAGGGTGTCCTGAAGGTTGGCCTTGGTCAGGGCGTCGAGGGCGCCGAACGGCTCGTCCATCAGGAGGATCTTCGGTTCCATGGCGAGGCCGCGGGCGATGCCGACGCGTTGCTTCATGCCGCCGGAGATCTCGTGCGGGCGCTTGTCGATGGCGTGGCTCATGCCGACGAGGTCGAGATTGTGCAGCACCCAGTCATGGCGCTGCTTGCGGTCCATGCGCCTGGAGTGGACCTTGTCGACGGCGAGGCGGACGTTGTCGTAGACCGAGAGCCACGGCAGCAGCGAGTGGTTCTGGAACACGACGGCGCGGTCGGGGCCGGGGCCGGCGACTTCCTTGTTTTCCAACAGCAGCACGCCGCTGGTCTGGGGGGTGAGGCCGGCGACGATGTTGAGCAGGGTCGACTTGCCGCAACCGGAATGGCCGATGATCGAGATGACCTCGCCGCGGCCGACCTTGAGATTGACGTCGACAAGGGCGGTGAACTTGGACTTGCCGGTGTCGAACACCATGCCGACGCCGTCGACGTGCAGGTAGTGACGATTGGACATGGACTTGTCTCCCCTCAGTTGCGCGCGGTGCCGCGGGTGATGGTGTTGCCGATGGCGGCGACGATGCGATCGAGGACGAAGCCGACGATGCCGATATAGGCAAGGGCGACGATGATGTCGGAGATGCGCGAGGAGTTCCACGCGTCCCAGATGAAGAAGCCGATGCCGACGCCGCCGGTGAGCATTTCGGCGGCGACGATGGCGAGCCACGAGAGGCCGATGCCGATGCGCAGGCCGGTGAAGATGTAGGGCGCGGCCGAGGGCAGCATGATCTTGACGAAGAACTCCGCGTGGTTGAGACGCAGCACCCGGGCGACGTTGCGATAATCCTGCGGGATGTTGCGGATGCCGACGGCGGTGTTGATCATGATCGGCCAGATCGCGGTGATGAAGATGACGAAGATCGCCGAGGGATTGGCATCGCGGAAGGCGGCGAGCGAGATCGGCAGCCAGGCGAGCGGCGGCACGGTGCGCAGGATCTGGAAGATCGGATCGAGGCCGCGCATGACCCAGACCGACTGGCCGATGACGGCGCCGACGAGGATGCCGACGACGGCGGCAAGGCCGTAGCCGTAGAACACCCGCTGCAACGAGGTGAGGACGCGCCAGCCGAGGCCGATGTCCTGGGAGCCGGCGACGAAGAACGGATCGACGATCAGGTCGCGGCTGTCGGACCAGATCTTGGTCGGCGCCGGCAGGCTCGAGGTCGGGGAGTGGCAGAGCAGTTCCCAGATCAGCAGCAGGATGGCGGTGACGACGAGCGGCGGGATCACCACGGCGGCGATGCCGGCGATCTTGGGCGAGGATTTCATGGCGCTGGCGACCGTGGCGGCGAAGCCGGGGCGGATGCGCACGATCTCGGCGGAATTCGTGTCGGAAGCCATTTTCGGAATCTCCGGCTTGGCGGCGTTCATCGCGGTCATTGCCATCGGCAAGTCTCCTGTCGTCCAAGGCTGATCGGCGGGCTAAACGGCGGAGGGCCCGCCCGGCCCGGTGCCGGGCGGGCAGGGCGGGATCAGACCGCGGCGCGCTTGATTTTGAGTGCCTTGAGGTAGGCCATCGGATCGGCGGGATCGAACTTCATGCCGTCGAAGAAGGTCTCGACGCCACGGGAGTCGCCCTTGGCCGCGTCGGTGACGCCGGCGAGCTTGGCGGCGGCGTCCCACAGGTCGGAGCGGTTGGTCTTGTCGACCAGCGCCTTGATGTCGGTATCCGGCGCGAACTTGCCCCAGCGGATGTTCTCGGTGATGAACCAGCTGTCGAGCGACTTCCACGGACGCGACACGGTGCCGCCCTTGCCCCAGAACTTCATATAGAGATTGGTGCCGGCGGCGGTGCGGCCGTTGCCGTAGTTGATGTCGCCCTTGAGGCGGCCGATGATGTCGGCGACGGGGACGTTGAACCACTGGCGCTTGCCGACGATCTCGGCCAGCTCCTGCTTGTTCTCCATCTTGTCGCACCACATCTGCGCTTCCATGACGGCGGCCATGATGGCGAGGGTGGCGTTCGGGTTGGCGTCGACCCAGTCGGCGCGCATGCCCAGCACCTTTTCGGGGTGATTGAACCAGATCTCGCCCGTGGTGGTGGCGGTATAGCCGATGCCCTGGTTGACCAGTTGCTCGTTCCACGGCTCGCCGACGCAGAAGCAGTCCATGTTGCCGACCTTCATGTTCGCCACCATCTGCGGCGGCGGCACGACGATGGTCTTGATGTCGTTGTCCGGGTCGATGCCGCCGGCGGCGAGCCAGTAGCGGATCCACAGGTCATGGGTGCCGCCCGGGAAGGTCATGGCGGCGGTCAGTTCCTTGCCCTCGGCCTTCTTCTTGGCGAAGGCGGCCTTCAGCGGCGAGGAGTCCTTGCCGATGGCGAGGTCCTTGTACTCGTTCGACACAGAGATGCCCTGGCAGTCCTCGTTGAGGTTCAGAAGGGTGTACATCGGGAGCGGCTGCTTGTTCGCCATCACCGCGCCGGTGGAATAGAGATGGGTTTTGGGACGCAGGAGATGGGCACCGTCGATGCCGTTTGCCTTGGTGCCGAGCGCCATGTTGTCGCGGGTCGCGCCCCAGGAGGCCTGCTTGAGGATCTCCATTTCCGGCAGGCCGTACTTGTCGAACAGGCCCTTTTCCTTGGCGACGATCAGGGCGGCGGCATCGGTCAGGGCGATGTAGCCGAGCTTGGTGCCCTTGACCTCGACGCCGGCGCCGGCGGCATGGGCGCCGCCCGGGAAGGCGGCCTTGATCGAGGAGAACAGGGCGGCCGTGGCGGCAACGCTGGCGGTCGACTTGAGGAAGTCGCGGCGATTGAACCCGGTCGGGGTCTTGGTTCCATTCGTCATCGGCTGTTCCTTTTCGGGTAGCCCAAACAAAAAAGGCGCCCAGACGCACGGATCCGCTTGGGATCCGGGGGTCATGGACGCCGTTGTGCCATGGTGGCGACCGCCATTGGTCGCCGAAGGTTTCGCAGGGCGCGGTCGTTGCGCCGCTTGCTCGGTGAACAG
>JAEULV010000102.1 GCA_016793065.1 Hyphomicrobiaceae bacterium
TGCAGGATCATGAACATGCCGCCATCGGCGCTGCCGAAACGGTCGAAGAGATTGCTGGCTTTCAGCAACCAAGCCGCCCGACCGGGCAAGTTCAACGGCAAGCCCAGCCGCACCGCCCAGGAGAGCGCCCAAAGTCCGAGATGGAGCGGAGCAATCTCCAGTCCGGCCGAAAAGCGGATGGACCGAAAGCCATAGATCGCCGGAAGCAGGTCGAGATCGGGGATGTCGCAATTGGCCATCCAGCGTGGCCCGAGCACCGGGAAATCCTGTCGATAAAGCCCCTGCCAGCCATAGGAGGGTGCCTCGTCTCCGGCAAAGGCCCGCAGCGGCTTGCCGACATAGGTCATGATGCCTTGTGTGGTCGCCAGCCCGCGCTCGGCCCCCTGGCCGGGACTGATGCCGAACCGGAGCGCATCGAGACTGGAGAACTCTCCGCGAAAATGTTCGATCACCGCCGAGGACAGGCCCGGCACGGTGCTCGCCCCGCTGACCACCGCCACGCCCTTGGCCCGGGCGCGCCCTTCCAGCGCCGAAATGCCGGTGACGAAATCGCGCCCGTCCGCGAGGTCGATGTAATGGACGCTCGCTTCGATGCAGCACTCGGCAATGTCGTAGGTGCTGGTCTGGAACGGCCCGCAGGTGTTGACGACAACGCCGGGCCGCAGCCGGGTGAGCTGTTCGCCCAGCATTTGCCGCGCATCGAAACTCGCTGCCTCCGCCAGCCCCGCGGGCAGGTCCGCCGCGCAGGCATCGGCACGGGCGGCATCGCGCCCGGCAATGATGACCGGAACGCCACTCCGCGTCAGCGCCTCGGCAATGCGCTTGCCGAAATTGCCGTAACCACCGAGGATCAGCACCTTGTCCGCCACGCCGCACCTCTCGCACCGCGAATGTGCGGTTGTAGCCATGGCCCTTGCCCGGAAATGGATGGCGGATGCTCATCGCACGCCAAGCAGCCCCCGTCCAGCGCTCTCCCCATGCCTTGCCGCCGCTATCGGGGGACGGTTGCGTCGGGTGCCCTTGGATGCAGTCACGCGAGTGCCCGGAAATACCCCGAAGCCCATCCGGTCAAACCGTTGCGTTTCTTGCGTCCAGCTCTCTGAAGGCAGCATTCTTGCCAACACCACGGCAATCGCGGGCGTTCACTGCGGACGGAAGATCAAATGGTCTCGGGAGAAGGGATGGTGCTGCCAGAGAGGATTGAACTCTCGACCTCTCCCTTACCAAGGGAGTGCTCTACCACTGAGCTACGGCAGCATCCGGCGGGGAAGCGGTGCGCTTGCCCGGTGCGGCGCGTTAGTGCCATAGGTGGGGCGGGCTTGCAAGCGGCTTGACGCTTCACGCGGCATTTATTGTGGATAGATCGTCGCAATGCCCGGCCGCAAGCGTCATCCCAGGCGGAAAAGCCGTGCGATCTCAATCGCCTGGGCAAGTCCGCCCGCTGCCGGCGCCCCGCCGGGCAACCGCCCCGGTGAAACGCAAAACCGCGCCGGGTGCCCGGCGCGGTGTGTTGATTGTCACGGATCCGCCGTCAGGCCGGCGCTTGCGCCCGGTCGATGGCGACCGGGATCACGGGCACTGCACCCGATACTTGCGGCCATAGGCATCGCGGGCATAGCAGTGACGCGGGGTGGTCTCGGCGCCGACAATGGCGCCGGCCGCGCCGCCGATGATGCCGCCGACCACGGCGCCGCCAACCGAGCGGGTCGCCGCGCCGCCAATGGCCGCGCCGGCGCCGGCGCCGACCACGCCGCCAACCAGGGCACGATCCGAGCGCGACGAGGCGCTGCAGCCGGCCAGCGTCAGGGCCGCGAGGGCGATAATCGCCAGACGAGTTGCCTTCATAACAGTTCTCCCGAGTAAAACATCAAATCAGACGTTGCCGATGTCCTGCGAAAGCACGCAGGGAACACGCGGGGATCAGACCATTTTGGCCCGCCTCGCGCCACCAACCAGAAGCCATGTCCGTCGCAACGTCAAGACCCGCGTTGATGTCGGCCGGCGATTCTCGCCCGCGCGTCGAAGAAACCATGTCGGCAACACCCGTTCGTCGCTTGGGGATCACCGCAACGATACGGTTCCCCCGCGCGCAATTCCGCGCTATGTGACGGTTGGGCGAAGCGGGCGGCGGATGTCGTTATGGCGAATGATCGATCGGGCGGGCTCGGCGAGCGCGAACGGCGCCTGGCGGAGGCGCTGCGGGCCAATCTGAAACGGCGCAAGGACCAGGCGCGCGGTCGACGGGCGGCCGAAACCGCTGCCGATGCCGTGAATTCGGCCCAATCCGAGGCTAGCTCGGGCCCCGATCGCGACGACTGACGCTTGCGTCGGCAGCGAACGGCGAGATGGATCAAGCGCGGTGCCCGCTGGCCCGCGACAAGGCAGGAACAGGCGATCGACGCCGGGCGCGGACCCGTGGCGGCGATGGCGCGAAGGAAAACTGATGGACAAGATCAAGATCGTCGGCGGCAACAGGCTCAACGGCACCATCCCGATCTCCGGCGCCAAGAACGCAGCGCTGCCCCTGATGATCGCCAGCCTGCTTTCGGCCGAAACCCTGACGCTGGAAAACGTGCCGCGCCTGCGCGACGTCGCGCTGCTGCAGCGCATCCTCTCCAATCACGGCGTCAACTACACCCTGGTCGGCAAGCGCCCCGGCGAGGATCATCTGACCGGCCAGACCATCCACTTCAACGCCGGCGAGATCACCGACCTGGTCGCCCCCTACGAACTTGTCTCGCAGATGCGCGCCTCGTTCTGGGTCATCGGCCCGCTGCTCGCCCGCTTCGGCGAGGCCAAGGTGTCGCTGCCCGGCGGCTGCGCCATCGGCACGCGCCCGGTCGATTTCTTCATCTCCGGCCTGAGGCAGCTCGGCGCCCGCATCGAGATCGAAGCCGGCTATGTGCTGGCCAAGGCCCCCGAGGGCGGCCTGGTCGGCGGTCGTGTCACCTTCCCGAAAGTGTCGGTCGGGGCCACCCACACCATCATGATGGCGGCGACGCTGGCCCGTGGCGAAACCATCATCGAAAACGCCGCGCGCGAGCCGGAAGTCACCGACCTCGCCAATTGCCTTAAGGCCATGGGCGCCCGCATTGAGGGCGCCGGCACCGATACCATCCGCGTCACCGGCGTCGAGCGCCTGCACGCCGCCACCCACCGCGTGCTGCCGGATCGCATCGAGACCGGCACCTATGCCATGGCGGTGGCGATGACCGGCGGCGACGTCACGCTGGAGGGCACCTCGGCGACGCTGTTGCAGGCCGCCCTCGACGTGCTGCGCCAGACCGGCGTCGACGTCAGCGAAACCGCGACCGGCATCCGCATCCGCAGCAGCGGCGGTGATCTCAAGGCGGTCGATGTCACCACCGAGCCGTTCCCCGGCTTCCCCACCGACCTGCAGGCGCAGTTCATGGCGCTGATGACCCGCTCCACCGGCGTCAGCCATATCCGAGAGACCATCTTCGAGAACCGCTTCATGCACGTCGCCGAACTCGCCCGTCTCGGCGCCCGCATCGCCCTCGACGGCGATCTCGCCACAGTCGAGGGGGTGGCCCAACTGACCGGCGCCCCGGTGATGGCGACCGACCTGCGCGCGTCGGTGTCGCTGGTCATCGCCGGCCTCGTCGCCTCCGGCGAGACCCACGTCTCCCGCGTCTATCACCTCGATCGCGGCTTCGAGCGGCTTGAGGAAAAGCTGTCGCGCTGCGGCGCCGATATCGAGCGCATTTCCGGCGAGGGCATGCGCTGACGCCATCGGGCCTGTCGGAGGACCGATGGAAGTCCCGGCGCGAATTCCTCCCGCCTCCGGCGCGGATGGGCAATTCGCCTGTGCCGGCCGGCCCGGCGCGTCGGCGCTTTCGGCCACTGGCTTTCGACGAGAGCGAGCGCGAAAACGACGAGGCCGCCCGGTTGGGCGGCCTTCGTTCTTGTCCTGTCATCCGGCGGCGGCTTTACCCGGCCGCATCGGTCGCGGCCGGCGATCGCCCCATCAGAACGGCCACAGCGGCCAGGCCTTCTTTTCCGATTCCGGAATCGCGACCGGCGCATTCGGCGACGGCGTCATGTAGCTGCCCGGCGGATCGGTCAGGCCGCGCTTGCGGATCGGCTGGCCCTTGGCGTCGACCGGGCCGGACGTCAGGATCGGATTGCCCTTCAGCTGGTCCGGCTTCAGCGGCTTGCTCGCATCCTTGAAGTCCGGATCGAGCAGCGACTGCCGCTGCAGTTCTTCCTGCTCGCGGGTCTGGAAGCCCTGGGCGGCGTTGTAGCGCTTCAGCTCTTCCGGGGTCCAGTTGCGACTCGGGTCCAGCCCCTGCATCGAGGCAGCCCGCTGGCGTCGCTCGCGATCGGCCACGTCCGGGTCGCGCGGCCAGTTGGCGGCGGTCGCACCCGGATCAGCCTCGACCGGCGAGCGCAGGTCGCGGTTCGGCGGCACCACCAGCGGCGAGCGCGGCTTGTATTCAATCGCCTCCTGCCGGGTGTCCACCGCGCCAAGCCCGCCCATGATGCGGCCGATCACCGCCCGCTCCGGCGACTCGCTGGCGCTGGAACTGCTGCCGTCGTCGAATGAGGAATTGCTGGCACAGCCGGCAACCAGCGCCGCCGCGATCGCGATCGAACCCGTCCGGATCGCCAGACGACCCTTCGGAGCGAAGCCCTTCAACCAACTCGTCACGTCGTGACCTCTTCTGATCGCGTCCGATCGCGCCGAACCCTTGTCCGCGCGCCGGTTCGCCCATAGTCGTCAACCAGCCTAAACGTCATTTTGCGGCGTCATCGTGGCCGCCGACGAACGAGTCATACAGAAGCCCGACGACCCCGGCAACGATCCACACATCGGCGATGTTGAAGATGTACCAGTGAAAGCCGGCGGACTCGATGAAAAAGTGAAAGAAATCCGCCACCGCGCCATAGGCGAACCGGTCGATGGCATTGCCGATCGCCCCGCCGGCGATCAGCGCCACCGACATCGCCACGAGGCGATTTGCCGCGCGCGCCGCCCAGAACCACAGTCCGGCCGCCGCCGACAGCATCAACGTGCCGAGCACATATTGCCCGGTCATCGAGCCCTGGGCGAACAGCCCATAGGAGATGCCCGGATTCCACGCCATCACGATCTCGAACCACGGTCCGAGCTGGATCGGCGCGATCTCGCCGATCCGCACCACCCGCATCAGATAGAGCTTGGAGCCCTGATCGGTGGCGAGCGCCATGAGCAGCAGCCCCAGCGCCAGCGCCGAATGGGGTCCCCAGGGACGAAGACGTGACAACATCGGCTGCGGGTCCTCAATTGGGTCGTTGCGACGATCGCGGGTGCAGGGCGGGGGACTTGCCCCGCCCCGGCGCCTCACATCGCTTTCGCCGCTTTCCACTCGCGCATCGCCTGGGCGTCGCGCGGCGTCACCTCCGGATATTCGGCGTCGGCGCCGACATCCGGCGAAATCCGCCACGACCGCTGGCACTTGGCGCCGACGGCCAGCGCCGGCACCACGGCGACGCCGGCCACGTCCGCCAGCCGGAACGCATCCGCCGCCCCGGCGCCGACCGCGACCGTCACGGCCGAGGTGATGCAGGCTTCGGCGAAGTCGATCCCGTCCAGCAGCGCCTTCAGGTCTGCGTCCTCGACCGTCACCACCGGTGCCGCTTCCAGCGACGAGCCGATGCGCTTGGCCGCGCGTTCGATCTCGATCGCGCCGGTCACGACCCGACGCACCCGCTTGATCGTCTCCCACTTCTCCGCCAGCGCCTCGTCGCGCCAGTCCGCCGGCACGTCGGGGAACACCTCAAGATGCACCGACAGCGCCTGCGGATAGCGCGATGCCCACGCCTCGTCGGTGGTGAAGCACAGGAACGGCGCCAGCCAGATCGTCACATGCCGGAACAGTTCCTCCACCACCTGCAGCGACGCCCGCCGCTTCAGCGACGAGATCGGGTCGCAGTAGAGCGCATCCTTGCGGATGTCGAAGTAGAACGCCGACAGTTCGACATTCATGAAGTTCAACAGGCTGGAATAGACCCGCTTGTAGTCGAAATTGGCGTAGGCATCCTTGATCGTCCCGTCGAGCTCGGCGAGGCGATGCAGCATCAGCCGCTCGAGTTCCGGCATCTCGCCGACCGGGATCCGGGGGGCGGCGGCATCGAAATGCGCCAGCGTGCCCAGCATCCAGCGCAGCGTGTTGCGCAGCTTGCGATAGGCCTCGGCCGTGTGCTTCAGGATCTCCTTGCCGATGCGCTGGTCGTCCCAATAGTCGCAGGCCGCCACCCACAGCCGCAGGATATCGGCGCCGTATTCCTTCATCACGTCCTGCGGCGCCACGGTGTTGCCGAGCGACTTCGACATCTTCTGGCCCTTCTCGTCGAGCGTGAACCCGTGGGTCAGCACGACGTCGAAGGGGGCGCGGCCACGGGTGCCGCAGCTTTCCAGCAGCGACGAATGGAACCAGCCGCGATGCTGGTCCGAGCCCTCGAGATACATCACCGTGTCGCGGCCGCCGTCGACCTTGCGGGTGACGCCGGCGAGCCCGGGGAAGTGCACCGGATCTTCAAGCACATAGGAATGGGTCGAGCCGGAATCGAACCAGACGTCGAGCACGTCGGTGACCTTTTCCCACTCGGCCGGATCGTGTTCCGGCGCCAGGAAGCGCGCGCCGGTCGGATCGGCGAACCACGCGTCGCCGCCTTCGGTCATGAACGCCTCGGCGATGCGGGCATTGACCGCCTCGTCCTTCAGCAGCGCGCCGGTCGCCTTGTTGACGAACACCGTGATCGGCACGCCCCAGGCGCGCTGGCGCGACACCACCCAGTCCGGGCGGTTCTCGATCATGCCGTTGATGCGGTTCTCGCCCGAGACCGGCACCCAGCGCGTCGCCTTGATCGCGTCGAGCGCGCGCGAGCGCAGGGTGGTGCCGTCACCGAGCGTCAGGTCCATGGCGATGAACCACTGCGGCGTGTTGCGGAAGATCACCGGCTTCTTCGACCGCCACGAATGCGGATAGGTATGCTTCAGCCGCCCCCGCCCGATGATGGTGCCGGCCTCCGCCAGCGCCGCGATCACGGCGTTGTTGGCATCGCCCTTCTCGCCCTTGTCGGTGATCACCCGCTTGCCGTCGAAGCCCGGCGCGTCCTTGGTGTAGAAGCCGTCGCCGTCGACGGTGTAGGGGATGCGCGGGGAAATGCCGCGCTGTTCCAGCCACGCCTTGTGGGCGGCCCAGATATTGTAGTCGTCGGCGCCGTGCCCCGGCGCGGTATGGACGAAGCCGGTGCCGGTATCGTCGGTGACGTGGTCGCCGTCGAGCAGCGGCACGTCGAAGTCGTAGCCGAGCCCGGCGAGCGGATGGGCGCAGGTGATCGAGGCGAGGTCGTCCGCCGTGACGTCGGCGATGCGCTCGTGGCTCTCGGCCTTGACCGCCTTCATCACCTCGCCGGCCAACCGGTCGGCCAGCACATAGCTATCGCCCACCTTGGCCCAGTTGTTCTCGGGCGCGGCGGTGACCTTGTAGAGCCCGTAGCTGATGCGGTTCGAATACGAGATGGCGCGGTTGCCCGGCATCGTCCACGGGGTCGTCGTCCAGATGACGACGCGGGCCGAGGCGAGCGCGCCGGTCGTGCCCGACTTCACCGGAAACGCCACATAGACCGTATCCGACTGATAGTCCTGATACTCGACTTCCGCTTCCGCCAGCGCGGTGCGCTCCACCACCGACCACATCACCGGCTTCGAGCCGCGATAGAGCTGGTCGGTCATGGCGAATTTCATGATCTCGCGGGCGATCTGCGCTTCGGCCGGGTAGGTCATGGTGAGATAGGGATTGGCCCAGTCGCCGACGACGCCGAGGCGCTTGAACTCCTCGCGCTGCACATCCACCCAATGTTCGGCGAAGCTGCGGCATTCCTTGCGGAATTCCACCACCGGCACTTCGTCCTTGTTCTTGCCGCGCGCCCGATACTGCTCCTCGATCTTCCATTCGATCGGCAGGCCGTGGCAGTCCCAGCCCGGCACGTAGTTGCTGTCGAACCCCAGCATCTGCTGCGAGCGCGTCACCATGTCCTTCAGGATCTTGTTGAGGGCGTGGCCGATATGGATGTTGCCATTGGCATAGGGCGGTCCGTCATGCAGCAGGAACTTTGCCCGGCCCTTCGCCCCCTCGCGCAGCCGCGCGTAGAGGTCGATCTCGCGCCAGCGCGCCAGGATTTCCGGCTCCTTCTTCGGCAGGCCGCCGCGCATCGGGAATTCCGTCTGCGGCAGGAACAGGGTCTGCGAATAGTCGAAGCCGGCAGGATTGGTGTCGGTCGTCATCGGGTCAGCTTTTGGTTGGTCGGGGGCCGGTCGGCACGCCCGCGGTCGAAATCTGGCGGGCTGCGAATGGCGCTGCCCGGCGGCCTTGATGTCAATCCCGGCGCGTCCGCGGCCGAGCCAAGCGCAAACCGCCCGCTCGCCTCACGCGGAGGCCGGGCTGGTAATTCGCAACATCGCTATCAAGGTCCGCTCAAGGCACATGGCGGGCACTTCTAGATGATTTTTCAAGGATGGGAAACCGGGTTTCGCCGGATATTCGCCGCCCCGGCGGCAAGCCCGCGACCGCCGGCTGGGGGGCGGACAAGGCAGGCGCGCGAATTCCGCCGCTCCGGCCGCGCCGGCAAGCCTCAGCCGTTGCCGACCAGGTTGCGCGTGCGGGCGGTGCGCGGATCGACCCGGCGCAACACGTCGCGCAACAGGCTCTCGCGCCGCTCCGGCGTTTCCTCTTCCAGCGTCTTCGGCGGTGGCGGCACCGCGCTGGCGCCGGGCGCCGGGCGCCGCTCGATCTTGCCGAGCGGCCGCAGCACCTCCGCCGTCGCCGGTGCCGGCGGTGTCGGCCGCGACGGCGTCGTCCTCGGCCCCGGCGGTGGCGTCGTCACCGCCGGTCGTCCCGACGCGGTCGAGATCGGCTCCGGCTGCAACGCGTCCGCCCGCACCGGGCGCGGCGGCGCGAACAGGTTGCCCTGGGCATAGCGCACCGAATAGTCGAGCAGATCTAGCACATGCGCCTCGATCTCCACATCCGACACGATCAGCTCGATCGCATGCCGCTGCAGCAGCGTCGCCAGGTCCTGCGGATGGATGTCGGCGCTCTTCTGCACCCCGAACATCACCTCGGTCGAAATCTTCACCTGCCGCACGCCGCGCTCGTTCAGCACCCGCCCGTCAAGCGTCAGGCTCTCCACCCGGTCGAGCGCGAAGCGGAAGCCGAGATCGTGCAATTGCCGCAGCCCGTCCAGCTCCACCGGCCCCATCGCATTGAAGGTCCGCGCATTGAAGGCAAACGACAGGATCGGCACCAGTTCGCGGTTGAGCTCCATGAAGCCGACGAATTCGCGGAAGAACCGGCTGTCGATCAGGCTCGCCGGGCTGATCGAGGCGATGAGCCCGACGTCGGAATTGCGCGCCGCCAGCCGCTTCAGCACCGCCACCGCGCGGGTCAGCACCATGTTGTCGATGCGCGCCGCCAGCCCGTGCCGCTCCGCCATCGGCAGATACTCCGCCGCCGTCAGTGTGTCGCCGCGGTCGGTCTTCAGCCGGCCGAACGCCTCGTAGAAGCGCGGCTTGCGCTGCGGCAGCATCACGATCGGCTGCAGCGCCAGTTCCACCCGCTCCTGCGCGATCGCATCTTCGATCAGCTTCAGATAGCCGGCCTCGCCCAGCGCCGCGAACCGCTCCGGCACCAACGGCGAGCGCGGCTGCGCCGGCTTGGCGGCGGCGATGACGGGTCTCGGGACGACCGCCGGCTCCGGCGCGGCGGCAACCGGCTCGGCCGCCACCGGCGCGGGCGCCGGCTTCGGCAGCCGCGTCGCCAGCGCCGCGGTCTCGCCCGCCTGCGCTTCCAGTCGCAGGTCGAGATCGGCCATCGATTCGGCGATCTGCTTCACCAGCGTGCCGAGCAGCTCGACCTCTTCCGAAATCGGCACCAAGTCCTGCGCCGGCCGCCGATGCGTCGTCTCCAGTGCATAGAGCCGTCGCTCGATCGCCGCGATCTCGCCGGCGACCACCGAGGTGCGCCGCGCCAGTTCGTCGATCTGCCGGTCGGTGAAGGCCCGGTCGCGCCGGCGGCTGAAGTGGAAATGCCCGCTGAGCACGGCGAGCACCAGCCCGAACGTGGTGGCGATGCCGGCAAACAGCCCCAGATCGGTCTGCAACCACACGATCGCGCCGACCGACATCGCGATGATGACGATGCAGATGGCGATGAAGGCATCGGCGAAGCGGGCCATGCGGATCTTCCGGCGGTTGGCGGATCAAGGCAAGGGGAGACGCGAATCAGTCGAGTCGCCCTCCCGCATCCCCAGACCATGCCCGATTCACGCCGCCACGACCACAAAACCCCGTTGTTTTCGCAAGTGCATCGGCCCAGCCGGATGCAACAGGCCGGAGGCCGCATCCGGCTGGATAAGCCGCTGCACCAGAAAGGCAACCTGGTGCACGGCCGCGACCTTGACGTGAATTCCCCAGCTCATTCCGTGCGGCAGGCTCTCCCCGAAAACCGAACGGGACCCGCGAGGGGTCCCGATCATGCGAAAGCGTCGGCCGCGACGGCGGTTCAGGCCGCCGGCGCCGTCAGCCGCGCCACCGGCGCGATATCGCGCGTGCGCGACAGTTCGATCACCGCCGCCTGCACCTTCTCGAAGGCCCGCACCTCGATCTGGCGCACCCGCTCGCGCGAGACGCCGAACTCGGCGGCGAGATCCTCCAGCGTCACCGGCTCCTCCGCCAGCCGCCGCGCCTCGAAGATGCGCTTCTCGCGCTCGTTCAGCACGTCCATCGCCTTGCGCAGCATCAGCTTGCGGGCGTCGAGCTCCTCGCTCTCAACCAGCCGTTCTTCCTGATTGTCGTTCTCGTCGACGAGCCAGTCCTGCCACTCGGACGAATCCTCGTCCGCCCTGAGCGGCGCGTTGAGCGATGCATCGCCGCCGAGCCGCCGGTTCATCGAGATGACTTCGTCCTCGCTGACGCCGAGCTTGGTGGCGATCTGCTTCACCTGCTCCGGCTTCAGGTCGCCCTCATCCAGCGCCTGGATCTGGCTCTTCATCCGTCTGAGATTGAAGAACAGCCGCTTCTGGTTGGCGGTGGTGCCCATCTTCACCAGGCTCCACGACCGCAGGATATATTCCTGAATCGCCGCCTTGATCCACCACATCGCATAGGTCGCCAGCCGGAAGCCCTTCTCCGGCTCGAACCGCTTCACCGCCTGCATCAGCCCGACATTGCCTTCCGAGATCACCTCGGAAATCGGCAGGCCATAGCCGCGATATCCCATGGCGATCTTGGCGACGAGCCGCAGATGCGAGGTGACGAGCTTCTTCGCCGCGCCGGGATCGGCATGTTCCTTGTAGCGCTTGGCGAGCATGTATTCTTCTTGCGGCTCCAGCATCGGGAACCGCCGGATTTCGTCCAGATAGCGCGACAATCCGCCTTCCTGGGAGGCGATCGCGGGCAAGGACACGGCACGGGCCATGGAATGCACCCTTCCTGCAAATTGGTTCGCGGGGCTTCCGGGTCGCAATGACCCCGTTCGGCAACCCCCGCGTGGCGCCCGTCTGGCACGCCACCTTCGAACTATAAGCCCAAATACGACAAAACCGCGACTCTCTTTTTCGTAAGGTTGCCTCACCCTGCCGTGATCGACGCCGTGCCCCCGCCCGCCGCGCGCGCCATCCCGCCGCCTCTCGCGCGGCCTCCGCCCGAAGGTCTGCCCGGCTGAACCATCGCCGCGCGATTTCCCCCTTGCCATCGCCCGCCCGCGCGTCTATACCCCCCGAACCAACCGACGCGCCCTTCGTCTATCGGTTAGGACGGCAGCCTCTCACGCTGCAGAGAGGGGTTCGACTCCCCTAGGGCGCGCCACTGGTTTCCTCCCCTCGATTGAATGCGACACGGCCTGAAAACGGCACCGCGCCCTTGCGCGATGCTGGGCCAGCGGGACGACGTCGCGCCGCGACCATCAGCGTCCGGCATTCCGCTTTCGAGCAGGCATCCCCATCCCGTCGTTTGATCCTCGACAAATCCCGCCTGCGTCCGATCGGCTATCACGTCGGCCATCATGACCGAATCCGCTGTGCTTCCACGTCTTCCCGCTCTTGCCGCCCGGTTCATGGCGCCCTTGCCGTTGGCGCCGCTGCGGCTTGTCGTCGATCGGCTGGTCGGCTCCATCGTCGCCCGCCATCCGCGCCTGTTCGACCGGCTGGGCCCCCATGCCGGCAAGATCGTCCGCATCGATCCGGTCGATCTGCCGTTCCTGTTCGATGTCGACACCACGGCGGATGCGCCGGCGGTGGCTGTCGTCGATCGCGACGCCGCCGATCTGCGTCGGCGCCAGGCCACGACGCCGGTTGCCCGCATCAGCGGCCCGCTCGCCGGCCTCGTCGGCATGCTCAACGGCCGGCTTGACGGCGATGCGCTGTTCTTCTCCCGCGACCTGACGGTGGAGGGCGACACCGAGGTGGTGCTGGCGCTGCGCAACGCGCTGGACGACGCCGAGCTCGATCTCGTCGCCGAATGGCTGGCGAGCCTCGGCCGGCTGGCGCCGCTGGTCGCGCCCCTGGTCGAGCGGCTGGTGCCGCTGGCCGAGCGGATGACCGGGGTGCCGCTGGCGCGCGGCGGCAGCGACGACGGGGATATCGATGACGCCGCTTGAGCTGATCTGCCCCGCCGGTACGCCGTCCTCGCTGCGCACCGCCGTCAATGCCGGCGCCCATGCCGTCTATTGCGGCTTTGCCGACGAGACCAACGCCCGCAATTTCCCCGGGCTCAATTTCTCCCGCGCCGAACTGGCCGAGGGCGTCGCCTATGCCCGCGCCCGTGGCGCCCGGGTGCTGGTCGCTATCAACACCTTCCCCCAGGCCGGCCGCGAGGCGCTGTGGCACGCCGCCGTCGCCGATGCCGAGGCGGCCGGCGCCCATGCGGTGATCCTCGCCGATCTCGGCCTCATCGCCCACGCCGCCGAGCGCCATCCCGGGCTGCGGCTGCATCTGTCGGTGCAGGCGGCGGCGGCCAATGCCGATGCCATCAATTTCTATGTCGAGACCTTCGGCATCCGCCGCGTCGTGCTGCCGCGCGTCCTCACTGTCGAGGAAATCGCCGCCATCAACCGCGAGATCGCCTGCGAGACCGAGGCCTTCGTCTTCGGCGGCCTTTGCGTCATGGCCGAGGGCCGTTGCTCGCTGTCGTCCTACGCCACCGGCAAGTCGCCCAACATGAACGGCGTCTGCTCGCCGGCGAGCCATGTTGTCTACCGCCAGGACGGCGCCGATCTGGTCGCCCGCCTCGGCGATTTCACCATCCACCGCGTCGGCAAGGACGAACCGGCGCCCTATCCCACCCTGTGCAAGGGCTGTTTCAAGGCCGGCCCCTATGCCGGCCACGTGTTCGAGGACCCGGTCAGCCTCGACGCGGCGCAGATGATCCCGCAACTCGCCGCCGCCGGCGTCACCGCCCTGAAGATCGAGGGCCGCCAGCGCAGCCGCGCCTATGTCGAGGCCGTGGTCAAGGGCTTCCGCCGCGCCGTCGATGCCCACGTCGCCGGCCGTCCGATCCCGGTCGGCGCCCTCAATGCCCTCACCGAAGGCCAGCGCACCACCGCCGGCGCCTATCGCAAGACCTGGCGGTGATCCGATGCAACTGACCCTTGGCCCCATCCTCGGCAACTGGCCCGCCGATCGCTTCGCCGATTTCTACGCCCGCATTGCCGACGAGGCCGACATCGACCGCGTCGTCATCGGCGAGGTCGTCTGTTCCAAGCGCCTGCCGTTCTTCGCCGATCGCATCGCCCCGGCCGCCGAGCGCCTCGCCGCCGCCGGCAAGCAGGTAGTGTTCGCCTCCCTCGGCCTCGTCACCCTGCCGCGCGAGCGCCGGCAGGCGCGCGATGCCACCGAACTCGGCGGTCCGGTCGAGATCAACGACCTGACCATGCTGCGTTATCTCGCCCCCGGCCAGCCCTTCACCGTCGGTCCGCTGGTCAATGTCTACAACGAGGGTACGCTCGGCTTTCTCGCCGCGCGTGGCGCGCTGAGCGTCTGCCTGCCGCCGGAACTGCCGCTCGCCTCGATCGCGACCCTTGCCCGCGCCGCGCCATCGACCGGCGCCGACATCGAGGTCTGGGGCTTCGGCCGCGTGCCGCTCGCCATCTCCGGCCGCTGCTACCATGCCCGCGTCCATGGCCTCGCCAAGGACAGCTGCCAGTTCGTTTGCGCCCAGGACCCCGACGGCCTTGAGGTCGATACCCTCGACGGCGAACCGTTCCTCGCCGCCAACGGCGTCCAGACCCTGTCGTTCACCTGCGCCGATGCCCTCGGCGCCGTCGACGCCCTCGCCGCCGCCGGCGTCGCCCGGCTACGGCTGTCGCCCCAGTCCTGCGACATGGTCGCCGTCGCCCGCATCTTCCGCGACCGCTGCGCCGGCCGCATCGACCCAGCCGACGCCACCACCCGCCTTTCCGCGCTTCTCCCGTCGATGCCCCTGTCCAACGGCTTCATGCTCGGCCCGGTCGGCGCCGCCCACGTGGCGTAGACGTTCGACTGCTTCCGCTCGGCGCCGGGAACCCCTCGGTTCGACCGGCGAAAACGGAAGCGATCACAACGAGTTGGAAAATTCCATTTCCGCCGCCACCTCTCCCTTCTCCCACGCCGCAGGCGTCTCATGTAGACCGTTGGCTCCATGAGCGGGAGAAGGTGTCCCGCAGGGACGGATGCGGGCCGTTTCGGTGCCGATCTCAGCCGGCGGGCTTGCGCGGGGGCGCGCTGCCCGGTTTGCCGCGTCGGGCGAACCGCTTCTTGTTGCGGTAGTCCGGCTTGGCGGCGCGCGGCGGGCCCTTCGGGTTGACTTCGCGGTAGCGCGCCAGCATCCGCGCGAACAGGCCCTTCAGCCCGGTCTCGATCTCCGGGCGACCCTCGAGCCGCGCCAGCACGAAGCCGGCGGCTTCGATCGTCGACAGGCCCTCGCGCCGGGGTTCGCGCCTGAGGTTGCCATAGAGCGATGCCTCCGGCGGGCGGATCACCACGCGCTTGCCCTTCAGCACCCAGGCATTGCGCCACCACAGCGTCTTGGCCTGGCTCCAGGTGCCGTCGAACACGACGATGCCCTTGATGCCCGAGAGCGCCGCGTTCTGGTCGGTCAGCGGCGCGCCGGCCTTGTCCAGCACCAGCATGTCGCGCCCGGGCGGAAACGCGTCCGCCTGCACCGAGCCCAGATGCAGGATCGCCCAGTCCTTCGGATCGGCCGGCTGCCCCAGCGCCTTTTCCAGGCTCGCCCACGACAGGCCGATCTTGAACACCGCGTTGGCGAGGTGCTTCACCGCCAGCCGGGCGGTGCCCAGGTCCTTGTCCTGTTCCTGCGGGTGCTGCAGCACCAGGAGCGCGATGCGGTTGTCGATCGGCGCTTCGTCGCCGCAGATGCACAGGGCGCGCACCTTGCCGCAGTCGCAATAATCGGCTTCGACGGCGGCGGGCGGCGCGGTGGCGGCGGGAATGGTTGGTTCGGACAAGACTGCTTCCTCGATTGAGCGCCGTCCTTACACGCTTCCGCCGCGATGCGCGAGGTCCGCCGCGCCGGCCACGCCGGCCGAAATGCACGCCGGCGACGCGATGGCGCTTGCGTCGATGCCGTCCGGCTGGCTATTGCCGGGGCTCGCACCCCAACGTTCCGAGGCCCCATGTCCGTCACCATCTATCACAACCCCGCCTGCGGCACCTCGCGCAACACCCTGGCGATGATCGAGGCATCCGGCGAAAAGCCGACCGTGGTGCTCTACCTCAAGACCCCGCCCGACCGCGCCACCCTGGCCGATCTCGCCGCCCGTTCCGGCGTCGGCGTTCGCGGCCTGCTGCGCGAAAAGGGTACGCCCTACGCCGAACTCGGCCTCGGCGACCCGACCCTCGGCGAGGCGCAGCTGCTTGACGCTATGCTGGCGCACCCGATTCTGATCAACCGGCCGATCGTGGTGACGCCGAAGGGCGTGCGCCTGTGCCGGCCCTCGGAAAAGGTGCTGGAAATCCTTGAAAACCCCGTCGCCGCCTTCACCAAGGAAGACGGCGAGAAGGTCGCGCGCTGATCGCGCCGCCTGCCTGATACCATCGGGCTTTGAAAATGACCGATGGTATTCCTGACGCGAATTCCTCATGCCGCTGATGGAGATGAGAAATTCGCGTGTCTTCAAGGGCCGGGTGCGTCGGCACCTCCGGCCCTTGCCATGAAACGACGAGGCGACCGGACGGCTTGCGCCCGGTCGCCTCGATTTCTCGTATCATCGACGCATCCCGACGGCTTATCGCGCGCCGGGTCGGCGGAGCCTCACGCCTCGATGTCGAACAGCAGCGACACGGTGGTGCCGTTGCTCGATTTCGAGCCGGTCAGGCTGTAGGTCGATCCGGCCTTGGCTTCCTTCAGCTGTTCGAGGAACTGCTGCAGCAGGTCGGCGGTTTCCGAGACGCTGGTCGAACTTGACGACGTCGACGACACCGAGCCGTCGTCTTCCTCTTCCTCGCCGGGCGGCGGGCCACCGGGCGGCGGGCCGCCCGCGCCCCCCGGTCCACCGGGAGGCGGACCGCCGGCGCCGCCGGGACCCTTTGCGAACGTGTCCTCGAACAGGGTCTTCAGTTCTTCCGCCTGTTCCTCGGTCAGGTCGCCGGCCTCGACCTGCTCGTCGATCAGGCTTTCGACCTTGGCCTGCATTTCATCCCGGCTCGGCGGCTTCGACGGGCGCGTTCCGGAGGACCGTTCGCTGGAAAGCGTCTGGTCGATCTGGTCGAGCGCGGCGGTCAGCGCCGTTTCGTCGCTGGCGGCGATCTGGCCGGAGGAGATCTGGTTGCTGAGCTGGGTTTGCAGCAAGTCGCGCGGCGAGAAACTGGGGCGCATGCCTTGCGACGAAGAAATGGACGTCATCGCTGTCTCCATCGGTTGACCGGGCGCGTCGGGCAATATGCCCTCGGTCGCCGGCCCTGGCCCCGCGTCTTGCCCCGTCCACTCCACGCTCGGGGTGCTGTCGCGAGGAAGATCGCCGGCCTGAACTCTGGCTCCGCGCGATCGGGTACTACTCGTCTTGTCCCGCCTTCAGGAGCGCCCCGGCCGGTTAACGAGCGGTAAACCCATGGATGTTTTTGGTTTCCTGCGGTTTCCTCCCGGCGGACGGAAACAATGCGAAACAAAATTCCTCAAGAATTCATCGGCCCGAATCCGGCATGATACCAACGGGCATTGAAAATGACCGATGGTATTCCTGACGCGAATTTCTCATGCCTTCTGATGCAGATGGGAAATTCGCGTGTCCTCTGAGGACGGGCGCGTCAGCGCCTTCGGCCTCTGGCAAAGTAGTTCACCATGAGCCAGCCGATGCATATTCTGGTGGTCGAGGACGACCGCGAAATCGCCAGCCTGATCGCCCGACATCTTCGGGCCCAGGAATTTCGTGTTTCCCTTGCCCGCGATGGCAAGGATTGCGACCGCATGCTCGCCGACATGCGCGTCGACCTGATCATCCTCGATCTGATGCTGCCGGGCGAGGACGGTTTCAGCATCTGCCGCCGCATCCGCGCCGGGGCGAAGACCCCGATCATCATCGTTTCCGCCCGCTCCGATGACGTCGACCGCATCGTCGGACTGGAACTCGGCGCCGACGACTTCCTCGCCAAGCCGTTCAACGCCCGCGAACTGGTCGCCCGCATCCGCGCCGTGCTGCGCCGGGTCAACGATACCGCGCCGGCGGCCGAGGCCGGCCCGCGCCATCTCGGCTTCGAGGGCTGGCGGCTGGACACCATGACGCGCGAATTGATCAACCCCGCCGGCGCCCAGGTCACCATCACCGGCGCCGAATTCGATCTCCTCCACGTCTTCTGCCGCCGCCCGGGCCGGGTGATGAGCCGCGACCAGTTGCTCGAACTGACCCAGGGCCGCGCCGCCGGCCCGAGCGAGCGCTCGATCGACATCCTCGTCGCCCGGCTGCGGCGCAAGATGGAGCAGACCACCCATGAGCCGCGCCTGATCGTCACCGTGCGCTCCGGCGGCTATATGTTCACGCCCAAGGTCGAGCCCCGGGATGAGCCCCGGGATGAGGCGGTGAAGACGTGATCAAATGGCTGTGGCCGGCGAGCATTCGCGGCCAACTGGCGGTGCTGATGGTGTCCGGCGTCGTGTTCATTCACGCCGCCGTCTTCGCGTTGCTGGTGCTCGATCGCCATGAGACCGAGTATCGCGTTCACCCCGCCGAGGTGACCGGGCAACTCGCCGCGATCGTCGTCGAGGTCCGCGCCGAGCCGCCGGCAACGCGCCCGGCCCTCGTTGCCCGCCTCGCCGGCCTGTTCCCGCAATTCGCGCTCGCCCTCGCCGAATGGACGCCGCCCGCCCCCTCGCCGGCATCGCCCGGCCCCGGCGCGCCGCCCGGCGGCATCGCCCGCGACGTGCCGTTCATCGAGGCCGGCGCCCAGCCGCTGCGGCGCCTGCTCGGCGGCGATGCCGAGGTGATCGAAAGCCGCGCCGCCGGCGATCGCGCCTTGCGGCTCGCCATCCGGCTCGATGCCGCGACGGCGCTCACCGCCCGCGTCGTCAGCGCCTCCGATGCGCCCTTCGGCCTGCGGCTGCTGCCTTTCCCGTTCGGCGGCCCGATCCTGATCACGCTGGCCTTTCTTGCCGTCAGCTTCGTCCTGCTCGGCCTGTGGGCGGCCAATGCCCTGTCGCGGCCGCTGCGCGCCATCGCCCGTCGCGCCGCCGCCTGGGAAGTGGATGCCGCGCCGATCGCGCCGATCGAGCGCGGCGCCGCCGAGGTCCGCGCCGTCTCCAAGGCCATCGCCGACATGCAGGCGCGGATCGCCCGCCTGGTCGCCGACCGCACCCGGCTGCTGACCGCCGTCAGCCATGATCTGCGCACCCCGATCACCCGCCTGCGCCTGCGCGCCGAATTCGTGCCCGACGCCGCCGAGCGTCGGCGCATGCTGCAGGATCTGGAGCAGATGGACAGCCTGATCGTCGGCGCGCTCAGCTATCTGCGCGACGGCCGCACCGGCGAAAGCCGCCATCGCATCGACCTCGCCAGCCTCGTCGCCACCATCGCCGACGACTTCGCCGACGCCGGCACCGAAATTCCGGTCACCGTCGCCGCCGCCGTCGCCGTCGAGGCCCGTCCGCGCGAGCTCGGCCGCGCCATCACCAATATCGTCGACAACGCCCTGAAATATGCCGGCAATGCCGAAATCTGGGTCGGTCGGGCCCCCGACGGCTCGGCCCGCATCGAGATCAGCGACACCGGCGCCGGCATTGCCGAGGCCGAGCGCGAAAGCCTGTTCGAGGCCTTCGTTCGCGGCGACCTGTCGCGCGGCATGAACGATCAGGACGGCTTCGGCCTCGGCCTGTCCATCGCCCGCGCCATCGTCGCCTCTCACGGTGGTCGCATCAGCCTGCACGACGCCGAGCCGCAAGGCCTCAAGGTCCGCATCGACCTGCCGGCCTGATCTCGCCGCGCTATTCGGCGTGCCCCAGCCCGAGGACCGGCCAGCGGCCGCGATTGCCGCCGACCGCCCCGCCGATCGCCTCGGCCATGACCGCGCCCAGCGCCTCGAAGTCCGCCCGCCGCGGCGACGTTCGCCGCCAGGTCAGCCCCAGCACCCGCCGCGGCTCCGGGTCGCCCAGCCGGAACAGCGCCAGCGCGTCGCTGTCATGCACCTCCACCGGCACGGCGATTTCCGGCAACAGCGTCGAGCCATAGCCGTTGGCCACCATCCGCATGACCGTCGTCAGGCTGGAAGCGCCATAGCGACGCGCGCCGATGCCGGCGGTGCCGCAGACCGCCAGCGCCTGATCGCGCAGGCAATGGCCCTCTTCCAGCAACAACAGGTCCGGCGCCGCCAGCGCCTCGCCCGGCTCCAGTCCGGCGGTCGCCGAAGCCCGCGCCGCCGGCACCGCCAGCACGAAGGCATCGTCATGCAGCGCCAGCGCTTCCAGCGCCGGATCGTCCATCGGCAAAGACAACAGCGCCACATCGAGATGCCCGTCGATCAGGTCGGCGACGAGATTGCGCGTCAGCGTCTCGCGCAGGCGCAGGTCGAGACGCGGATAGCGCCGCTGCAACAACGGCAGCGCCGCCGGCAGCACATAGGGCGCGATCGACGGAATGACCCCGAGCCGCAAGGTCCCGACCAATGTCTCGGTGCGGGCGCGGGCGAAATCCATCAGGTCCGCCGCCTCGGTCATCACCCGCCGCGCCCGCGCCTCGATCTCCATCCCCATCGGCGTCAGCTCGATGCCCGCCCGCCGCCGCTCGACCAGCGCCACGCCCAGCATCGCCTCCAGCTCCTGGATCTGCACCGACAGCGCCGGCTGACTGACGTGACACTCCTCCGCCGCCCGGCCGAAATGCCGGTGTCGCCCGAGCGCGAGGAAATACCGAAGCTGCTTCAGCGTGATCACGGCGGTGTCGCTCCTGATTGCGGCAATAGGATAGTCCTATTTCAGCCTGAGAGACATGGCCCCGCGCCTTATCGCGACGGTATCGAACCGGTATCACGTCGTGCCGTTTCAAGGTTGCATCCCCGCCGTCCGCCGCTGAACGCCGTTCCGCGACCGCGCCGCCGCATCGCGGAAAGTAGGCCTTCCGGCTTCCGGCGCCGGCGTCTACCATCCTGTTGAAACGCTCGACCCGATCGGGCGGACGATAAGCGAGGCCGCCCGTCGATGGCGCCCGGGGGATTTGGGGAAACGCCGTGCGCATCGCGCTGTTGACCGACATTCACGCCAATATCGAAGCGCTTGACGCCTGCATTGCCGCCGCCGAGGCCGCCCATGTCGACGCCTGGGTTTGTCTCGGCGATCTCGTCGGCTATGGCCCCGATCCGACGGCGGTGATCGAGCGCATCGTCGGCCTGCGGGCGCGCGGCGCCGTGGTCATCCAGGGCAATCACGACGAGGCCGCCGCCGCCGAAACCGCCGCCATGTCGGAAAAGGCCCGCCTCGCCATCGACTGGACCCGCGCCCGACTCAGCGCCGACGAACGCCGCTTCCTGCGCGAGCTGCCGTTGGAGGCCCGCGACCAGGACCGGCTCTACGTCCATGCCAGCGCCAACGATCCGGCGGAATGGCACTATGTCGATGCTCCAAGCACCGCCGGCGCCTCGCTCGCCGCCACCGATGCCCGCTTCACCTTCTGCGGCCACACCCATCTGCCGGCGCTCTATCACGCGCTGCCTGGCCGAGCGCCGACCTATTTCCGCCCGCTGGCCGACAAGCCGGTGCCGCTGTCGCGCCTGCGCCGGCATGTGGTCGTCGTCGGTTCGGTCGGCCAGCCGCGCGACCGCGATCCGCGCGCCTGCTGGGGCCTGTTCGACACCGCCGACAGCTCCATCGCCATGCGGCGCGTGCCCTATGATGTCGACGAAACCATGCGCAAGATCAAGGCGGCTGGCCTGCCGGAATGGTTGGCTGACCGCTTGGCGATGGGACGCTGAACCGCCGGGCCGTGAGCGCGGCGGCTCTGTGCGGCATGAATGCGAATCGATTGAAAAACGACAACTCGGCACCGGCCGCCGCGACCCTGCCTCGCGACATGGCCGGTGACCGCCCCGGGTGGGAGGAACCATGCAGGATCTGGCGACGGGACGTATCATCGACGGCTTCACCCTGGGCGAACGCCTGCCCTCCGGTGGCATGGGATCGATCTGGCGGGCGACCCGTGCCGATGTCGACTTCCCGATGATCCTCAAGATCCCCTTCCTCGATCCCGGTCAGGATGTCTCGACCATCGTCGGCTTCGAGGTCGAGGAAATGATCATGAAGCGACTGGAGGGCCCGCACGTGCCCCGCTTCGTCGCCGCCGGCGATCTCGCCGAAATCCCCTATATCGCCATGGAATTCGTCACCGGCCGCTCGCTGGAGGGCGAGATGAAGCAGGCGCCGTATTCCTGGCAGACGGTGGCGATCTACGGCGCCCAGATCGCCACGGCGCTCGCCGCCCTGCACCGGCAGAAGGTGGTGCATCTCGACCTGAAGCCCGGCAACATCATCCTCGCCGATCGCGGCGCGGTGCTGATCGACTTCGGCCTCGCCCATCATGAGGAACTGCCCGACCTCCTCGCCGAGGAGAGTTCGATCCCCATGGGCACGCCGGCCTACATCTCGCCCGAGCAAGTGCTCGGCGACCGCACCAATCCGGCCTCCGACATCTTCGCCCTCGGCTGCATCCTCTATGAGATGGCCACCGGCGAGAAACCCTATGGCGAGCCGACCTCCAAGGCCGGCATGCAGCGCCGCCTCTATCACGCGCCGGTGCCGCCGCGCAGCCACTCCCGCGATATTCCGCGCTGGCTGCAGGAAGTCATGCTGAAATGCATGGAGATCGACCCCGCCCGCCGCTACGCCACCGCGAGCCAGGTGCTGTTCGATCTGCGCAATCCCGAACAGGTTGTGTTGACCTCGCGCGCCGATCAGGAGGCCGAGGCCGGCGGCTGGCGCAAGCTGGTCAAGGCGCTGGTGCCCGGCGGCAAGACGCCGCCGCCGATCCAGCCGTCAATCGCCGCCCGCATCTCCGGCGCCGCCCTGGTGCTGGCGGCGGTCGACCTCTCGTCCGGCGTCGATACCCTCGCCGAGGAAGTCCGCCTGCATGTCGCCCGCGTGCTCGAGGCCGAGAAGGGCGCGCGCCTCGCCTGCCTGACGGTGCTGAAGACCAAGCTCGCCGGCGAGGATACCCTTGCCGACGCCTCCGGTCGCTCGGTCTATGTCAACCGGCTGGTGGCGCTGAAGGATTGGGCCCGGCCGCTGCGACTGAGCGACGCCCGCGTCAGCTTCCACGTCGTCGAGGCGCTCGATCCGGCCGCCGCGATCCTCAACTATGCCGGCCACAACGACGTCGACCACATCGTCATGGGCGCCCGCGCTTCATCGGCGTTGCGCCGCCACCTTGGCAGCGTTTCCGCCCAGGTCGTCGCCGAGGCGCTGTGCGCCGTCACGGTTGTCCGCCTCAAGCGCCAGGAGGAGGCCGACGCCGCCCGCCCGGTTCCCTATCGTCCCAAACTGATCCCGACAGGGGCCTGATTGCCCTCGGCCACGCCGGCCGGCGTCAGCGCCGGGCCGCGCCCCGCAGGCGGCCGCAACCCGGACGCCTGAAGCGCTGCCCGAGACATCGCCTCGATACATCCCCTGAAACGCAACGAGCCGCCCTTTCGGGCGGCTCGCATTTTCTGACCTCAAGGTCGTGAGCGTGAAGCGCTCAGTTGCCCTGATAGGTGTTGATGTCGCGGTCCTTGGTTTCGCGCACGAAGATGATGCCGATCACGAAGGTCATCAACGCGAAGCCGATCGGGTACCACAGGCCGGCATAGATATCGCCGGTGGAGGCCACGATCGCGAACGAGGTCGCCGGCAGCAGGCCGCCGAACCAGCCGTTGCCGATGTGATAGGGCAGCGACATGGCGGTGTAGCGGATGCGGGTCGGGAAGAATTCGACCAGCGCGGCGGCGATCGGGCCGTACACGGCGGTGACGTAGAGCACCATGACCGTCAGGAGCGCGATGATCGCCAGCGCCTGCCCGTTGGCGAGCGCCGAGAAGAAGCCGTCGATCTTGACCTTGGCCGGATCGGTGGCGGCCGGGTAGCCGGCCTCGATCGAGGCGGCGCCGATTGCCTTGACGAAGTCGGCCTGGTTGGTGAACGGCACTTCCTTGTCGTTGACGGTCACCTTCATCGGCGTGCCCGCCGGCGCGTCGACCTTGGTATAGCGGATCGCCTGCTGCGACAGAACGCGGCGGGCAACGTCGCACGGCGAGGTGAACGAGCGGATGCCGACCGGGTCGAACAGCGAACCGCAACCGGCCGGATCGGCGGCAACCTGCACCTTCACGGTGTCGATCGCCTTGGCATAGGTCGGGTTGGCAAGGCTGGTGAGCGTCGAGAAGATCGGGAAGTAGGTCAACGCCGCGATCAGGCAGCCCGCCAGGATCACCGGCTTGCGGCCGATGCGATCGGACAGCGAGCCGAAGAAGATGAATCCGCCGGTGCCGATGATCAGCGACCAGGCGATGAGCACGTTGGCGGTGAGCAGGTCGACCTTCAGGATCGACTGCAGGAAGAACAGCGCATAGAACTGGCCGGTGTACCAAACGACCGCCTGGCCGATGACGAGGCCGAACAGCGCGATCAGCACGATCTTGGCATTCTTCCACTGGCCGAAGGCTTCCGAAAGCGGTGCCTTCGAATGGGTGCCTTCTTCCTTCATCTTCTTGAACGCCGGCGATTCCTGCATCTGCAGACGAATCCACACGGAGATCAGCAGAAGCAGGATCGAGCCGAGGAACGGAATGCGCCAGCCTCCCTGCAGGCCGAAGAACAGCGGCAGGTCGGTCTGGAAGTTCTTTTCACCGACCCACAGGCGCAGGCCGACGATGACGAACAGCGACAGCAAGAGGCCGAGCGTCGCGGTGGTCTGGATCCACGCGGTGTAGAAGCCGCGACGACCGACCGGCGCATGCTCGGCGACGTAAACCGCCGCGCCGCCATACTCGCCGCCGAGCGCCAGGCCCTGCAGCATGCGCAGCACGATCAGCACGACCGGGGCGATCCAGCCGATCTGGGCGTAGCTGGGCAGCAGGCCGACGAGGAAGGTCGACGTGCCCATGATCAGGATGGTGACAAGGAAGGTGTACTTGCGGCCGACCAGGTCGCCGAGGCGACCGAACACCAGCGCGCCGAACGGACGCACGAGGAAGCCGGCGGCGAACGCCAGCAACGCGAAGATGTTGCGGGTATTGACGTCGAAGGCCGAGAAGAACTGCGCGCCGATGATCGCCGCGAGCGAACCGTAGAGATAAAAGTCGTACCATTCGAAGATCGTACCCAGCGAAGAGGCGAGGATCACCCGCTTCTCTTCCTTGGTCATCGGCGCCGGCGTCCCGGCGCTCATGTTTCCGGCCACACTCATGGTGGTCATCCCCTTGCTGACGTTTCCTGCGATGACGAGCTGATGGCATACGACTGAGCGCATGCCGGACGGGCCCATTCGGGCTCGCGTGCGGCTATCCAAATACACTTACAAATCGATTTGGAACCCTTACTTTTGGCTAAGAGGCAAGTTATGCAATGCTTTCATGGCTTAAGGATCACTTAAAACACCTCATATCGTCAGCTTATCCGCCACGTTTTTCCATATATCCAGGCTGTTTCGACCGATGATGTGCCACCCTAAAGGTTCATTACGGAAACTAGACAGACAGTGATTCCTGCGCGGAATTTCGTGCTGCAACATGACAAAACTGTAAGCTTTGCGATGCAGCATTGCTGCCGATAGACTATCGCCCAGCCGATCAGATCGCGATAAACCATCTGCATCCAGAGAAATAGGGCGCGGCGAAAATCCCGTTTTGTCCGATTTAAACCTCGTCAAAACGACGGATACGCGAAAGGAAGACCAGTTTGGCGTGGCGTGCGCCTCGGCAAATGCGACGGATGGTGTACGTAGTTCATCTCGACCATATGCTCGTACCGCAACGCAAAATCGGCCGCTCGGTTTCCGTCTTTCGAGCGCTGGATGCATGAGCGAAGCGCAACGGGATCGGCGGCGATATTGCCGTGCAACAGGGTGCCGCCCTTGCGTCCGCCGTCGCTTTGGTGTGACTTGCCCGCAACCGCCGGCGCCGGTCGCGCGGTCTCCCGACGCGAGGATCCAAGGACGTGACACCGGACGACAGTTTTTTCGCGCACTGGTATTTCCATGTGCCGAATCTGGCCTTGGCGGCGATGATCTACACGCTCATCGCCCGGTTCCTGTTGTCGTTGATCTTTGGCCTCGACAGCGATCGGGTGATCATGCGCGTCTTTCGCACCCTGAGCGACCCGGTGCTGCGCGTCGTCGGCTGGATCACCCCGCGGGTGGTGCCGAACGGGTTGCTGCTGGTGTTCGCCGTCGTCTGGCTGCTGGGCGCCCGGGTGGGATTGTACCTCGCCTTTGCCCTCGCCGGGCTCCGGCCGGGACTTGGGGGCTGAAATGACCGACACCGAGACACCCCTCGACCCGGTCTGGCGCGATCGCCTCGTGCCGTTGATCGCCATCGTGTCGCTGCTCAACGGCCTGCCCGGCTCGCCGCTGTTCGAGCCGATGTACTTCCTGTTGCGTCCGTTCGCCGCCAGCTTTTACATCGGCAGTCCGATGCTGAAACTCTATTTCACCTCGATGTTCCTGTCACTGATGACGCTGCTCATCGGCGGGGTGCCGGCCGCGCTCTACGAGCGTTTCCGCCGGCTGCCGGCATCGACGCCGCTGTCCCTCGGCCTCTGGCTCGCCGGCGTGGTCGCCGCCACCGCCCCCAGCTGGCTCGCCTTCCTCGCGCCGCTCTGACACCTTCGGTCATTGGAAGTGACCGACGGCATTCCTGACGCGAATTTCTCATGCCTCCGATGCGGATGAGCAATTCGCGTGCCCTCGGAGCCCCGCCCTCACGGCTCCCGGCTCATCGAGGCGTTCCATTCGCTCAGCACCTTGCGGCGCTTGGCCTGATCCTGGATCGCGATCAGCCCGGGCCCGATGGCGATCGGCCGGAACACGCTCGCCGCATTGTCGGCGGTCGGTGCCTCGATCCCGTCCGGCACCGGTCGGCCGGCGGCGAAGTGGAACGACTGCTCCGCCACCGCCCTTTGCCCGCGCTCCGACAGCAGATAGTCGAGGAACGCCGCGCCCATGTCGCCATTTTCGGCGACCCTCGGCAGCATCACCGCCCGCGTCAGCACCAGCACATAGTCGCGCGGCAGCACGATGCCGATCGGCGCGCCCGCCTTCAGCCGCCGATAGGCATAGGACCCCAGAAGATTGTAGCCTATCTTCAGCCGCCCCTGCTCGATCGCGTCGAGAATATCGCCGGTGCAGCAGCTCAGCTGCGTGCCCGAGCGGCCGAACGCCTCGATCAGTCGGCCATAGGTGCTCGACTGCTTCGCATCCATTGCCGCGAACAGATAGCCGATGCCGGAGGTGACGATGTCGTAGGTGCCGACCGCGCCGCGATAACGCTCGGCCTTGTCGCGCAACAGCGACACCAGCTCCAGCCGTGTATGCGGCACATCTTCAGCCGGCACCGCGCGCCGGTCATAGACGATCACCGCTGGCTCGAAGGTAAAGCCGTAGGCCGTATTCCGCCAGTTGGCATAGGCCGGCGCCCGCCGGGTCGCCGGCGAGACATGCTCGCGCCCGCAGCCGTCATTGACCAGTTTGACGATATGATCCGCCGACGACGAGATCAGCAGGTCGGCCAGCGGCCGCCCGTCGCGGCAGGCGCTGGCGGCAAGCTCGTTCAACTCGTTGGTCAGGTGCTCGACATAGGTCACCGACACGTCCGGCCGCGCCGCCTGGAAGTCCTCCACCAGCGGCCGCATGGTCGCCAGATCGGTGGTCGAGCGGATCGTCAGCGCCTGCCCGGCGCCGGCCGGGGCATAGAACCGCGTCGTGGTCTCGGCCCGCGCCGCGATCGGGCCGCAAAGGCCGGCAAGCACCAGGGCCGTCAACGTCACGCGCATCACTCCACCTCCGCCTTGTCGGGGCAGGGCAGGGCGCCGAGATGCATCGACACCCGGAAATCCCCGCCGCCGTCGCGGCCGAAACTCAACCGCCCGTCATGGGCGACGATAACATCCTTGACGATGGCGAGCCCCAGCCCCGAGCCGGCACCGGCGCCGGCGCCCCGGGCAAACCGCTCGGTGGCGCGGGCCTGCTCGGCTGCCTCGATCCCCGGCCCGTCGTCCAGCACCGACACCACCGCGTCGCCGTCGTCATGCTCGACCCGGATCGCCAGCCGCGTCGGGGCGCCGTGGCGCAGCGCGTTGTCGACCAGGTTCTTCACCGCCTCGACCAGGCTCACCCGATCGCCGGCGACCATCACCGGGTCCTCGGCGAGGTCGATGCGCACGTCGATGCGTCGCTCGCTGTCCTCCGGCAGCGACAGGCGCGACACTTCCGCCGCCACCTCCCGCAGGTCCACCGGCTCGCGCGCCCGCGCCTCGGCCCGGTGCAGCACCATCGCATGGCTGAGCAGCTGGTGGGTCAGCCGCGACAGCTCGTTGACGCGCCCGGCGATCCGCTCCAGCCGCGCGGTCCGCTTGTCCGGGTCGGTGTCATGTGCCGCGAGTTCGATCTGCGCCGCCAGCGCCGTCAACGGCGTGCGGATCTGGTGCGCCACGTCGCCCACATGCTGCTGCAGCAGATTGAGCCGGTCGGAAAGCCGCAGCATGAACTGGTTGATCGAGCCGACCAGCGTGCCGATCTCCCGCGGCGTCGCCACCGTCAGCGGCGACAGATCCGCCGGATCCCGCGCCAGCAGCGCCCGTTCCACCCGCCGCAACGGCCGGAAGGCCAGCCGCACCGCCACCATCACCCCGCCGAGCGCCAGCCCGCTCATCACCACCACCAACAGGAACGCCTTGCCGGCGAGATCGTGGGCGAGCGCCGTGCGCGCATCCAGCGTATGCGCCACCAGCGTCGTGACGAAGCCGGGGCGCGCCGCGTCCGAAACCCAGCGCCGCACCATGGCGATCCGCACCGCGACGCCGTCGACGCTGCCGGTCTCGGTGAACGGCCCGATTCCGGCGCCCGCCCGCCCGGTGAATTTCAGCCCGTCATAGCCGGTGATCGACGCGCCGTCGGTGCCGAGCACATGATAGAAGATCCGGTCGGATTTCGACACCGACAGCGCCTCCAGCGCCGCCATCGACACGTCGACCGATACCACCCCGTCTTCCGCCCCGATGGTCTCGGCGATCTGCAGGGCCACCCCGACCAGCACCCGGTCATAGGCATCATCGGCGGCGGTGCGGGCCGAGCGCAGCGCCGCGACCATAAGCACCGCGCCGACCACGGCGATCACCGCCGCGATCAGCCCGGTCAGGCGCCAGTAGAGCGAGGCGGTTTCAGTGGGCATCGGCGAGGATCTGATATCCGAGGCCGCGCAGCGTCTTGATCTGCACCCGCGCCCCCTGCAGCTTCTTGCGCAGCCGCCCGACATAAAGCTCGATCGCGTTGGTGCCGGCATCGGCCTCCAGCGCGAACACCTGCTCGAACAGGTCCTCCTTCGGGAAGATCCGCCCCGGCCGTGTCATCAGCGCCTCCAGCACCGCCGTTTCGCGCCGCGTCAGTTCCACCGCCCGCTCGCCGACGCGGACCTCGCGGCTCGAGCGGTCGAGCACCACGTCGCCGCAGGCGAGGTCGTTGGTCGCCGGCCCCTGATTGCGCCGCAGCAGCGCCCGCACCCGCGCTTCCAGTTCGCGAAAGTCGAACGGCTTCACCAGATAGTCGTCGGCGCCGAGATCGAGGGCGCTCACCCGGTCGTCGATCTGCGACCGCGCCGTCAGGATCAGCACCGGGCTCTTGCCGCCGCCGGCACGATAGCTCTTGAGGATCGAGAAGCCGTCGCGGCCGGGGAGCATCACGTCGAGGATCACCATGTCGTAGGCCTGCGTCGCCAGCAGCCCGGCGCCATCGTCGCCGTCGCTCGCCCAGTCGACCGCGTGCCCGACCCGCTGCAGCCGCGCCACGATCGCCTCGCCGACATCGGCTACGTCTTCAACCAGCAGAATTCGCATACGGGCCGCATCCTCGGCGGAATGATAGGTTCATGACAGTTTGCCATGCTAGGCATTCGTCAATAGGATGTAAACCGTTTCAAGCGGCTCTTGCATCGCATAATAAAAACAAACTTGGGAAGAAACGCAAACTATTGGCGCCAGATCATGGATGAAGCCAACGGAGCGCGTGCCGCACTGCGGTAAATCATTGGACAAGATGCCGGAGCAAGCCTGACGCGTACTGGCTGTCAGCTTGGGACGGGCGCCGGAATACAGTATATCGACGTGCCTTGGGCTCGCATCGAACGATCCTGCGACCCGGTACTGCGAAACGATTTAAGTCCCTGGCGCCATCCCTTCGGCGCTGCGGATCGAAACCAAATCCGGCCGCCGGACGAGCCGGAAACCAGCAAGTGGGAGGACTTCCATGCAGTCTCGTCGTGACATTCTTCGCTACGGCCTTGCCCTCGGCGCCGCTTCGGCCGTGCCGATGTCGGGCCTGTTCGCCGGCCGCGCCGAAGCCGCGCCGCCGACCGATCTGAAGCTGTTCGTTCCGGCGGCGCCCGGCGGCGGCTGGGACCAGACCGCCCGCTCGATGGAGCAGGTGCTGCGCGCCAACGGCGCCGTCACCTCGGTGCAGGTCACCAACGTTCCCGGCGCCGGCGGCACCGTCGGCCTGCCGCAGTTCGTCAATCAGTGGAAGGGCCAGGGCAATGCCCTGATGATCGGCGGCATGGTGATGGTCGGCGCCATCATCGCCAACAAGGCCCCGGTCAAGCTCACCGCCACCACACCGATCGCCCGCCTCACCGGCGAGGCGCTCGCCCTCGTCGTGCCGGCGGAATCGCCGTTCAAGACCGCCGCCGACTTCGTCAAGGCGCTGAAGGCCGACCCGTCCAAGGTCCCGATCGCCGGCGGTTCGGCCGGTGGCTCCGACCACATCCTCGCCGGCCTGATCGCCAAGGCCGGTGGCGGCGACGCCACCAAGGTGTCCTATGTCGCCTTCGCCGGCGGCGGCCCGGCCACGGCGGCGATCCTCGGCAATCAGGTCGCGGCCGGCATCTCCGGCTACGGCG
Organism: Hyphomicrobiaceae bacterium; assembly: GCA_016793065.1. GTDB lineage: Bacteria > Pseudomonadota > Alphaproteobacteria > Rhizobiales > Ancalomicrobiaceae > JAEULV01. The sequence continues at coordinate 30,613 of JAEULV010000102.1, forward strand.
AGTTCGCCGAGCAGATCAAGGCCGGCAAGATGCGCTGCCTCGCCATCTCCGCCGACCAGCGCGACCCGGCCATCGACGCCCCGACCCTGCGCGAGGCCGGCATCCCGGTCGACCTGTTCAACTGGCGCGGCGTCTTCGCCCCTCCGGGCCTGTCGAAGGAGCAGGTCGCCGACATCACCAAGCTGGTCGCCGACATGGTCAAGTCGCCCGCCTGGGCCGAGATGTGCAAGACCAAGGGCTGGGCCTCGATCCCGATCGTCGGCGACAGCTACGGCGAATTCGTCGCGGCCGAAACCACCCGCATCGAGGCGATCCTCAAGGATCTCGGCCTCGCCGGCTGATCGCGCGACCGGCATGAACCGCAATCCGCCGCTCGCCCTCACCGGGCGGGCGGCGCCGTCGCCTCGCCGTCGCGCCGCCTTCCTCCCGCACCCCGGGTAATCCCATGTCCGATACTCCGACTTCACCGACGCGGGTTCGCCTCGCGCCGGGCGAAATGCTCATTGCCGTTGGCATGATCGCCTTCGCCCTGGTCGTCCTCTGGCAGACCCAGGTCATCCCGGTTTCGCCGCTCTATTCCAAGGTCGGCCCCACCGTCGCCCCCACGCTGACGTGGATGGGCATGCTGGCGCTCGGCCTCGGCCTCCTCGCCGCCGCCTTCCGCGGTGGCTGGCAGTCGGAGGACGAGAAGGAAACCCCGGTCGACATGCTGGCGCTCGCCTATGTCGGCGCCGGCCTCCTGGCCAATATCGTGCTCATCACCTTCGCCGGCTTCACCATCGCCTCGGTGGCGATGTTCGTGCTGGTCGCCCGCGGCTTCGGCTCGCGCCGCACCCTGCGTGACGCCGGCATCGCGCTCGCCCTGGCGCTGACGGCCTATTTCGGCTTTGCCGGCCTGCTCGGCATCAATATCGGCGGCGGTCTGATCGAGAACGCCATTTCCTCAGCCCTCGGATTCGCAAAGGTCTGAATGCCATGGAAGCCTTTGCCTCGCTGATGGGCGGCTTCGCCGTCGCGCTCACCCCGGAAAACCTGCTGTGGAGCCTGCTCGGCGTCACGCTCGGCACCGCCATCGGCGTGCTGCCGGGTCTCGGCCCCGGCCTGACCATCGCCCTCCTGTTGCCGATCACCTACAAGGTCGATCCGACGGCGGCCTTCATCCTGTTCGCCGGCATCTATTACGGCGCCATGTATGGCGGCTCGACCACGTCGATCCTGCTGAACACCCCCGGCGAAAGCGCCACCATCGTCACCGCCCTCGAGGGCAACAAGATGGCGCGCGGCGGACGCGGCGGCGCCGCGCTTGCCACCGCCGCCATCGGCTCGTTCGTCGCCGGCACGCTCGGCACCCTCGGCATCACCTTCCTCGCGCCGATGGTGGTCAAGTTCGCCCTGGTCTTCGGCCCGGCCGACTATTTCGCCCTGATGATCCTCGCCTTCGTCACCGTCTCCGCCGTGCTCGGCTCCTCGGCGATTCGCGGCCTGACGTCGCTGTCGATCGGCCTGTTCCTCGGCTTCGTCGGCGTCGACCTGCAGACCGGCCAGCCGCGCTTCACCTTCGGCCTGCTCGAACTCCTCGACGGCATCAATGTCATCGTTGTCGCCGTCGGCATCTTCGCCGTCGGCGAGACGCTCTACGTCGCCTCGCGCTATCGCTATGGCCGCGACGAGATCGTGCCGCTCAAGGGCTCGATCTGGATGACCAAGGAGGAATGGCGCCGTTCGTGGAAGCCCTGGCTGCGCGGCACCCTGTTCGGCTTCCCCATCGGCGCGCTGCCGGCCGGCGGCGCCGAAATCCCCACCTTCCTCAGCTACTACACCGAGAAGAAGCTCACCAAGTATCCCGAGGAATTCGGCAAGGGCGCCATCGAGGGCGTCGCCGGTCCGGAAGCCGCCAACAATGCCTCCGCCGCCGGCGTGCTGGTGCCGATGCTGACCCTTGGCCTGCCGACCTCCGCCACCGCCGCCATCATGCTCTCGGCCTTCCAGAGCTACGGCATCAATCCCGGCCCGCTGCTGTTCCAGACCCAGCCGCAACTGGTCTGGGGCCTGATCGCCTCGCTGTTCATCGGCAACGTCATGCTCTTGGTGCTGAACCTGCCGATGATCGCCATCTGGGTGAAGATGCTGAAGATCCCGGCGCCGCTGCTCTATGCCGGCGTGCTGGTCTTCGCCACCATCGGCACCTACGGCATCAGCCAGTCGCCGGTCGATCTCGTCCTGCTCTATGCCATCGGCTTCGTCGGCTTCGCCATGCGGCGCTACGACTTCCCCACCGCGCCGGTGATCATCGGCATGATCCTCGGGCCGATGGCCGAGCAGAACCTGCGCCAGGCCCTCACCATCTCCGCCGGCGACTGGTCGGTGTTCTTCACCCGGCCGCTGTCGGCCGCCCTGCTGGCACTGGCGCTCCTCGCGCTCGTCGCACCGCACTTCTGGGAACTGATGAAGAAGCCCCGGCTCGAGCATCCCCCGGCCGCGCTGTGAGCATCCGCCCGCCCGTCGGCAAACGCGCGACATTCGCGTCGCGCGTTTGCTGCACTGCAAGAATTTTCGCCGATCAAGCCGAATTCGCCATGGTCTGATGCCGCCATCTCGGCTAAGTCAGACCCCGTTCGGGTCACGCGTGCCCGCCTGAGGGGCGTACCCCTCGCCAGACGCAACGGATGTCATCCATGGAAATGTTTACCGCCGACGGCCTGACCGCGCTTCTGCAGGTCATCGCCATCGACCTCGTGCTCGCCGGCGACAACGCCATCGTCATCGGCATGGCCGCCGCCGGTCTCCCCAAGGAGATGCGCGCCAAGGCGATCCTGATCGGTATCGTCGCCGCCACGGTGCTGCGCATCGGCTTTGCCGTCGCCGCCACCCAGCTCCTCCAGATCCTCGGCCTGCTGCTCGTCGGCGGCATCCTGCTTCTGTGGGTGTGCTGGAAGATGTGGCGCGAACTGCGCGAGACGCATCAGGAGGTGGTCGACGGCGAGGAGGCCCTGACCGGCGAGGACATCGACCAGGACGGCACCGTCGCCGGCCACGCCAAGCAGAAGACCTTCGCCCAGGCCGCCTGGCAGATCGTCGTCGCCGACGTCTCCATGTCGCTCGACAACGTCCTCGCCGTCGCCGGCGCCGCGCGCGAGCACCCCACCGTCCTGATCATCGGCCTGGCGCTGTCGATCGCGCTGATGGGCCTGGCGGCATCGTTCATCGCCAGCCTGCTCAACCGCTACCGCTGGATCGCCTATGTCGGCTTCGTCATCATTCTCTATGTGGCGCTCGAAATGATCTGGCGCGGGTCGATGGAAGTCTGGCCGCACGTCGCCATGCTCGCCCGCTGATCGGCCCCTCGCCGGTCCGGCCGGCGGGCAGCGCGCGTGTTCTCAATTCTGCAAGCTGATTGCGCGGGATTGACAGAGGCGCGCCTGCCCCGGCCGTGGCATTCTCCGCCGCAAACGACGCGCCGCCCGGTCCACCGACCGGACGGCTCACCCGCGTCAATGCCGGCGGAGGAGCCCAGATGTCCCAGTCCGATCCGATCGTCATCGTCGGCGCAGCCCGCACCCCCATGGGCGGCTTCCAGGGCGATTTCGCCAGCCTGCCGGCGGCCCGCCTCGGCTCGGTCGCGGTTGCCGCCGCCGTCGCCCGCGCCGGTGTGCCGGTCGATGCGGTCAGCGAGGCGCTGATCGGCTGCGTCCTGCCGGCCGGCCAGGGTCAGGCTCCCGCCCGCCAGGCCGCGCTCGGCGCCGGCCTGCCGCAATCCGTGCCCTGTTCCACCGTCAACAAGATGTGCGGCTCCGGCATGGCGACGGTCATGTTTGCCCATGACGCCCTGCACGCCCGCCCGCGCGACATCATCGTCGCCGGCGGCATGGAGAGCATGTCGAACGCCCCCTATCTGCTGCCCAAGGCCCGCACGGGCCTGCGCATCGGCCACGGTGCGGTGATGGACCACATGTTCCTCGACGGCCTCGAGGACGCCTATGAGCGCGGCCGGCTGATGGGCACCTTCGCCGAGGATACCGCCGCCCACTACCAGATCAGTCGCGAGGAGCAGGACGCCTACGCCCACGCCTCGCTGGCACGCGCCCTTGCCGCGATTGCCTCGGGCGCCTTCGCCCGCGAGATCGCGCCGGTGACGGTCGAGGGCCGTGGCGGCGCCATCGTCGTCGACACCGACGAACAGCCGGGCAAGGCCGATGCCGCCAAGATCGGCAAGCTGAAGCCGGCCTTCCGTCCCGGCGGCACGGTGACGGCGGCGAATTCCTCCTCGATTTCCGATGGCGCCGCAGCCCTGGTGCTGATGCGCGCCTCCGAGGCCGAGCGCCGCGGCCTGACGCCGCGCGCCCGCATCGTCGGCACCGCCAGCCATGCCCGCGCCCCAGCCTGGTTCTCCACCGCCCCGATCGGCGCCATCGAGACCCTGTTCGAGCGCATCGGCTGGAATTCGGAGACGCCGGATCTCTATGAAATCAACGAGGCTTTCGCCGTCGTCGCCATGGTGGCGATGCGCGATCTCGGCCTCGACCATGCCCGCGTCAACGTCAATGGCGGCGCTTGCGCCCTCGGCCACCCGATCGGCGCATCCGGCGCCCGCATCCTGGTGACGCTGCTGCACGCGCTCGAAAACCGCCACCTCAAGCGCGGCGTCGCCTCGCTTTGCATCGGCGGCGGCGAGGCAACCGCCGTGGCGATCGAACTGATGTGAGGCGGCGCGGGGCGCCGGTGCCGGCTACCGGATCGCGGCCATCGCGCGCCCCGATCAGAACAGGCTCATCTGCCCGCCGCCGGCGGTGTCGCTGCCGGGACCGCCGGCGCGCCCCTTGCGAGTCGGCGCCGGGCGGTCGGTCGCCGCATCCGCCGGCTGCTGGAGCCCCTCGTCGTCGTTGCGCACGGTGTTGACCCGGTCCGACACCGCGATCGCCTCGAACAGGTCGTTCGCCGCCGGCCGCAGCAAGCCCTGCACCTCCCTCGGCTCCCGCCCGCGCACGTCGAGCCATGCCTCGAATTGATCGGGCGACAGCACCGCCGGCATCCGGTCATGGATCATTGCCACCAGCCGGTTGGCCTCCACCGTCAGGATCGCGGCGGTATCGATCTCGCTGCCATCCGCCGACATGTAGGTTTCCATCAGGCCGGCGAGGCCGACGATGCCGCGGTCGCGCGGCCGGATCCAGTAGGCCCGCTTGCCGCCGCCGTCGCCGCGTCGCCATTCGTAGAAGCCGCTCGCCGGAATGATCACCCGCCGATGCCGCATCGCCCCGCGAAAGGCCGGCTTCTCGGCGGCCGTCTCGGCGCGGGCGTTGATCAGCAGGGTGAAGCCGGCCGGGTCCTTCACCCAGCCCGGAATCAGCCCCCAGCGCGCCAGCATGAATCGCCGCGCGCCGTGTTCCAGCGATACGAGCGCGATCGGCTGTGTCGGGGCGATGTTGTAGCGGGGCGGAAAATTCGGCTGGTCTTCGTAGCCGAACATCCGCCGCACCTCTTCCGGCGTCGCCGTCAACGCATATCGCCCGCACATGCCCGCCAGCCCCCGACCACTCGACGCCGAAACCTATCACCGCCGGGCGCCGTCGGGAACCTGACCATCCAGGTCTCACCGGTCGATGCGCGGCCGCGTCAGGCTGGTGCCGATCTGGGCGAAGGTCGAGACCATGGCGTTGGCCGACGTCAGCATGAAGAACTTGTCGGTGCCGCTGGCGCAATTGCGCAGCATGTTCGAGGTTGGGTCGCCGTCGGTATTCACCTGCACCGTATAGAGCGTGATCCCGGCCGCCTTGATATTGGCGCACATCGTTGCCTGGCGGCCATCGATGGTCGACTGGCTCGAGGTCCAGCGGTTCTGGGTGTTCATGCCGTCGGTCAGCAGGATGATCACCTTCTGATAGGTGTAGTCGGGGTCTTCCGCCGGGATCGCGAACGGCGAGGCCGTCAGCGATTGCCACGCCCACGCCAGCCCGATCGCCTGGTTGGTGTTGCCGGTCGGGTTCATCGCGTCGACCTTGGCGTTCAGCGACGCCCAGTCGTGGCTCAAGCCCATCATCGCTTCCGGGCAGGACGAATATTGCTGCGCCGGAAACAGCGTCTGCGGCGTCGCCAGCGTCGGCGCGGTATTGGTGACGTCGTAGTTCTGGTCACGGTCCATGATGCAGCCGTTCCAGGTATTGTGGTTCTTCGGCGTCCATGTGCCCGTGCAGCTCTGCTCGCTCGATCCCCAGCCGCCGCTGCAGGTGCCGTTCCTGCTGTCCCAGGCATCGCTGTTGCCGGGCGTGTTCGTCCAGCGGATCCAGTTCGACGTGTAGGGTCCGAGATCGATGGCATTGACGTTGCGGCTGAACGGAATGATCGACACATAGACGTCGCCGTCGGCCTTCGCCGCGTCTTTCAGCTGCGTCAGCAACGACTTCGTCGCCGTCTTCAGCGCCGTCATCTTGCCGTCGGACGACATCGAGCCGGTATTGTCGAGCGCCAGCGCCACCCGCAGCCGCGACTGCCCCCACTTGACCGTGGTCGTCACGCCGACATTCATGCCGGTGACGCTGATCAGGTTGAGGAACGTCGTCGGCAGCGTGCCCGTGACGTCCATCTTCAGCTGCGATCCGTCGGTGTTGCTGTAGGCGGTGGTGACGAGCGTGCCGCTGACGTCCTTGTCGCGATAGATCGCCTTGAAGATCGAATCGGCCTTGGTGTTGAGATCGGAGGCCGACAGCGTCGTGGCGTATTTGGTCAGCGCCAGCGCCGTCGCATCCGCGGCATTCTGCATCGCCGAGCGCGACTTCAGCGCCCGTCCATAGTCCATCCCCACCCCGATCGCGATGGCGATCGGCAGCAGCGACAGGGAGAACGTCAGGGCAATCGAGCCCCGCTTGTCCCGTATGAAGCGTTTCAGCAGCATGACTGGCGACAGGGTTATGGAAGTTCGAGCGAGTATCGCGCCTGTCGCGTTGAGGAGAGCTTTTGCAAAATGCTAAAATTGAAAACAGATACGCGAAATCTTTTGGCCTCTATCGAATATTGACAGATATCGGCATGAGAACAAATTTTAAATCGAAGCTTAAATATTTTTAGATTTGGAATATTGGAAAATTTGCCGGATGATCCTGATTCAATTCAATCAAGGAGTCAACCGAGCAGGCATTCGCCGATTTCGCCTGACGACCGCTCATATGGCGAGATGGTCCTTGCCGGGCCGCCAAGGCCCGCGCCGCATCCGAATACCAAAGTCATTGCCGATCGATGCTAATCCTGATGTGCAATGGGTACCCGCCTGGGCTGCGTCATCGTTCCTCCCCGACCTCGCCTGTTTGCCGCGCCGCGAGAATGGACCGGCTGCTCGGCGGACGGGATTGGCAGCACGAATGGCAGGCTGTTCGATCTCAGCGCGCGATCCCCATGGGCGCCGAATAGAGATCCAGCAGTCCAATGCGCCCTTCTGGCGGAAGATGCAGTGCAATGAGGTCGACGGCCGCCGCCGGCGCGCGGGTTCCATCAATGCCTTCGAGCGCTGTTGCCAGCGCCTTCAGGCTGGCCGGAGCAACGATGATGACGACGGTGCTGAGGCCGAAGGGCGCGTCGACCTCGAACTCCGGAAACACATGCTCGGCGCTCAGTTTCTCGCTGTTGGCTTCGGCGGGATCTGGTGCCAGCAGGCGGACCTCGCCGAACGGGCCGATTTCGAGCAGGAGATAACGCCAGATGTTGCGCGTTCGGTCGCCCCAATTCCGCGCGTCGAACGAGACCAGCTCCGCCTGCCGCAAAACCCGCTGTCCGCCGGTCAGTCGCAACGGCCAGGGGCGGGAAGCCGCGATGTCGGCCAAGCGTGCGGCCGCTTTCTGCCGGCGCGCCACATCGGGGATATCCGACTCACCAACCCGTTGCGCGAGGAGATCGCCCTGACCGTTGAACAGCATCGACCGTTGTGGCGACCACAGCAGGTCCGCGCTGGTCGAAGCAGGCGCGAGCGTCAGGCGTAGACCTGGGTCGGCCTTGAGACGCGGTGGCGGGGCGTTCGCCTCCGACGGCACGATGGCGATTTCCATCGTATCGGTGCTATCGGAAATCGCGCTGGCGCCTCGGCCTTGCATCACGCGGCGGGCAAGATCGGCCTGCGGCGCCACGACTTGCGCCTGCGTCTTGAACCCCGGCAAATCGCGGGCAAGGTCGATTGCGATGAAGTCCGGGTCGGCGCCGGAGATCTGCTCGGATGGCTCGAGCGCCGGCGTCTGGAGACTTTGCGTCAGCGCCGCCACGCGCCCGCGCAGGTAATGAAAGAGCTCCGATCGGCGGATTTGGCCGTCACGGTCCGCATCGGCATGTCCGGCGACGGCCTCGGCGAAAGCCCAGGACAACGCACCATGCACTTCGCCCGTTCGTCCTCCCAGCCGTATTTCATGAACGACTTTGTCGGCCTCGACCGCGGCCAGCAGACTGAAATGCGGCAGTTCGCGAAAGTGCGCCAACCGCTTGGCCGGGTCCGTTTGCCGAAACGGCGACGTGTGCGGTTGCGCATCCGGACGGGCGTCGCGCCAAAGCCGCCCAGGCAAGCGGGTGACGTCCGGCACGGCGGGTTCGCGGGACAATCCGCCGCCGTGGCAGGTATCGGCGACGAAGATGCTGCGCGCGCCTTTCCGTTCGATCTTCCGGATCCAGTCCTGCATTTCCCGTCCGGTGAATTGCTCTCCGGATCGACGTTGATCCTCCAGGCTCGCCTGCCGGCCGGTTGGTACGACGAGATAGTCATAGAGCAGAAATATCTCCCGAAGTTCGCCTTCGCTGACATCGGCCGGATGCGAGGCACCCCAAGGCTCGCTCCGCCCGTGACCGGCGAAACTGACGATGACCAGATCTCCGGCATTTGATCGGGCGGCAAGTCGCTCCAGGCCGTCAACCAGCCGGTCCCGGTTGGCATCGGCCTCAAGCAGCAGCGTCAGGTCACGAACGCCGGCCTCGCGGAGGACCTTGGCGATCAGTTCGGCGTCGTTGACCGCCCCCTTCAGCTTGGTCTGGCGATACTCATTGATGCCGACCACCAGGGCGCGCGTTTCTGCCCCGGCGGCTCCCATCTGAATCAGACAGATCACGATCGCGCCGAGCCATCGGACTACCGGCAGCAGGTCCCTGCTCATGGGCTCGTCTCAATGAAACGGTCGATCAGGGCATCGGCCTCTCGTGCCCCTTCGACCCGGGCCTTGGCCAGCAACGTGAGGGCAAACAATCGCCAGCGAGCATCCGGATTTCGCATCAGCCACGCCGCGTAGGCCGCCCGGGGCAATCCGATAAGCTCGTCGACCGACAGATCCTCGAGCGGTGTCGGCAACGCTGCGGGGCTGACGAAGTCGATCGGCCGCTCGATCCGCCGCCCGGTGGCATCGGTCACGGTGAGAACGCCCTGGCGGTTGGGCCGAGGTATTGGCGGCAGGCGCAGGCGCGCCGCCGATGCGCGTTGCCGCGCCTCGATCGCAAGGCCGAGTTCGGGAATTTTCAGCGTGTACTGGTAATCGCTGGTGCCGTTGCGAACCGGGACATAGAGCATGTCGAGCCCGGCCGGAATGGCCTGCACCGCCGGCGTCGCAAGGCTTTGCGGCCACTCGAGCATGCCACCGTCCTCGCCGCGCGAGCTTGTGACCACCGTTGCCGATTGCGAGGAACCGTCCGCATAGAAGTTGAACAGATCCGAGATCAGGGCAAGCAAGCCGGGAATTGCCTTGAGAGGCCTGCCCTCGCCACTGGCGACGAAACGGCATCCCGAGTGGTCCGACAGGTCAACCCGACCGGTCACGGTATCGATACGCACGCCGGCTTGGCAATGGTCGATCATCTCCAGGCGGTCGCCCTCCGCGAGGCCGGTGCCGACTTGCACCTTGTCGAAAAACTTGCCGTCGGGCTTCGTGACGCGAAGCTTCACATCAATCGGCAGGTTGATCTCGGCAATGCGGGCGACGTGCCTGACAAGGCCTGCCGAGGCGGCATTCTTGGCGTCACCGGCTGTTGCCGGGACGACCTGGCTGATCAGCATCCCCCCAATGAGCCAACCCGCCAGACGTTTCATGGCCGTGCTCCGATTCGGGCGGCCAGTCCGACCGCCGCCTGTTTCACGCCGGCGAGAAAGGCGAGCGCCAGCGCGGTCAGTGCATGCAGCGCGTTGGCCATCAGCTCGAAGCCGACGCTGGCAAGCGGCGTTGCCAGGTCGAGTCCCACCACTTCCGGGTTGACGACGATCGCGCCGGCAAATCCCGCGGCGACGCCTATCAGGATCGCGGCTCCGGTCAGCGGCCAGATCACCAGCGAGATCAGGGCAACGACGATCCTGGAACCGAGCGATTCCGAGTTGGAGAACGGCCGCGTGGCCAGCCTGAGCAAGATGAATCCGCCGGTGAAAACAAGCGCGGCAAAAACAATGATCACGAGCTTTTTGCCAAGGACGGTAGCGGCCGAGGACTTGGAATGGGAGGCAATGTCGCCGAACTCGAGTTCGCTGCGGATCGTGTTCAGCACAACCATCGCACCGCTCATGGTGCCGATCGGCGTGACATGATGATCGTTGATGTCCTGGCTGCGGCCGATCACAACGATGCTCCCCTTGAGGGCGTCGTCGGAAATGGCCAATTGATCAGCGATTGCGCCCGGAGCGAGTGGGTTGGCCGGGGTGCCGGATAGCAACTGCGACAGCCGGACATGAAAGTAGCGGCTATTCTGCCTGACGAGTCCGGATACTGTGGGCTCGGCGATGGAAAAGACGATAGGCTTGGCGGTGGCATGGGCATCGTCCGCGGGTGTCGGCAAGCCATGGCCGTCCGGTCCCACTGTTGTCGGACCGGACTTCGAGGCCGAGGCTCCCCGTGCCGTCGCCACGGCAAGCGTCGCCAGCGAGTTCAATGCCGTGTCGTTGGATGGCGTCCCTGCCTTAGGTCGAGGGATGAGGGCCATCGATGACGGGATCGAGCCGCCACGCACCACGCCGTCGCGGTCCTGGGTTGCGGTCGGAACTCCGTACTGGAACAGCCTGGCGGCTCCCTCGACCGGATCCGTCGGTTCGAGCGCCGGGGGCCGCGGCCCTCCGGCGCATTTGATCTCGGGATGGAGCGGTTCACGCACCAGATCGGGACGGGCAAACCACTTCCCCGTCATGTCGAGCATGTATGGTCGAATGACCTTCGGTTGTGATCCGGACAGCTTGGCGAACTCGTGTGACAGGGCCTGCCGGTAGAAGCCATCCTCTGGGGTACAGCCAGAACTGCTGAATTGCAGCTCATCGTCGCGCGGCGCCACGTCGAGGACGACGGCGGTTGCCCCCGCCTCGACCGCCTTTGCCGCAACCGCGACCTGCAGCAACAGGCTGGTGTCGTCATCGGAACCACAGGGAATCCATGTGACCTGCGATGCGGAAAAATTCTGCGACGGCGTGGCGTCGAACCGCTGCTGCAATCGTTCGCAGCCTTTGTTGTCTAGTTCTAGATAAACATATTGAGGCGATGCAATATCAGACCGGATCAGCCCAAAGCGATCGGCGGAAGCAAAGACCCGCATTCCGGCATCTTGTCCGAGGCGTTCGATATGCTTCAGCGGGATGTTGACAACAGGGACGGCCTTCATCAGCAGGAGCAGCACGAAAAGCACCAGCCCGGCAACCGTCATCTCGGTGAAGACATGAAGGGCGCTCCGCCACAGGTCCTCGTGACCGGCATGGCCCCGCTTGCCGCCCTGTCCGTGCCCTGTCCCCCGCACCGCCGATGCCCTCCTGGAGAGTTCCAGACCTTATGTAACTCTACCAGCAGGCCACCGGCATGCAACCGGATGCGGTGCTGCTCTTCGCCTCTTTCGCGCGCTTGGAAGTATGTTGTGGCCGTGCGGCAACGTAGCTCAAAGATGCGGCTTTACCAGCCGGCAGGGCTTTGTTAACTTGCAATTGCCGGATAAACAACCACTCCGCTGCAAGAGGGTGGGTTCGAGGTTTTCTCGATTATAATACAGTAGCTTGACATCCTGGCCGTTGCCTTCAGGCGCCCCCGAGCCCAGAGAGATCTTGCCATGGCTTTTCGGACCGGACATATGAAACGACCTGCAATCCTGCGGTTGATCGCCTTGCTCATCGGCATCGCGGTGGCGTCGCAGCTGCTGGCAGCCAGTCCGGCATGGGCACAGACGCGCCGGGCGTTCCTCGTCGGCGTGAATTCCTACAGCGATCGTGAGATCAACAAGCTGACGCGCTCGGTCAATGACGCCAACGACATTGGCGAGGAACTCCAGGACGTGGGCTTCGACAAGAAGAACATCCGCATTCTGGCCAATCCGAAGAACCGGGCCGAGTTGACCAAGGCCTATGCCGAATTCCTGAAGACGGTGCAGCCAGGCGATGTGGTCCTGGTGTTCTTTTCCGGCCATGGCTACGGCTTGCAGGAAACCGGCGTTAACTACCTGCTGACCGGTGATGTCAAGGGGCTGCTCACCTATACCAAGTCGAAGCTGCCGCCGGCCGAGGCAAAGGTTGACGCCGTGGTGCGGGTCAAGGCGAAGGACTTCGAAACCCGCTTCGAGGCAGAGGAATTGCCCCGAGCCGGCGTCACCGAGACGGAGTTGCGAGAGCTTGCCGCGCAACGTCAGCCCTCGACGCTGATCCTGATCCTCGATGCTTGCCGGGACGAGTGGACAACCGCCGGTGCCGAGGACACGACGGCGCAGCAGCGCAGCAAGTCCGTCAGCCTCCAGCCTGTCCGGGACGATCAGCTGGAACCGGGGCAATTCGTGTTCTACAGCGCCCGGCCCGGCCAGAAGTCGGTCGAGCGATTGTCGTTTATCGACGTGCGGCGCAATTCCCTGTTCACCGCCCTGTTGCGCAATGCCTTGGCCCGCCCGGGGTTCGAGATCCGCAAGATGGCCGAGCATGTGTCGCGCCAGGTCGCGGCTGTGTCAGCCAAGGTCGATGTCGATCAGGTGCCCAAGGCGGTTCACAACCTGCGCCAGGACTTCTATTTCGTCGGATCTATAGGCGCGGAGCGAAATGTCCTGGACATTGATGTCTGCCGGTTTGCCGAGTTCGATCTTGACGAAGCCTTGGCTCATTCTTCAAGAACCCGCCTGCAAAATCACCTGTCGCGGTATGGCGCCTGCGAAACCGCGGCGCGAGCTCATGAGGCGATCGCCGGGTTGGGCGATGGGTCCGAGGACAGCGCGGACAGGGCCCAGGTGCTCGAGCGCCGGCTTCGTCAGTTTGTCGACAACCGGGGCATGGATGCTTGCGATCGCTATGCCGCCTCCGATCAGGATCCCGGCCGGCCGGCGATTTTCCCGGGCATCCCCTTCGATCGGATCGGCACGGAGACCCGCGATGTCGCCAGCGTGATCGAGGCCTGCAAGACCGCGGTGAAGGACTTCCCGCGCACGGTGCGCTTCGTCTACAATCTCGCCCGCGCCTATGATGCCGCCTCCCGGCTGCCGGTTCCGGCGCCGGCAAAGGGGGCGACCGCCGCCGAGCAGCAGGCGCTCGACCAGGACCGGCAGATCAAGCTCGCCGATCGCAAGCGCTCGCGCGATCTGGCAGTTGATCGCTATCAGGAGGCGGTGCGGCTCGGCTATGTTCCGGCACTCAACAATCTCGCAGTCTTTTACGACAGCGGCCGCGGTGTGCCGCAGGATCGCCGCAAGGCCGTGACGCTCTGGCGGCAGGCGGCGCAGCAAGGCCTGCCGATCGCGATGTACAACCTCGCCTGGAAGTATCGCGTCGGCGATGCCGCCGCCGACATTCAGGCCAATGCGGATCAGGCCTATGAGTGGTTTTCGCGCGCCGCCGATGCGAATCAGGTCGGGGCGATGGTCATGGCGGCGAAGATCCTCTCCCAGGGCACGAATCGACTGAAGAAGAGCGGCAAGCGTGCGGAGGAACTGTATCTGCGCGCGGCCGAGCAAGGTTCGTTGCAGGCGATGGTGAGCCTTGCCGGTATCTATCTCACGGGACTTTATGTCGAGACGGACAACGGTGATGTCGACACGACATCCTCGGTGCAGCCGGATGAGCAAAGAGCGTTGATCTGGGCGTCCCGGGCGGCGGATCTTGGCTCGCCGGACGGGCAGCTTCTTATGGCCGTCATGCTGGAAGAAGGCGATGGCGTGCCGATTCCGCAGCCGGCGCTTGCCGAGCGCTACTGGCAGATCGCCGCCAACTCCGGCAACACCTACGCGCAATACAACTATATCAAGCGGATGCACGAAGGGCGCCTGCTGGTTCGGGAAAACGAACTGCGGGAGCAGAACCGCACGACCGAACTGCTGGAGCGGGCGATTGCCGACGGTTCAAGTAGCGCGGCCCTGCTGCTTGCCGAACTCTACCGCAATACCAACACGCTTGGTGTGGAGGTGGACAAGGCCAAGGCCATCGCGTTGGCTTTCAAGGCGATTGAACTTGCCGCTCAGGAAAGCCCCGTCGCAAACAGAGTCGATCCGTTGACGGAAATCCGGGCGGCGCATCTGATCATCGCCATGGCCCGTAGTGGCGAAGCCATTGACGCGAATGGCGGCGATGCGCTCAGTCGCGAGGAGATCGAGCGACTTGAGGCCTATTACGGCCGCTACAACCGCCAGCTTTCGGCGGTACGGGTCAACAAACTCGAAATCCCGGATGTGTGCAACTTCAACGTCGAGGTGACGCGAACGACCGGACTGTGGGTGTGGGATTGGGAGCGGCGGATCTCGCCGACCGAACTGCAGTTCCGCGCGGCGGAATTGAGGGAGGAGAGCTGCTATGCCAACTATTTCCGCACGGCCCAGCTCGAGAAACTGAAGAACAAGAAGGATCGCAACGCGTTTCTCGCGTCGCTGAATGTCCCGACCCGGCTGCAGTTGCGCGGGGCCTTCAACGATGTGTTCAAGCAGGCTCGCGACACCAAGACCGACTTCGCCGACATGCTGGCCTCGCGAATCATGTCGGCAAAGAATGCAAGCAATAGCGCCAAGGCAACACGCTGAGGAATTCGCGATTCGGTCCTGTTTCGCGACGGAGTGCAACAATGGCCATCGCCGCAGGCGCCCGCTTGCCTTTGGTGGCCGGAAACAGGTTTCTCGCCGCGGCCTGCGTCATCGGGCACGGCTAGGAGGAGGGTAGCGTCATGGTGGCAAGAAGCTCGGCCCTGTCGCGGCCGCTGGTCGTCCTCGTCGTGTCCGGTGCTCTCTGCATGCCGGCACCGCAGATCGCGCTCGCCGGTTCGCGCGATCTCGGTCTCGGTATCGCCATCGGCGTCGGTGCCGCTATTCTTGGCGGGGTCCTCTCGGGTGGCGGCAAGCAGGGGGGCGGCCAGTCGAAGCAGACACGCAAGCCCAGCGGCGGCAAGTCCGGCGGCGGCTCTAACGCCTCCGAAGCCGACCAGACATTGGCGCGCTACGATCTGCCGTCCGACCAGACCGCCATTTTCAAGTCTGTCTCCCTCAAGGCCATCACGACGGCCGCCGGTCTCGAAAAGGCGACGCTCGGCGTTGCCAACATGACCGACCACCAGCGCAACTACGACGCGGCGCTTGAGCGCTTCATGGCCTCGTTCGAGACGGCAAAAGCTGCGGCCGCCGCGCGCCGCGGCAAGGAAAGCGATCAGTCCGCAAAGACCGTTGTCGTTGTCGAGGACAAGGCCGCCGCTGTCACACGAAACGGCATCGACCGCCTGGTTGCCGCCGCCTACACCGGTTCCGGCTTGGCCAAGTTCGAGCGCTTTACCGATGAGAACTGGACAGCGTCCCGACTGAAGGTCCACATTCTCGATCGGGCCCAGCGCGACGTCGGCGGGATGGTGACCGGCCCGTCCGCCGGCAGCGTCCGTTTCGAGGACGTGCAGGAAGCGATCAATCGCGCGGCGGAATATGTCTACGAAAACGTCTTTGAAGTTTCGGAGATTCTCGGCCTCAATCGCTCGGTTGAACGGTTCAATCAGTACATTCATGAAAACAACCTGGCGGAAACCCAGTCTGCCGGCCATAACATCAAATGGTCGGTGACGGAGTGGGCGGGCGCGCTGATCAGCACCCGGCCATCGGACCCGGCCGACAAGCAGGCCTCGGAAACCTTCGCCAAGCTGCAGCGCTCGCTGAGCAGCGGACCTGCCGGCGAGGCACGGCCGTCATCCGGTCAGGCGGCGCCGCGCGGGCTCGCCCTGCGCTACAGGGCGCTTCGCGTCGCCGTCGACTGCTTCACCCTGAAGTCGCGCGAGTTGGTACCTGAAGCGGGGGCGCCGACGGTGCGCAAGGTTGAACTGGAAAACTTCCTGGTCAATGCCAGGCGCAAGGCCTGTTTCGAAATGATCGTCAACGCCGTCAATGATCCCGGCTTTCGCGTGCCATTGCCGCAGCGCACCGAATGGCAGATCGACGGAACCTATGTTGCGGCGGGATATGCCGATTCCTCCGGCTTTTCCAACTGACACGCATGTCGATAAAGCCCCTTGCATCGGTCCCCGGTTTGCTCCGCCGCGCTTGTTCGCATGGCACGCTGACGATGATGACGCCACGCAGTGTGGCGTCACTTGCCTGCACCGTCACCGCTCTATGGCTCTGCTTCGCGCTGTCCCAGTCGGAACCGGCCTTCGGGCAGGCCAATCCATCATCGCAGCCGGTGGCGGCCGCAACTGCTGACGCAGACGTGGATGACTGCCGTTCGCTGCGGCCGCAACGCGCCGTGGTCGGCTGCACCCGGCTGCTGGCCCTGACCGGCCCCAACAGCGTGATCGGCGCAATGCGCGTCAACGTGCTGGCAAACCGTGCCGAATCCCTGCTGCAGCTCGGTCGCGCCGCCGAGGCCCTCGCTGACGTCGACGTCGCCCTTTCGACCGACTTGCGTAATCCGCGCCTGCAGATCGCCCGCGCCCGCGCGCTGGCGGCGCTTGATCGCGATGATGACGCCATCGTCACTTATACGCTTTTGCTGCGTGTCGATCGACGTCAGACAGCCGGAATGATCGAACGCGGTCGTTTGCACCAGCGGGCGGGCCGACTGAACGAGGCCCGCGCGGACTACGAGGAGGCGATCCGACGTCGCATCGATCGCCCGGAAGGTTATGTTGCGCTTGCCGAGATGCTGGTGGCGCAGGCGCGATCCGCCACGGATCGCCGGCAGGCCGAGGCATGGCTCAAGGAGGCCGGCACCCTGCTGCAGCAGGCTGCTGAATTCGGCTTCGATCAGCCTGAGGTTTTTCTGGCGAGGGCCGGCTGGCGCGAGGTTGCCGGCGCCGACCAGTTGGCACTCGAGGAATACGAACGCGCCATCCGTGCCGACCGGAATGCGGGCGAGGCCTATCTCGGTCGCGCCAGGCTCCGCCAGCGTCTGGGCCAGCTGGAGGCGGCCCGGGCCGACGCTGCCGAAGCCGTCCTGTCATTCGGCGATCGTCAGGACGTCATGACCCTCGCCCGCGAACTGGGCGTCGATCCGGGGAGCGTTCGGCGTCCGGTGGAATTGCAGCCGGTCCCGCCGACGGACACCGGCCTGCCGGTCATCGGCGAAGGCGTGCGCATGGCCTTGGTTATCGGCAATGGCAACTATGCCGCCATTGATGACCTGCCAAACGCCATCAACGACGGTCGGGCCGTCGCGGCGAAGTTGCGGGCCCTCGGTTTCGTCGTGGAACTGGTGGAGAATGCCGGCAAGGAACAGTTGACCAAGGCTCGGGAGGCGTTCGTTCAGGCGGCGCGCAAGACGGGGGCCGCCGCGGCGCTGATCTACTATGCGGGGCACGGTGCCCTGCATGAAGGCAACAGCTTTATCGTTCCGGTCGATGCCCGGATCGAGCCCGGCATCGACCTGTCGGGGCAGCTGGTCGATACGGTGGAACTGGTCCGGTCGGTCGAAGCGGCGATTCCCGTGGTGTTGTTCTTCTTCGATGGTTGTCGCAGTCTGCCGACGCTTCCGGACAAGGCCATGGCGGCTGGCGCCGGAACCGCGGTGGCTGCCAACAGTGCCCCCAGTCGCGCGCTGCGAAAGACCGCCAAGGCCAATACGCTCAAGGTCTATGCCACCGAGCTTGGTCACACCGCCTCCGACGGCTCCGGTAAACATAGCCCCTTCACCGAGTCTTTCCTGGGCCATGTCGGCGCGCCGCGGGAGGAAATCGAAACCTTGGTCAAGCGCATCCGCATCGACGTCATGAAGCAGACGGCGGAGAAGCAGCGCCCCGAACTGGTGTCCGGCATATCGGGACGATTCTTCTTTACTCGCTGAGCACCCGCCCCCGCGACCGGCGGTGGACAACGTCCTGGACCAGCGGGTGGCGCCGCCGTGGCGTCTGGTCGCGGCTGGGCAGTTCGGACCTGATGATACCTCCGGCTGTCGGAAAGGCCGAAACGTCGCGATAATGGGCCGAACCGGTCAGCACCCCGTCCGTATCATCTCGCCCCGGTCGATTTCGGCTATGCAATTCCGGAGGCAGAAGGTGCCGACGCGCCGATCCGCCAGGGGCACGCGAGCTTCTCACCTGCATCGGAGGCACGAGAAATTCGCGTCAGGAGTACCATCGGTCATTTTCAAGGCCCGTTGGCAAAACGGCTGATTTGCCTTCGAGCGATGCCGGTTCGCCGAATCTGTGCGCGGAATCGCCCTTGTCCTGCAATGCGCCGGATATCGGGTTCCTTTTCTGCTTGACCGGCCCTGTTCGGGTTTACAGGCAAACAGATGGAAGGGGCCATTGGAGAAAGGCAGGCGATGCCGTTAACGCTGTTTTAACGAAAACTCGACTCTTTCGCCGATTTTGTTACACTGCCCTCAGGTTAGGCAGACGGAGGCGGATTGGGCGTGTTCGGCGGCGCTGCCGGATCAACCTTGCGACACGCCGGTTTGGTTACAGACTGATACCAAATTTGACTTAATTCCGATCTGATGGTGCAGTAAAGGTCGCTATCGATAAACCAGTGGCCGAACTGTTCCTGGAACGCATTGGGATAATAAAATGACTCGCAAGTATTTCGGCACCGACGGAATTCGTGGCGTAGCCAACAAGGACATTTCCCCGATGCTGGCGCTCAAGGTTGCGCAAGCTGTCGGATTGTCCTTCCGCCACGGCGAACACCGTCACAGGGTCGTCATTGGCAAGGATACCCGGCTTTCCGGCTACATGATCGAAACCGCCATGGTGGCCGGCTTCACCTCGGTCGGCGTCGATGTCTTCATGCTCGGGCCGATTCCGACGCCGGCGGTCGCCATGCTGACCCGCTCGCTGCGCTGCGATATCGGCGTGATGATCTCCGCCTCGCACAATGCCTATGCCGATAACGGCATCAAGATTTTCGGACCCGACGGCTACAAGCTCTCCGACGAGATCGAAGCCGAAATCGAACGCCTGATCGACGTCGACCTCACCCATTCGCTGTCGCAATCCGCCGAACTCGGCCGCGCCAAGCGTATCGAGGGCGTGCACGACCGCTATATCGAGGCCTGCAAGCGCACCATGCCGCGCAACATGTCGCTGGACGGCCTGCGCGTCGTCATCGACTGCGCCAACGGCGCCGGCTACCGGGTGGCCCCCGATGCCCTGTGGGAACTCGGCGCCGAGGTGTTCAAGATCGGCGTCGACCCCAACGGCACCAACATCAACCGCGATTGCGGCTCCACCTCCACCGAGGCACTGGCCTCGAAGGTGCTCGAGATGCGCGCCGATATCGGCATCGCGCTTGATGGCGACGCTGACCGGGTGATCATCATCGACGAGAAGGGCCACAAGGTCGACGGCGACCAGCTGATGGCCGTTGTCGCCGAGAGCTGGAAGGACGACGGCCGTCTGTCCCGTCCGGGCATCGTCGCCACCGTCATGTCCAATCTCGGCCTCGAGCGGTTCCTCTCCGGTCACGGCATGACGCTCGCCCGCACCAAGGTCGGCGATCGCTACGTCGTCGAGCACATGCGCGAACACGGCTACAATCTCGGCGGCGAACAGTCCGGCCACATCGTCATGTCGGACTTCTCCACCACCGGCGACGGCCTGATGGCGGCGCTGCAGGTGCTGGCCGTGGTCAAGAAGCTGCAGCGGCCGGTGTCGGAGGTCTGCCGCCGCTTCGATCCGGTGCCGCAGATCCTCAAGAACATCCGCTCGCCCAAGACGACGCTGGAACGCGACGAGGTCAAGACCGTGATCGCCGACGGCCAGCGCCGTCTCGGCAACCGCGGCCGCCTCGTCATCCGTCCGTCCGGCACCGAGCCGCTGATCCGCGTCATGGGCGAGGGCGACGACGCCACGTTGGTCAATTCGGTTGTCAGCGAGATCATCAACGTCATGGGCAAGGCGGCCTGATCAGGCCTGGCCGCCGATGCATCGCTTTCTGACGAGACGGCCGCCTTGCTTGGGCGGCCGTTTTGCTATCGGATCCGCGTCCGCTCCGACAGCCAGATGCCGCCGAGCACCAAGGCCAGCCCGGCGCCGTGGTACCAGGCAAAGCGCTCGCCGAGGATGCCGACCGCCAGCAGCGCCGCGAATCCCGGCACCAGGTTGACGAACACCCCGGCCCGGCTCGGCCCGATCAGCTCGACCCCGCGCATGAACCAGATCTGTGCCAGCAGCGACGGGAACAGCGAGATATAGAGAATGATCAGCCAGCCATTGGTCGTCGGCCACCGGCCATGGCCGCTGGCGATCTCGAAGGCGAACATCGGCAGCGACGACACCAGCGCCGCCAGCGCCAGCGCCGTGAAGAAGGTGAGCCCGGACACGCTCGGCCGCTGCCGCAACCCGACCGTATAGGCGCCGTAGAAGGCGCAGGCGACCAGCATCAGCGCGTCGCCGAAATTGACCGACAGGCCGGCGAGCCGCGCAAGGTCGCCCTGGCCGGCGATCAGCGCCACGCCGATGGCCGTCAGCCCGATGCCGAAAAGCTGCACCGCCCGGATCGGCACCCGCAGCGCCAGGAACGAGGCGACCAGCACGAAGACCGGGATCGAGCCCTGGATGATGCCGATATTCAGCGCCGTGGTGTGATAGGCGGCGATGTAGAACAGCACGTTGAACCCGGTGAACCCGAACGTGCCCATGACCGCGACATAGACCGGCCGCGCCTTGATCAGCCCGATCACCTCGGAAAACGCCTCGCGCCGGATCGCCAGCAGCAGCGCGCACACGATCAGCCAGCGCAGGGTGACGATCGCCATCGGCGAAACCTCGCCCACCGCCAGCCGTCCGGCAATGGTGTTGCCGCCCCAGAACAGCATCACCAGCGTCAGCAGGGCATAGGCGTTGCCGGTCAGGGCCTGGGCGAGACGAGAGTTTCGAAGCATTCCGCCGCATTACGCGGCTTGCCGTCCGTCGGCAAGCATCTCGGGGCGCAATGCAGCTGCGTTCCGCGCGATGGCGGTCGCTCAATCGTCCGTCGGCGTCCGTCGCGGCGGTTGCCGTGCCACCCGCACATAGCGCGGCCCGGCCGAAACCACCGCGCCGCCGAGCGTCCGCCGCGCCGGCGGGGTCGCCAGCGCCGCGTCGAGGCGCTGCAACTCCTTGTCGGTGGCGTCGGTGGCCTCGCCGTCGCCCACCCGCCCGATCGCGTGCTTCAACCAGCGCAGCCGGATTTCCGTCGGCTGACTGGCAAACACCTCGCGCTCGAACCGCAGCCCGCCGGGATGATCGGGATCGGCTCCCACATGCGCCGTCATCAGCCGGTCGACGCTTTCGCCGACGGCGACGTCGAGTCGCCCCATCCGTCCGGCGAAATCCGCCAGTCGGGCGGCATCGAGCCCCAATTCGCCGAGCAGCGGCAACAGCCGCCGCCAGCGGATCCGGGTGAAGCGGTCATCGCCATTGCTCGGGTCCTCGATCCAGTCGAGCGAGCGGGCCGCAAGCGAGGCCCGCAGCCGCGCGCCGCCGATATCGAGCAACGGCCGAAGCAGCGCGATCCCGTCGATCTCGCTCCGCGCCGCCATGCCGGCAAGCCCGCGCGGTCCCGAGCCGCGCGCCAGCCGCATCAGGATGGTCTCGGCCTGATCGTCGCGGCTGTGGGCGAGCGCGATCGCATCGGCGCCGATCCGCCGCGCCGCCGTCGCCAAAAGCCGCCGCCGCGCCGCGCGCGCGGCTGATTGCAGTCCGGTTCGCGGCTTGTCGCCGCCCCATTCGAGGATCTCGGCCGGCAGCCCGAGGCCGCGGGCGCGCTCGGCGACGAGACGGCATTCATCCGCCGCCTCGGCGCGCAGCCGATGGTCGACGCTGAGCACGGAGAGGCGCGGCGGGTCCGGTTGGCGGTCGCGCCATTCGGCGGCGAGAACCAGCAGCGCCATCGAGTCGCCGCCGCCGGAGACGGCCAGCGCCACATGGGAAAATTCGGTGAAGGGAGCAAGAACCGCGTCGGCCTCTTCGACAGTCAGGGGACCGGAGGGCTGCGACCGGCTCATCTCAGGCGCATTTCGCCTTGGCGCGCTCTTGCGTCGCGCGATCGCGCAGGGCCTTGGAGGCGCGCGGATACTTGACCAGCAGTTCGGCATAGGTCGAGCAGGCGGCTTGCCGCTCGCCCATGTTGTTCAGCGACTGGCCAAGTTTCAGCAGCGCGTCCGGCGCCTTGGCGTCGTCGGGATAGGCGGTGTAGCTCTTCAGGAACGCATCGGCCGCCTCCCGGTGCATCTGCCGCGCCGAATAGGTCTCGCCGAGCCAGTAGGTCGCCGCGCCGACGCGACGGTCGGTCGGGTGATTGGCGATGAACTGCCGCAGACTGTCCTCGGCCAGCTCGTATTCGCCGTTCAGCACATAGGTATAGGCGGCGTCATACTCGTCACGGGCGCTCGGCACGGCCGGAACCGCCGCGATGCGCGCATCGACCCCCGGAGCGGCCGGCGGCGCGCGCACGCCGGGCGGCGTACCGGCGGTCCGCCCCTGGGCGATCGCTCCGAGATCGAGCGGCGGCGCGCCGGCGATGACCGCGCCGATCTGGTCGCTCGTCGCCGGAATCTGCCCGAGCTGTTGCGGCCCCGGCGCCGGGCCGGGTCGCGACGCGGTCGTGACCGGCGGCGCCGCGATCGTCGGTGCGGCCGGATCGATCGCCGTCACCACCGGGTCAACCGATGGCGGGGCGATCTCCGACTTCTTCTGCGGCGGCGCGGCGGCCGGGCGCTTGGCGGCACCGGCGGCCTCAAGGTCCTGGAACCGCAGTTCGTAATCCTGCTGCATCTTGCGCAGGGTTTCCTGAAGCTGCCGGTTCTGGAAGGTCAGTTGCTCGATCTGGCCGTTCATCGCCCGGATCTGGCCTTCGAGTTGCTGCAACCGCAATGCGGTCTGAGCCTGTTGCTGCTGGGCCTGCGAGGCCGAGTTGCCGCCGCCGAACCAGTCCGACTGGGCCCGGGCGGGGCTCGGCGCCATGCCGAGCGCGCCGCTGAGCACGGCGCAAATCATCAAGAGAGAACGAAGCGATGGGTGCATCGATCGACCGTGGTGAGAGGAACAAGTGACGCGAGGACTTGGGACACGAGACTGGGAACGCCGTCGGACCGTGTAACACGATCACTCCGGTTCGGCCAAAATACGGCGGCAACCCGGCAATCGTCGGCGATCCGGCACGGCGGCGCCGTCTGACGCGTCACATGAAAACGGCCGCCGGAGGGGCGGCCGCGATCATCGGTGTCGCGGGCGACAAGCCGCCGCCCGCGGGTCAGGCGCGAATCAGCTGCCGGCGCCGTTGAGCACGGTGACGCCGCGACGGTTCTGCGACCAGCACGATTCGTCGTCGCACACCGCCACCGGACGCTCCTTGCCGAAGGGGATGGTCTTCAGCCGGGTCGGGGCAATGCCGCGCGCGATCATGTAGTCACGCACCACGGTGGCGCGACGGGCCGAGAGCGACAGGTTGTACTCGCGCGTGCCGCGCTCGTCGGCATGGCCCTCGAGCGTCACGGTATAGCGGGCATACTGATTGAGCCAGGTCGCCTGCTTGTCCAGCGTGTTGCGGGCATCGCCGGTCAGGTCGGTCGAATCGCTCTGGAAGAACACCCGATCGCCGACATTGACGACGAAATCCTGGGCGCTTCCCGGCGTCGCCGCGCCTGCGCCACCGGCACCAACGCCACCATTCTGCGCCGACTGGCTCGAACAGGCGCCGAGCGCCAGCGCCAGGCCGATCACGGCCGCATACTTCACACCCTTGAAGGAAACCATTTGACCCCACATCATCGTAAACTCCTGAAGAACCCGAACCGACTGCGATCTCAGGGTTCGTCGACAGCAACCCGGCGATATCCGGCCGGGATGCTCTCAACGAACCCTGCAACACTTCATTACGCTTAACGATTCGTCGTTAACCGTGAGTTCAGGAATACGGTTAGCGAACGGTAAACCTGCGTTGCGGTGTCGGTCGGTTGTTCGATGTCGCTGTTTTCGGCGCGGATCGTGGAAATTCCGTGGCCCGGAGGCGGCGAGGGCGGGGCAGGGCGACATCGCTCCCGGCTGTTGCCGAATTGCACCACAGCCGCGACGGTTGCCGCCATTTCCAAGACCGATACGATTGTCCACAGCCCATCCGCCGCTACCCGATCCGCCCCGGCCATCACCCGCGTTGCCGGCCGCCGCATCCGGCCGGCGCCGGGCAACCCACCGCCCGACGACGCGCCCTTGTCCGCTAACCCGCTGAGCCATCGCGGAAATCCGGTCGATTGCCATCCCGTCGGCCGCGGACGGCGGCGATCGCGAGCCGGGTCCGGCAGCGTCCGCCGGTTAAGGTTCGCTCAATGAATATGAAGACCGAAGTCAAAGCTGAACGAATCTTTCCCGATTTTTAATCGAAGTTAATGCGCGGCAATCAGCGTTCACGACAGTTTAAATTTTACGGTTAAGCCGGATTTAACTACCGGGTGCCAATGTCATTACACCAAATCGGCCGCATTCACGGCCATGACAAGAAGCATCCCAGGAGCCTGTCGCCCATGTCGATCGCCAAGAAGTCGCTCGCGGAATTGGCCCAGTTGGTCACCGACGGCATGAACCGCCAACCGGTCACCGCTCCGGTCGAGCCGAAGGCCGATCCGGCGTTGCCGACCTGGTTCGCGATCGACCCCGATGCCCGGCCGCGTCAGCCGACGTCGCGCTATGCCATCAAGACCGCCCGTGGCGTTCGCTGGCTGCATTGATGCACTGATTGTAATCAATACTTGAACATCAGAAAGGCATTGCGAATGGTATCATCCGCAATGCCTTTTTTATTTGGGTGAATTGTTTGCTTAATCAAACATTAAGAACAGGCCAAACACGTCGCCAACGTTTTATTTGACCCACAAAGATAAAGCATCTGCGATTTGTTGGTGGTTCATTAACCATATTCTCCTCAAATGTGAGTGTGTTTTGCATCGGTCCCGTTCGCTTGGCGAGCGGACCGGACCTCTCTCAGGACGATAGCCATGAAGAACCTCGTTACCAGTCTCCTCACCGGCGCCGCCTTGGTCCTCGGTGTTGGCATGGCCCAGGCCGCCGACATGTCGGCGGGTCCGGGCTACATCCCGGCTCCTCCGCCGCAGGCGGAAGCCCCCTCGCTCGGCGGTGGCTGGTACCTGCGCGGTGATATCGGCGTTGGCATTCAGGACTTCCGCTCGACCACGCCGCTTGATGTCGCCATTCCCGCCGCGACGACCTACGGCGGCAAGGCGCTCGACGACACCGTCACCTTCGGCGCCGGCGTCGGCTACCAGTTCAACGAATGGTTCCGTCTCGATGCGACCGCCGAATATCGCGCCGGTCAGCGGGTCGGCTTCACCTACTCCGACAACGAGACCACGACGACCGCCGGCACCTTCGTCAACAACTACAACGGCAAGCATTCGGCCATCGTCGCCATGCTGAATGGCTATGTCGATCTCGGCACCTATGCCGGCCTGACGCCCTATGTCGGCGGCGGCGTCGGCGCGGCCTTCCACAACATCTCCGGCTTCAACGACCAGGGCATCGTCGACACCGACGGCCCGGCCGGTCCGCTGTCGCCGTCGCTGGTCGGCGGCTATGCCCCGAACAAGTGGACGACTTCGTTTGCCTGGGCGCTCACCGCCGGCGCCTCCTACGATGTCACCCCGGGCCTGAAGCTCGACCTGAACTACCGCTACCTCAACATGGGCGACGCCACCTCCGGCAAGGTCGCCTGCGCCGGCGGCTGCTCGCGATACCGCATGAACGACATCGACAGCCACGACCTGCGTCTGGGCATGCGCTGGGTGTTCGCGCCGGAAGCGCCGATGATGCCGGCGCCGATGCCGGTCTCCACCAAGTTCTGATCCGATCGATCTCCGGTCGACCAGTGAAACGCCGCGGGGCTCGCAACCCGCGGCGTTTTGGCGTTTCGGCGGCCGACATGATTGCCAAATCTCGCCGGATTGGTCGAAAGGCGACCATTCGATGCCGACATCCGACTTGACGATGACGGCGCGATCCCCTATCAGCGGCGGCGGGACACCTCTCCCCAACGAGAGGCGCCCATCTGAGAGGATGGACTACATGACAGCGAATACCCGTCCGGCCACCAAGCCGTCGAACCCGAATTTTTCGTCCGGCCCCTGTGCCAAGCGTCCAGGTTGGACGCTCGATGCGCTCAAGGACGCGGCCCTCGGCCGCTCGCATCGCGCCAAGGTCGGCAAGGCCAAGCTCAAGCTCGCCATCGACCTGACCCGGGAAATTCTCGGCGTCCCCGCCAGCTATCACATCGGCATCGTTCCCGCCTCCGATACCGGCGCCGTCGAGATGGCGCTGTGGTCGCTGCTCGGCGCCCGCGGCATCGACATGCTGGCGTGGGAATCCTTCGGCGAGGGCTGGGTCACCGACGTCGTCAAGCAGCTGAAGCTGACCGACGTGCGCACCATGACCGCCGGCTATGGCGACATCGTCGATCTCGCCGCCGTCGACGCCAAGACCCGCGACGTCGTCTTCACCTGGAACGGCACCACCTCCGGCGTCCGCGTGCCGAACGGCGACTGGATCGCCGCCGACCGCGAGGGCCTGACCATTTGCGACGCCACCTCGGCGGCGTTCGCCCAGGATCTCGCCTGGGACAAGCTCGATGTCGTCACCTTCTCCTGGCAGAAGGTTCTCGGCGGCGAGGCGGCCCACGGCATGCTGATCCTGTCGCCGCGCGCGGTCGAACGGCTTGAAACCTACAAGCCGGCATGGCCGCTGCCGAAGATCTTCCGCATGACCAAGGGCGGCAAGCTGATCGACGGCATCTTCGTCGGCGAGACCATCAACACCCCGTCGATGCTCTGCGTCGAGGATTACATCGACGCGCTGCAATGGGCGAAGTCTGTCGGCGGCCTTGCCGGCCTGATCGCCCGCGCCGACGCCAACACCAAGGTCATCACCGACTGGGTCGCCGGCTCGACCTGGGCGGCGTTCCTGGCCAAGGACCCGGCGATCCGCTCCAACACCTCGGTCTGCCTCGTCGTCAATGACGCCGAGGTCATCGCCAAGGGCAAGGACGCCGTCGCCGCCGTCGCCAAGGGCATCGTCTCGGCGCTGGAGAAGGACAAGGTCGCCTACGACCTCGGCGCCTATCGCGACGCCCCGGCCGGCCTGCGCATCTGGTGCGGCGCCACGGTCGAGACCGCCGACGTGGTCGCCCTGACCGGCTGGCTCGACTGGGCCTTCGCCGAGGCCAAGGCCGCCGCGCTCGCGGCCTGAGCCGCTTTCGGCTTCGCGACCCCGCCCGCCGCGGGGTCGCAATTCTCCCGAAGAGATCAGTCAACCGCGGCCCCGCCGATGCCGGGCCGACGCGACGGCATGCATTCGCTCCGTCGCGGTTCCGTGAGGCAAGCCCCCATGACCAAGCCCCGCGTACTCATTTCCGACGCCCTGTCCCCGGCCGCTGTGCAGATCTTCACCGATCGCGGCATCGAGGTCGATTTCCAGCCGAACCTCGGCAAGGACAAGGACAAGCTGGCCGAGATCATCGGCAACTACGATGGCCTCGCCATCCGCTCGGCCTCCAAGGTCACCCCGAAGATTCTTGAAAACGCCAAGAACCTCAAGGTGATCGGCCGCGCCGGCATCGGCGTCGACAATGTCGACATCCCGGCCGCGACCGCCAAGGGCATCATCGTGATGAACACGCCCTTCGGCAATTCGATCACCACCGCCGAGCACGCCATCGCCATGATGTTCGCCGTTGCTCGCGAGATCCCGGCGGCCGACGTCTCGACCCAGGCCGGCAAGTGGGAAAAGAACCGCTTCATGGGCGTGGAGATCACCTCCAAGACCCTCGGCATCATCGGCTGCGGCAATATCGGCTCGATCGTCGCCGATCGCGCCATCGGCCTGAAGATGCGCGTCATCGCCTTCGACCCGTTCCTGTCGGCCGAGCGCGCCCTGGAGATCGGCGTCGAGAAGGTCGAGCTTGAGGAGCTTCTTCGCCGCGCCGACTTCATCACCCTGCACACGCCGATGACGCCGAACACCAAGAACATCCTGTCGGCGGAAAACCTCGCCAAGACCAAGAAGGGCGTGCGCATCATCAACTGCGCCCGTGGCGGTCTGGTCGACGAGGCGGCCCTGCGCGAATTGCTCGACAGCGGCCATGTCGCCGGCGCCGCCTTCGACGTCTTCGCCGAGGAACCGGCGACCGCCAACCCGCTGTTCGGCCACCCCAAGGTCGTCGCCACCCCGCATCTGGGCGCCTCGACCACGGAAGCCCAGGAGAACGTCGCGCTGCAGGTCGCCGAGCAGATGTCGGACTATCTGCTGAAGGGCGCCATCTCCAACGCCGTCAACTTCCCCTCGATCACCGCCGAGGAAGCCCCGCGGCTGAAGCCGTTCGTCGATCTCGCCGGCAAGCTCGGCTCGTTCCTCGGCCAGCTGACCGAGGCCTCGATCAAGGCGATCCGCATCGAGTACGAAGGCGCCGTCGCCTCGATGAACACCCGTGCCCTGACCCAGGCCGCCGTCGCCGGCGCGCTGCGGCCGTTCCTCTCCGACATCAACATGGTGTCGGCGCCGATCGTCGCCCGTGACAAGGGCATTGTTATCGAGGAGGTCAAGCGCGAGGCGCGCGGCAATCTCGACAGCTTCATCAAGATCACCATCGACGCCGAGGACATGCCGCGCCACGCCGGCGGCACCGTCTACAATGACGGCAAGCCGCGCATGGTCGAAATCCGCGACATCCAGATGGACGCGGAATTCGCCCCGCACATGATCTACATCCGCAATGCCGACAAGCCGGGCTTCATCGGCGCCTTCGGCATGCTGCTCGGCAATGCCGGCGTCAACGTCGCCACCTTCAACATGGGCCGCGACGTCCCCGGCGGCGACGCCATCTGCTTCGTCGCCGTCGACGATCAGGTGTCGCAGGAACTGCTCGACAAGATCGAGGCAATCCCGCAGGTCAAGCGCGCCCGCGCCGTCAAGTTCTGATCGCCGATCGACACGCTCTCGGCAAGGGCCGCTCCGGAAGGGGCGGCCTTTTGCCGTTCCGCCGCCATCCCCCATCCGGGTTTGTCGCGACGCGGCTTTGCTGGCGCCGCTCTGGCGCCGGTCGCCGCCCCGACTTATGTTAGCGGCCAGACATTCACCCAGGAGATCCCCGATGCTTACCCTAGATGTTGAAGGCATGACGTGCATGGGCTGCGTGCGCACCGTTGAAAAGGTCGTCGGCCAGGCCGATCCCGCCGCCAAGGTCGCCATCGACCTCGCCTCCGGCAAGGTGACGATCGACACCGCCGCCGAGCGCGGCGTCTTCGTCAAGGCGATCGAGACCGCCGGTTTCGACGTCAGGGCCTGATCCCGCCGGAGGCGAGCGCGGTCGGTTTCCAGCCGGCGGCCCGCCGTGGTCGCCACCGGTTTTCCGTCCTGGGGTCACGTTACGGGATGATTTGGTTGCTGGATTGAAACGAGCATTCCGCCCTGCCGCGACCAACCGTAATCAAAACCTGCTTCCCATTGCCCGCGCCGGCCCGCAAGGCCGGCGCTTTTGCGTTGTAGGTGTTATAATTTTGCGCGTTAACCGGAATATCTATAAATTCACAAAGTTTATAAGATATATTATGCACGATTAAACTCAGGGCAAATTTGTATTAATGTAAAATTAGGCAATAAATATAGTTGATATTAGATCATGATATTACAAAAGCGGCAACATTTAGAGATAATTAAACCTAACAGAGTTCGGCAAATTCTGCCTATTAACTTTAAGGTCCATGATGAACTAGATTGACCCTACGAGAATTTAGGGTACCGCGTTTGCGGAGGGAATCATGGACAGGTTGGCAGCGACGGCGTTCTGGCTCACGGCCACCATCATCACCGGCATGGCCGTCACCTTGCCCGTCGGGCATGAAACCCAGCTGGTGTTGTCCGGCATGGTGGTGATCGGCATGCTGGCGATCTGGAAACTGCGGACCAATCCGGTCTGGCGGCATGTGTTCCTGGCGATGGCCACCTTCGTCGTGTTGCGCTACGTCTTCTGGCGCACCACCCAGACGCTGCCGTCGCCCGACAATCTGATCGACTTCATCCCCGGCGTGCTGCTCTACGCCGCCGAGATGTACTGCGTCATCATGCTGGCGATCAGCCTGTTCGTCGTCGCCGATCCGCTGAAGCGGCCGGAGCCGCGCCCCGTGGCGGAGCGCGATCTACCGAGCGTCGACGTCTTCGTCCCCACCTACAACGAGGATGCCTCGTTGCTGGCGACCACGCTCGCCGCCGCCAAGGCGATGATCTATCCGGCCGACCGCCTGAACGTCTATCTCCTCGACGACGGCGGTACCGAGCAGAAGTGCCGCTCGCCCAACCCGACCGTGTCGGCCTCCGCCTATGCCCGCCGCGCCGAACTGCAGGCCCTGTGCCGCGAACTCGGCGCCATCTACCTGACGCGTGAATTCAACACCCACGCCAAGGCCGGCAACCTCAATGCCGGGCTCGGCAACACCAATGGCGAACTGGTCGCGGTGTTCGACGCCGACCATGCGCCGGCGCGCGAATTCCTGATGGAAACCGTTGGCCACTTCGCCGAGGACCCGCGCCTGTTCCTGGTGCAGACCCCGCACTTCTTCCTCAATCCCGATCCGATCGAGAAGAACCTCGGCACCTTCGCCAAGATGCCGTCCGAGAACGAGATGTTCTACGGCGTCATCCAGCGCGGCCTCGACAAGTGGAACTCCGCCTTCTTCTGCGGTTCGGCCGCGTTGCTGCGCCGTTCGGCGCTGCAGGAAGCCGGCGGCTTCTCCGGCATCTCGATCACCGAGGATTGCGAGACCGCCCTCGATCTGCACTCGCGCGGCTGGAACTCCCGCTATGTCGACAAGCCGCTGATCGCCGGCCTGCAGCCGGAGAGCTTCCTGCAGTTCATCGGCCAGCGCTCGCGCTGGTGCCAGGGCATGATGCAGATTCTGATGATGAAGAACCCGCTGTTCAAGAGCGGTCTCGGCATCGCCCAGCGCATCGCCTATCTGTCGTCGATGTCGTTCTGGCTGTTCCCGCTGGCGCGCATGGCCTTCGTGCTGGCACCGCTCCTGTTCATCTTCTTCAACATCAAGATCTATGTCGCCAACGTCCAGGAGTTCATCGCCTACACCGCGATGTACATGGTCGTGAACGTCCTGCTGCAGAACTACCTCTATGGCCGCGTGCGCTGGCCCTGGGTCTCCGAACTCTACGAGTATGTCCAGTCGATCCACCTGTCGAAGGCGATCCTCTCGGTCGTTCTCAATCCGAAGAAGCCGACGTTCAACGTCACCGCCAAGGGCGTGACGCTGGAGAGCGACCACCTGTCGGAACTGGCGCTGCCGTTCTTCATCATGTTCGGCGTGCTCTCCGCCGCCACCGTCGTCGCCGGCTGGCGCCTGTGGGCCGAGCCGGTCGATAATGAACTGCTGTTCGTCGTCGGCCTGTGGAACACCCTCAACCTGGTCGTCGCCGGCGTCGCCCTTGGCGTCGTCACCGAAAGGCGCGAGCGCCGCCGCACCCAGCGCCTGCGCATCCAGCGTCGCGGCGAACTGGCCATCGGCCGCGAGGTGATCCCGGTGCTGATCGACGACGCCTCGATCGGCGGCGTCCGCGTGCGTCCGCTCGATCGTGCCCATGTCCTGCCGCGCTCGACGCCCCAGGGCCTTGCCAATCTCTATGTCGAATCGCGAGTGCCCGGCCAGTCGCCGGAAGGCATCCCGGTCAGCCTGCGCCGCGTCTCGGTCGACAGCGAGGGCCAGTCCGGCGGCCTGCAGTTCCTGTCGCTGGAAGCTCGCCACTTCAAGATTGTCGCCGATCTGATGTTCGGCGAGGCGGTGGTGCTCGATCGGGTCCGCCAGTCGCGCCGCACCGGCAAGGGCGTGCTCGCCGGCAGCGGCCAGTTCATCCAGTGGGCGACGCGCGAAGTCACCCGCGGCATCCGCTTCGCCTTCCAGGAAGTGCGCCAGCACCGCGGCTCCGAGGCCCCGGCGGCGCCGGCGCCCAGCCCGTCGTCGCAGCGCCCCCCGGTCGCCGATCAGTCGAGCGCGTTCTGACCCAGTTTGACGGGCGCCGTTGCAGGCACCCAGAAGGCCACCCATGTTCGACCATCGCTCTCCCCGTCTTGCCCTGGTCCTCGCCACCCTCGCCGCGACCGGCCTCTCGGCCGCACCATCGCGCGCCGCCGAGGTGCCGGCCCGCGACGCCGCGTTGCTTGGCGCCAAGGCCGTGGCGCAGGACCCGTCGCAGGCGCTGCGCCGCCTGCCGGTCACCATCCGCGCCCCCCGGCTTGCCGGCGAAACCGACAGCCTCGAATGGCCGGTCTACCTCACCGACGCCGATGCCGGTGGACCGGTCAGCCTGCGCCTGACCTATCGCAGCGCCGTCTCGGTGATGCCGGAAGCCTCCCGGCTGAAGATCACCGTTAACGGCCGCGCCATCGAGCCGCGCCGGCTGGAAAGCGCGCCCAATCGCCGCGTGCTCGACATCGAGCTGCCGGCCGCCAGCATCGCCCCCGGCTGGAACGCCATCCGCGTCGCCGCCGATCAGCGCCACCGCGTCGATTGCTCGCTCGCCTCCACCTATGAATTGTGGACCGAGATCGACGAGAGCGCCTCGGGCCTCGTCACCCTCGGCGGCCGTGCCCCGATGCAGACCGTTGGCGACATCGCCACCGCCTTGCCCGACGCCACCGGCGCCACCCGCATCCGCCTCGTCGTGTCCCGCCAGGCCACCGCCGAGGAAGTCGCCGTCGCCAGCCAGGCCGCCAACACCGTCGCCCTGCTCGGCGGCTTCCAGCACCCGTTGATCGAGGTCGCGCCGGAACTCGGCGCCGGCCCCGGCATTGATGTGGTGATGGGCGGCCGCCGCGAGGGCGTTTCGATCGAGCGCAGCCCGGAAGGCCGTCCGATCGTCAGCATCGGCGGCACCACCCGCGCCGACTGGCAGCAGGGTGTCGAAGCGCTCGTCGCCCATCTGGAACGCCGCCCCGGCGCGCCGGAAGGCCTCGCCGTCCTCGGTCGCGTCGGCGGCCAGCGGGTGTCGAGCAACCAGTCGATCGCTTTCGGCGAGGTCGGCCACGACAATTCCGAATTCGGTGGCCGCGTCTTCCGCACCGCGATGGACGTCGTGCTGCCGGCCGACTTCTACCCGGCCGCCTATGGCAAGGCCAAGGTCCGCCTCGCCGGCGGCTATCGCGGCGGCCTCGATCCGAACGCCCGCATCGTCGTCCGCGTCAATGGCGAGATCAGCGCCGGCCTGCCGCTCGCCCTGCCGGCGGGCGAACTGTTCCGCGATCGCACCATCGGCCTGCCGCTGTTCGATTTCCGCCCCGGCCCGAACCGCATCGAGATCGACGCCCAGCTGCCCTCTGCCGCTGACCGCGACTGCGACACCCTGAGCCAGCTCGACCAGCCGCCGCGCTTCCTGTTCCTCAACCAGACCACGGTCGAATTCCCGACCCTGGCGCGCGCCACCCGCTATCCCGATCTCGCCGCCACCGCCGGCGGCGCGGTTGGCGATGGGCTGGCGGTCTATGTCCCGCACCCGGATGCCGATTCGGTCTCCGCCGCCGCGACGCTGATGGCCCGCTTCTCGCTCACCGCCGGCAAGCCGCTCGCCAGCCGCTTCCAGTTCCGCGCCCCGGCGGCCGATGCCGGCGTCGGCCTCGTCGTCGGCGGTCATCTCGACATGCCGACCTCGACGCTCGCCTCCGTCGGCCTCGTCCCCGAAGCCTTCCGCAAGGCCTGGGCGCTTCATCCCGGCAGCGCGCCGACCCCTGGCGCCCAACCGGGCGGCAACGGTTCGGTGCGCGTCAGCCAGCAGCTCGACCAACTCGACCGCCGCGTCGCCGCCATCCGCATGGCGCAGATGATCCGCCCCGACGACATCGTCACCGGCTCGATCACCCCGAGCGCGCCGACGCGTCAGGCGACCCAGGTCGGGCAGGACCTTTACCAGTCCTGGCAGAGCTCGCTGCACAAGGAGGGCTGGCTCGAAATGATCCAGCGCCGCCTCACCAACCTTGCTTCCCACGTCGCCAAGCCGGTCGTCGACGTGATCGCCCGCGCCAACGACAAGGGCATCGCCGCGCCGGAATCAACCACCGGCCTGGTCTTCGCCCAGGCGCGCGTGCTCGATGGCGCCCTGACCCTCGTTACCGCACCCAATTCCAAGGCGCTGTCGGAGAACGTCGCCCAGGTCGTCGACCCGCTGATGTGGACCCGGCTTGCCGGCCGCAGCGCCGCCTATGACACGGTGGAGATGACCCTGACCACCACGGCGACCCCGGCCGCGAGCTCGATCTCGCCGACCGTCTGGAGCACCGCCAACCTGCGGCTCGTGTCCGCCGGCTGGCTATCGGAGAACCCGCTGTTCTTCGGTCTCCTCGCCATCCTTGCCTCGATCGCCCTCGGCATCGCCACTCACCTCGTCGTTCGTCGCTCCGGAGTGCGGGTGTGATGGTTCGTTACCTTGCCCTTGCCTATGTCGCGGGCATCATGACGGCAGCAGCCGGCATGGCGGTGGTCGCGCCGCTGGTCTGCCCGGGGCAGGCCGGCATCGCCGCCTCGGCCGCGCCGCAGCCCGGCATTCGCGGCCATTTGCCCTCGCGCGATTTCTGGGCCGCCTACAAGACCAAGTTCGTCATGCCCGAGGGCCGTGTCGTCGACGACGGCAATGGCGGCATCAGCCATTCCGAGGGGCAGGGCTACGGCATGCTTCTGGCCGTCGCCGCCGACGATCGCGCTGCCTTCGACCGCATCTGGGGCTGGACCCGCACCGAGCTGATGGTGCGCGGCGACGGTCTGGCGTCTTGGCGCTGGGAGCCGGGCAAGACCCCGCGCATCACCGACCGCAACAACGCCTCCGACGGCGACATCCTGATCGCCTGGGCGCTCGACGAAGCCGCCGATGCCTGGGGCGAGACCGCGCACAAGGTTGCCGCCCGCGCGCTTGCCCGCGCCATCGGCAAGTCGCTGATCGTTTCGACGCCCATCGGCCCCATGCTGACGCCGGCGCTCGAGGGCTTCGACGCCAAGTCGCGCGACGACGGCCCGGTGGTCAATCTCAGCTATTTCGTCTTCCCGGCCTTCGCCCGGATGAAGGCGCTGGCGGCCGAGCACGATTGGGACGGCCTGACCCGCGGCGGGCTCGATCTCGCCCAGAAGGCGCGCTTCGGCGCCAAGGGTCTGCCGACCGACTGGATCGCGCTCGGCGGCGGCAAAGTCGCCCCGGCCGGCGGCTTCGCCCCGACCTTCTCCTACAACGCCGTGCGCGTGCCGCTCTATCTCGCCTGGGCGCGCGCCGGCCAGCGCGGCCATCTGGCGCCCTTCGCCGCCGCCTGGGAACACGCGGCGCCGACCGTGGTCGACGTCACCAGCGGCCGCTCGCACGAACCGCTCGATGCCCCCGGCTACCGCGCCATCGCCGCGCTTGTGCGCTGTTCGCTCGATGGCGACCGCCTGCCCGACGACCTGCGCGGCCCCGGCCTCGATCTCTACTATCCCAGCACCCTGAAGGCGCTCGCCATCGTGGCCGTTCGCCAGAGGTATCCCGAATGTTGGTAAGCACCGCCCGCTCGCTGCTCGCGACCGTGTCGCTGGTCGCGCTGATCGTCACCGCCGAAGCGGCGGAGGCGCCGCGCGTCGTCGTCTGGGGTCCGCTCACCACCGGTTCGATCCCCTCTGCGCCGACGGCGCCGACGCTGGCGCCCGCCACCACGTCGGCGATCGAGTTCGCCCCCCAGCCCGGCAAGCCCGTCGCCCCCGGAACGGTCGCCCGCGCCGCGCCGGAGCAGGCGGCGCCGGCCGAGCCCGTCGACGACTCGGCCCTGCGATACTACGCCTCGCAGAACGCCACCCAGCGCGTCGAGGCGGAAATCCGCCGCCTGCGCTCGCTGCATCCGGGGTGGGAGCCGCCGGCCGATCTCTACAAGCCGTCGCGTGGCAACGAGGAGCAGGGCCTGTGGGATCTCTATGCCGCCGACCGCATCGACGATCTGCGCGCCGAGATCGAGCGTCGTTCGTCGCGTGAGCCGGGCTGGCGCCCCTCCGCCGATCTCGACACCAAGATCCGCCTGAAGGAAGTCCGTCGCAAGCTGATCCAGGCCTCGGAAAAGACCGACCACGCCGCCGTCATCGAGTTGGCGCGCGCCAATGCCGGCCTCGTCGCCGAGGACGATCCCGACATCATCTGGCGGGTCGCCGAGGCCTATGGCAAGACCGGTGAGCACGCCCGCGCCGTCGAACTCTACGCCCTGGTGCTGGATAGCCCCGCGCCCGGCGACGTCCGCCTCGCCACCATCCGCAAGGCGCTCGGCGTCATCCCCGCCTCCGCCGCCGAACCGTTGCTGGCCAAGAGCCGCCGTGGCGCCGACGGTCGCGACGAATTCGAGCCGGTGCGCGACGATCTGGTCCGCGCCCGCATCGGCCAGGTGCTGACCGCCGCCGTCGGCGTCCAGGCCGCGCCCGCCGACGTCCAGCGGCTGACGGCACTCGCCGAGGCGCAGTCCGGCACCGCCGCCGATGCCGAACTGCTCGGCTGGCTGCACTACCGCGCCGAGGCCCAGCGCGGCCAGGCCAAGCCCTGGTTCGACAAGGCCGTCGCCCGTGGCGGTGGCCTGAAGCCGACCCTTGGCCTGGCGCTCAGCGCCCGCGCCCTCGGCGATCTCGTCGCCGCCGAGAAGCTCGCCTATGACAACCGCCTCGCCGACGACCAGTTCGCCTCGCTCTATATCGAGATCCTGGCGAGCGAACTCACCCGCGAGAAGCCGCCGGTGATCGCGCCCGACCGGCTCGTCACCTATGCCGCCGAGGTCAAGCGCCTTGAAAGCGGCAATGGCGCCCAGGCGCTCGGCTGGTACGCCTACAAGGCCCGCCAGTTCCCCGCCGCCCTTGCCTGGTTCGAGACCGCGCTGAAGTGGCAGCCCAATTCCAAGACCGCCGAGGGCCACCTGCTCGCCATGCTCGGCGCCGGCGACCGGGCCCGCTTCCTCGCCGAACTGCCGGTCTACAAGGCTAAATACCCCGATCTCGCCGCCTTCGTCATGACCGAACCGAAGCGCGAGTCCGCCTCGGCGCGCCCCGCCGGCGCCGGCCGCGCCGCCGCCGGCGGCAGCAGCGCCGCCTTCGCCGCCCACAAGCGCGGCGATCATCGCCTCTGCCTCGATCTGCTCGCCCAGCGCGCCGGTCGCGGCGGCCTGTCGAGCGAGGACGAATTGCTGCGCGGCTGGTGCCTGCTGGAACTCAACCGCCCGCAGGAAGCCGCCTTCGCCTTCGGCCGCGCCCAGCAGACGGCGGCCAGCCAGCGCCGTCAGGAAGACGCCGCCTATGGCCGTTCGCTGGCGCATCTGCGCAGCGGCAAGACCATCGACGCCGCCTATGCCGCGGCGAGCTCCAGCCTCGCGCCCAAGCGTCAGGCCGAGATCGCCCAGGTGGTGCTGGCCCAGCACGCCATCGCCTATTTCGACCGCCACGACTATGCCCAGGCCGTCGCCATGCTCGACCAGCGCCGCCGTCTCGCCGAGGAGCCGCGCGACCTGATGACCATGCGCGCCTGGGCCTACTATCACCTCGGGCAGCACGCCGCCGCCCGCGAGCTGTTCGCCTTCCTCGATCAGCAGATGTCGACCCGTGAAACCCGCTCCGGCCTGGCCTCGGTTCAGGCCCGGTTGCCCGACAACATGATCAGGTGGTGACATGCGCAAACTGGCCATTGCCCTCGGGCTCGCCCTGCCGGCCCTGCTTCCCGCCGGCTGTGCCAATCAGCAAGGGGCGCAATCCCCCTTCGGCGCCGGCCTCACCGCGCCGTCATGGCCCGACATGCGCGCCTGGACGCCGGCCTGGCCGGTCCGAATGACCTCGGCCCAGGCCCCCGGCCTGGTCGAGGAAGTCGGCCCGGCCCGGGCGCTCGCCTATCTGCCGCCCCAGGCCGGCCAGCCGGTGTCGGTTGGCGAGCGCCGTGGTGCCGAAAGCCTCGATCAGGACATCGTCCTCGGCGGCGCCGCCTCCTATGCCGGCCAGAACCGCATCACCGTGCGCATGCGCTGGGGCGACACCCAAGAAGCCCGCGACGCCATGCGCCGGCCGACCGAGTACTCCATCGCCCGCGAGATCGACGAAGCCTTCCCCAACGGCTCGGTGCAGCCGACCTCGGCGATCGTCGCCAATGCCGACGGCCCCATCGGCGTCGCCGCCGGCCGCTCCGGCGGCGCCAATTGCGTCTTCGCCTGGCAGTCGCTGCGCACCACCCGAACCGGCGGCTGGTTCGAGCAAGGCGCCAGCATCGGCACGCAGGTGCGGGTGCGCCTGTGCGACGCGTCGCTGTCGCAGCAGCAGCTGATCCAGCTCGTCGCCGGCCTCAGCGTCGCCCACGCGCCGCAATCGCGCCTCGCCAGCCTGATCCCGTTCAATCAGACGCCGGCCTACGTCAATTCCGCCCCGGCGAGCTACGACCCGATGACGGCAATGACAGCCGCGCCGGCCTATGCCGCGCCCGGGTATGCCGCTCCGGCCTATGGCGGCTCAGGTTATGCCGCGCCGGCCTTTGCGGGATCCCAGGCCGCGGCGCCCTATGCCGGCATGGCGCCGGCCGGCGCCTATCCGCAAGCAATCTCGGGTTGTGGTGGCGCCTTTGCCGACGCCGGCGTCTGCCCCGGCGTCCCCGCCGCCATGGCGCCCTCGGCCTATAGCCTCGCCGCCCCCGCCGCGCTGCCGCCGACCCAACCCCGCATGGTCTGGGCCGCCACCCCCCTGCCGCCGGCCCGCCCGGCAATCGCCCGTCGCCCGCCCGAGCGCGCGCCTGTCGAACGTGTTAGCGTGAAGCGCGCCAACATCGAACGCGCCAGCGCCGAGCGCCGCCTCGCCGACCGCGTCGCCAGCCGCCCGGCCGCGATCCGCACCGCATCGGTCGAGCGCGTTCAACCCGCCCGCGCCGTCCCGCTCCCCACCCCTGCCGCATCCGCGCAACCACGCCTGCCCGCCACCCCCGACACCCCCACCACTGCCTTCCCTCAAATCCCCCTGCCGCACTGAGATGCTGGCGAGCGAGGGCAGGCAACCTCAACACCCACCGACCACCGCCGACATCGCTGCGATGCGGTCCGGCTGGTTACGGTAGTAGGGTAAGCCGTTGGCGATAGGCACGATCGGACCCAATGCCTTCAATGCGCCTCCGGCCGGTTAGGCTCGGGGAGAGCGGCGATGGGCACTCCGAGCTTCGGCTACACCTACCAGCTGCTTCAATGAGGCCCCGGCTGGTTAGGTCGGGGAGAGCCGACCAGGTCGAGGTTGGGCGCGTTCGTCAGCCCGGCATTGAGCTTCAATGAGGCCCCGGCTGGTTAGGTCGGGGAGAGGTTTCCGCGTCGAGTTCGATGATGCGCTGGCCGACTAGCTTCAATGAGGCCCCGGCTGGTTAGGTCGGGGAGAGAAGTCGGCCACCATCAGTGCCGAGGGCGTAATGACGCTTCAATGAGGCCCCGGCTGGTTAGGTCGGGGAGAGTCGGTCAGGTCCGAGAGGTTGTTCGCCGCCAGCATGTCGCCGCTTCAATGAGGCCCCGGCTGGTTAGGTCGGGGAGAGTGGTGACCGCTACCGTCACCGACAAGAGCGGTAACGCTTCAATGAGGCCCCGGCTGGTTAGGTCGGGGAGAGAAAAAATCGCGCGGGGGGCGTGCGGCGGGATCGAAGCTTCAATGAGGCCCCGGCTGGTTAGGTCGGGGAGAGCGCCCCGCGCCCGTCGTGATCAGGTCGCCAATCGAGGCTTCAATGAGGCCCCGGCTGGTTAGGTCGGGGAGAGTATTCAACGTCGAAAGCCTGCTTGGCGACCTGCTCGGCGCTTCAATGAGGCCCCGGCTGGTTAGGTCGGGGAGAGGCGGCGCTCGAGGCTGCGTCGGCGGTCGCAACTGTTGCTTCAATGAGGCCCCGGCTGGTTAGGTCGGGGAGAGGTGGTTCACGGCGTGGACCTAACGTGGACCTAATGCTTCAATGAGGCCCCGGCTGGTTAGGTCGGGGAGAGCGAAAGGTACATGGTGCCACCTTGTGCGCATAGACTGCTTCAATGAGGCCCCGGCTGGTTAGGTCGGGGAGAGATGGTGCTCGGATCATACAGCCCCTTGCGTTGGTTCTCCGCTTCAATGAGGCCCCGGCTGGTTAGGTCGGGGAGAGGTGTATCACGGCTATTGGAGGAACAAAGGCTACCACTGCTTCAATGAGGCCCCGGCTGGTTAGGTCGGGGAGAGTGACGCCGCGCTGACGCAATCGTCGGCCGGTAAGGGGCTTCAATGAGGCCCCGGCTGGTTAGGTCGGGGAGAGCCGCTGCACACGCTGCCGTAGCGGATCACGCAAGCCTCCGCTTCAATGAGGCCCCGGCTGGTTAGGTCGGGGAGAGTATTAAGATGGTGGAAGCGGACACATTTGCTTTCGAAGCTTCAATGAGGCCCCGGCTGGTTAGGTCGGGGAGAGGCCGATGATTGGCATTGATAAGTCAAAAATCTATAAGCTTCAATGAGGCCCCGGCTGGTTAGGTCGGGGAGAGGCCCTACCAATATTCCCGTTGGACGTCCGGGGTTTGGCGAGGGGAATGCGAGGGGTGTCGGGTGGCAGGGTGGAACCGGCGCGCGAGGCGTCGGCTTCATGGGTTTACAGTATCAAAGAACGCGCCGGAATCAAGCGCTTGAGGGCGTGCGAGCGCTGGGCGGGATTCATGTGGTGCCGCAGCGCTCGACGGTCGACCAAGCTTGCAGCATACAACCGCCGACGGCATCGTGCCATGGGCATTCGCATCTGCCGATGCCCCGCGTCGGAACTCCGCGAAAGCGGCTTCCGCCGATGAGGGCGAGCCTCGCTTGGCTCCCGTTGCCGCGTCTCCGCCGACTTGATGGCGGCAGCGGACTTGCGGGCTTCCGCCGATGAGGGCGAGCCTCGCTTGCCTCCCGTTGCCGCGTCTCCGCCGACTTGATGGCGGCAGCGGACTTGCGGGCTTCCGCCGATGAGGGCGAGCCTCGCTTGGCTCCCGTTGCCGCGTCTCCGCCGACTTGATGGCGGCAGCGGACTTGCCGGCTTCCGCCGACGGGGACAAGCCGCGCTTGCCTGTCGTTGCCACGTTTGCTGCCAGGTGCGGCGTCGACCCTGCGCCTCCTTCCCCTTCCGGGTCGGTCCTCAGGAGGTCGTTGCCACGTTTGCTGCCAGGTGCGGCGTCGACCCGTCAGCTCGGCTCAGGCGGCGGCGAGCGCCGGTCCACATGCCGATCAATCGGCCTGCCGTCGATCGCCGCGCCGTCAGGTCGGGTCGAACAGCAGGTCGAGGTCGGCCTCGGTCAGGGCCTCGGTCGGGGCGCCGTCGGGGTCGAACAGGCTGTCGGCGAGGGCGCGCTTGCGCTCCTTCAGCATGTCCATCTTTTCCTCGATGGTCGAATGCGCGATCAGCCGGTGGACGAACACCGGCTTCCGTTGGCCGATCCGGTGGGCGCGGTCGATGGCCTGCGCCTCCACCGCCGGGTTCCACCACGGATCGTAGAGGATGACGGTATCGGCGGCGGTGAGGTTGAGCCCGACGCCGCCGCTCTTCAGGCTGATGAGGAAGACCGGCACCTTGCCGTCCTGGAACGTCGCGATCGCGCCGGCGCGGTCGCGGGTGTCGCCCTGCAGCAGCGCGTGGCCGATGCCGGCCTCGTCGAGCCGTGGCCGGATCAGGTCGAGCATCGAGGTGAACTGCGAGAACACCAGCACGCGCCGGCCCTCGGCGACGAGCTCGGGCAACATCTCCATCAACCGCTCGAGCTTGGCCGAGCCGGCCCGGGCGCTGGCGCGGCTGGCGGTCTTGACCAGGCGCGGATCGCAACAGACCTGCCGCAGCTTCAGCAGGGCGTCGAGGATGACGATGCGCGAGCGGGCAAAGCCCTGCCCGGCGATCGCCGCCTGGACCTTGGCATGCATCGCCAGCCGGATCGACTCGTAAAGGTCGCGCTGGACGGTGCCGAGTTCGATGCGCTCCTCGATCTCGGTCTTCGGTGGCAGGTCGGCGGCAACCTCCGCCTTGTTGCGCCGCAACAGGAACGGTTTCACCCGGTTGGCCAGCAGGCGGGCGCGGACGGCATCGGCCTTCTTCTCGATCGGGTGGCGCCACTGCCGCGCGAACGACCGGGAATCGCCGAGGAACCCCGGCGCGATGAAGCGGAACAGCGACCACAATTCGCCAAGGTTGTTTTCGAGCGGCGTGCCGGTGAGACAGAAGCGATGACTGGCGTTGAGGTCCTGGATCAGCCGGGTCGTGGTCGCCTGCGGGTTCTTGATCGCCTGCGCCTCGTCCAGCACGATCATGTGCCAGTGCCGGGGCGCCAGCACGTCGTGATCGCGGCCGACCAGCGGATAGGTGGTCAGAACCAGGTCGGCCCGGTCGATCGCGGCGAAGTGCTCGCGCCGGTCGGTGCCGTGCAGCAACAGGACGACGAGATCCGGCGCGAATTTCGCCGCCTCGCGCTGCCAGTTGACCATCAGGCTCGTCGGTGCGATCACCAGCGCCGGGGCGGTGAGCCGGCCCTCGGCCTTCTCCCGCGCGATCAGCGCCAGCATCTGCACCGTCTTGCCAAGGCCCATGTCGTCGGCGAGCACGCCGCCGAGCCCGACATCGCGCAGGAAATCCAGCCAGGCGAGCCCGCGCGCCTGATACGGGCGCAGCGTCGCGGTGAAGCCGGCGGGCGGGTCGATGGCGGGAATGCCGCCCTGGGCGCGCAGTTTCCCGCCCAGTGCCCGCACCCGCTCGCCGCCGCGCCACACCAGGCCGCCGGCCAGCGCCTCCGACAGCGCGCCCGCCTGCGTCGCCTCGACCAGCCCGGCCAGCGACCCGGCATCGTGGGCGGAAAAGCGCAGGCCGCCGCCGTCGGCAAGGCCGGAAAACAGCGCCGCGAGGCTTTCGAGGATGCGGTTCAGCCGCTCCGCCGGCACGGTGAGGAACCGGCCGAGCGACAAGGGCAGAAAGGCCGGCGCGTCGTCGCCGGCCCCGGCCTCTGGCGGGCGCCAGCCGGCACTGATCAACGCCACCAGCGGCGCGATCAGATCGATGCGCTTGCCATCGACCATGACGCCGAGGTCGAGTTCGAACCAGTCGATGCCGCTGCCCTCGCGGATCTCGCCCTGCCAGTCGCCGCCGCCGCGCAAGAGCCGATAGGGGAAATCCGCGCTTTCGGTGACGATCCAGCCCTCGGCCTCGAGGGCCGGCAGGTGATCGTGCAGGAAGCGGAGCCAGGCGCCTTGCGGGTCGGTTCGGGCGGCACTCGGCATGGTGCTGTGACGATAGGCCAGCGCAAGGCGGCGATGCACCCGGTCGAGCCGGATCAGATCGCAAGCCTCGAGCCGTCGCGCCAGGGCTTGCTCGGCCGCGACGGTGCGGCGAAACGCCACCGGCTGCTCCCCGAACAGCCGCTCGAACACGGCCTCGCCGGCGTCGGCCTCGATGTCGATGCTGTAGTCGCCGGCGCCGTAGCGAAACGCCGGGGTGGCCGTTGGCACCATCTCGAAGGCAGCATGCGAACTGCTGCTGCCATAGCCATAGGTCGCGCTCGCAACCGGCACCGGAACCATCTCCAGCCGCAGGATCGGCCGGGGCGGTTCCGTGATCACCAGGCGCGGCGCCAGCTTCGGCGGCTCGATCCGGCTC
The DNA here is from genome assembly GCA_016793065.1 of Hyphomicrobiaceae bacterium. Classification (GTDB taxonomy): domain Bacteria; phylum Pseudomonadota; class Alphaproteobacteria; order Rhizobiales; family Ancalomicrobiaceae; genus JAEULV01. Next base: position 74,586 of record JAEULV010000102.1, read on the forward strand.
AGCACGCCGCCGGCGCATTCGATCGCGTTGCTGACGGCGGGCACCTGGTCGAGCGGCACCGCCGGCGCGGCCAGCAACGCCGCCAGTACCGGTGGCGCAAACCCTGTCTTGACCGGCGACAGTTCGGCCTTGTCGATGTCGACCAGCAGCGGCGGCAGCGCCGCGATCAGCACGGGGCTCTCGTCGGCGCAGTCCGGCGCTGTCAGTTCGAGCCGGCAGCGCATGGTGGTGTCGCCCTCCGCCCGCCAGACGAAGCGGCCGTCGCGCGGCGGGCCGGCGGTGAGCGGCTTGGCATTGAGATCGATCCAGCGCGCCCGGCCGGTGGCGAGGATGTCGCGCAGGATCGGCGCGCCGGCGGCGCCCGCCAGCACCAGCGACCGGTTGGGAACGACGGCGCGGGGGATGGCATTGATCGCGCCGAGAATGAGCTGATCGGACGGCAGATGATGTCGGCTGGGGCCGTTCTGGGCGAAGTTCAGCGGATCGTAACTGGAAAACGATTGCGACATGAGCCCGGACTTCAACAGCCGCGTCGAGACGATCTGCAGCTGCAGCGACGGCATTCCACCCTTGAAGCTGCCCGGGCCGAGCAGATAGATCAGCCGCTGCGTCACCCCTTCGGGATAGTCCTCGCCGCTTCCGCCGGCAACCGCGGCCGCCTCGGCCCTGGCGACGGCGCCGAGCCAGTCGGCCAGCGCCGGCGCGAGCCGCTGCGCCGGCGCCGCGCGGACGCTGTCCGGGTGCGACATGGGTTCGCTGGCGGCGGCGGGCGGGAAGGGCGCCGGTTCGTGTGCCAGATGGTTGAGCAGCAGCGCGGCGACATGCTTGCAGCGGGATCCGACATAGCAGCTGCAGTCGTCGCCGATCAGCAGGCGCCCGTTCTTGGAGCGCCGCAATTCCAGCGTCTGCGCATACTGCTCGCCATGCGACCCGGCGACGCTGCCGATCATGCCGTCGCCGACGACCTCGCGGGACAGCACCTTGCCCGCCGACAAGAGCTGCCGGCCCCGGTCGAGCACTTGCGGGGTGAAGAGCGATGCCAGGTCGTTCTTGGTGAAGGGGATCATGCCGTCGACAGCACCGGGTTGATTTGCCCCTGTCTAGCACGGGCCGGCCGGCCGGCGCGGCTGCAAAAAACAACACCCCAGGACGCGCGCGTCGCCCTGGGGTGCTGATCGATCAGGAGATCGGTTCGGCTGAATGATGCGCTATGGACCTCAGAAGTCCAT